>NZ_JBEYYR010000012.1:0-229939 GCF_040645635.1 Streptomyces sp. NPDC046727
CGTCGGCGACCCGGCCCTCGCGGGAGACGTCCTTGATGGCCCGACCGTACGGTCGGGGCCTCGCTGCGTATCGATATTCAGTGTCCGAGGGGGGACTTGAACCCCCACGCCCGATAAAGGGCACTAGCACCTCAAGCTAGCGCGTCTGCCATTCCGCCACCCGGACAAGGTGTCTGTCGTGCGAGCTCTGCCTTTCGGCGGGGTTTCCCTCGCGGCGACGAAGGAAACATTACCAGGCTTTCGGGGGTGGCTGATCACCCCGGCCCCGGGCCGCCGCACGTGAACGGCGTGTGACGGGCCAGGACCGGTCTTGGGCCCCGGGCGGGGCCGGAGAGAGGATGAGGGGGACCACCAGCAGTGACAGCGGGAGGAAGCAGCGTGAGCGAGACGGACACGGCCAGGAGCGTCACCGGTGAGGACGAGGTCGTGGACCTCTGCCGCGAGCTGATCCGGTTCGACACCAGCAACTACGGCGACCACTCCGGCCCGGGCGAGCGCAGGGCCGCCGAGTGGGTCGCCGAGAAGCTCGCCGAGGTCGGACTGGAGCCGAAGATCTACGAGTCGCACCCCGGCCGCGCCTCCACGGTGGCCCGCATCGAGGGCGAGGACCCGTCCCGGCCCGCGCTGCTCATCCACGGCCACCTGGACGTCGTACCGGCCAACGCGGTCGACTGGACCCACGACCCGTTCTCCGGCGAGATCGCCGACGGGTGCGTGTGGGGCCGCGGTGCCGTCGACATGAAGGACATGGACGCGATGACCCTCGCGGTGATCCGCGACCGGCTGCGCAGCGGACGCCGGCCCCCGCGGGACATCGTGGTCGCCTTCCTCGCCGACGAGGAGGCGGGCGGCACGTACGGCGCCCGCCACCTGGTCGACCGCCACCCCGAGCTGTTCGAGGGCGTCACCGAGGCGATCAGCGAGGTCGGCGGCTTCTCCTTCACCGTGAACGAGCAGCGGCGGCTCTATCTGATCCAGACGGCCGAGAAGGGCATGCACTGGATGAAGCTCACCGTGGCCGGGACCGCCGGGCACGGGTCGATGATCCACCGCGACAACGCGATCACCGAGCTGTCCGAGGCCGTCGCCCGGGTCGGCCGCCACAAGTTCCCCGTGCGGGTCACCAAGACCACCCGGGCCTTCCTCGACGAACTGGGCGACGCGCTCGGCACCGAGCTGGACCCGGAGGACATGGAGTCCACCCTCGCCAAGCTCGGCGGCATCGCCAAGCTGATCGGCGCGACCCTGAGCAACACCGCCAACCCCACACAGCTGAACGCCGGCTACAAGGTCAACGTCATCCCGGGCGAGGCCACCGCCCACATCGACGGACGCTTCCTGCCGGGGCACGAGGAGGAGTTCCTCGGCGACCTCGACCGCCTGCTCGGGCCGAACGTCCGGCGCGAGGACGTGCACGCCGACAAGGCGGTCGAGACCACCTTCGACGGCGCGCTGGTCGAGGCCATGCAGTCCGCGCTGCTCGCCGAGGACCCGACCGCCAAGGCCATCCCCTACATGCTCTCCGGCGGCACCGACGCCAAGTCCTTCGACGACCTCGGCATCCGCGGCTTCGGCTTCGCCCCGCTGAAGCTGCCGCCGGAGCTGGACTTCGCCGGCATGTTCCACGGCGTGGACGAGCGAGTCCCGGTGGACGGGCTGCAGTTCGGTGTCCGCGTGCTCGACCGGTTCATCGACGCGTCGTGAGACCGCGGCCCGACCGGGGGCGCGCACCGCGGCAATCGGGCAGTCGTACGAGAACCGACTGAGAAGGGTGAATGCGACGATAGGTTCGTAGCTTCATTAGTTCCTCCTCGTTGCAGCTGATGTGATCCCGCACCTTGGGGTCGCATTGCCAACAAGGAGGAATAATGATCAAGAAGGTCGTCGCCGCTGCGGCTGCCACCGGCGGTCTCGTTCTCGCGGGCGCGGGCCTCGCTGTCGCCGACTCCGGCGCCCAGGGTGCCGCCGTGCACTCCCCGGGCGTCCTGTCCGGCAACGTCGTCCAGGTGCCCGTGCACGTTCCGGTGAACGTGTGCGGCAACACGATCAACGTGATCGGGCTCCTGAACCCCGCCTTCGGCAACACCTGCATCAACAAGTGACGCCGACTCCCTGAGAGGCGTCCTTTCACGAGCCGTCGGCCTCGGTGCGCGCGCCACGCGCTCCGGGGCCGACCGCTCTTTCGAGAACGAAGGCATGGAAGGCAGGGGGGAATTCAGCATGCGACACAGCACACGCAAGGGTCTGATGACCATGGCCGCCGCGACCGGCGTGATCGCCGCCGCGGGCGGCTACGCACACGCCGACTCGGCCGCGGCCGGCTCCGCCGGGGGCTCACCCGGCGTACTGTCCGGCAACACCGTGCAGGCGCCGGTGCACGTGCCGGTGAACGTCTGCGGCAACACCGTGGACGTCGTCGGGCTCCTCAACCCGGCGGCGGGCAACACATGCGCCAACCACGGCGGCTCGGGGGGTCACCACGGCGGCTCCGGCGGCTCGCACGCGGGCGGCCACACCGGCGGCTCGCCGGGCGTCGGCTCCGGCAACACCGTGCAGGCGCCGGTGCACGTGCCGGTGAACGTCTGCGGCAACAGCGTCGACGTCGTCGGGGTCCTCAACCCGGCGGCGGGCAACACCTGCGTCAACCACGGCGGCTCGGGGGGGCACCACGGCGGCTCCGGCGGCTCGCACGCGGGCGGCCACACCGGCGGCTCGCCGGGCGTCGGCTCCGGCAACACCGTTCAGGTGCCGGTCGACGTGCCGGTGAACGTCTGCGGCAACAGCGTCGACGTCGTCGGGGTCGGCAACCCCGCCACGGGCAACGACTGCGCCAACGACGGCGGGTACGGCAACCGGCCGCCGGGTGACGGCGGCGACCACGGCAACCCGCCCGGGAAGCCGGGGCACCCCGGCAAGCCCGGACATCCGGGGAAGCCCGGACACCCGGGCAAGCCGGGCGAACCCGGGAAGCCGGGCCACCCCGGGACGCCTGGTCACCCCGGTAACCCCGGCCACCCGGGCAACCCCGGCCACCCGGGCCACTCCGGTACGGGCGACCAGGGCGGCTCCGCCGGCCACGGCGCCTCCCAGGCCGGGACGCAGACGGGCCGCTCCGACCAGTCCCTGAGCACGGCCCAGCTCGCGCACACGGGCAGTGACCTGCCGCTCGGCATCACGCTGCCGGCCGGCGCGGGTGCGCTGCTCGCGGGCGCGGTGCTGTACCGCAAGGCCCGGGCCACGGCGTAACGACAGCGCCGGTACGACGGCGTACGGCCCGGCAACACGGCCGTACGCCCCGGAAGAAGGCCGTACGCCCCGGGGGCGGAGCGGGCCCCGCCATGCCGGCGGGGCCCGCTCCGCTCATCTGTCCGGACTCACCATGTGGCACGCACCTGGCGGATGATCCGCCGTCGCAACCGCACCCTGCGGCTGCCGTCGCGCAGCAGGCTCAGTCGGTCCAACTCCCAGTGTCCGTACTCGGCATGGTCCGTCAGCAGACGTGTGGCCTCCTTGCGGGAGACCCCGCGAGGTACGTACACGTCGACAAATTCGTATTCCGGCATCGCATCTATTGTGCGGGCTGGTGCCCGGTACGGATAGCGTCTGCACTATGTCTGATGCTGCGCAGCCCACCGCTGCCGAGGTACGCGCCGCCGCCGAGGCGGTCAAGACCGCGCTCGACCGTCATCTGGCTGCGATCGAACGCAGGTCCGGAGAGGACGACCCGGCCGTCTCCGAGGCGTTCAACCAGCTGGCCGCTGCCGCCGAGGTGTACGACGAACTGCTCTACGACCGCTTCGACGAGGTCACCCCCTTCGAGATCCCCGGTGCGGAGGAGGCGCTGCCGCCGTACGCGGGCCCCGAGGAGCCGAACGCGATCAGCGTGCTGATCCGCCGCGACTACATCGTGGCGGAACCCCAGCGGCTGCTGGCGCAGGCCCAGCGGGTCGAGGCGGCGGAGTACGACGACGGCGCGGACGACGACGATGCCGCCGGGACCGTCCCGGGGGCGCTGGGCATTCTCTTCGGCGAGTTCGAACCGGACGAGATCGCCTCCCGGCACAAGGAGTTCGGCCTGGAGGAGGGCGACTCCACGCTCTGGGTCACCGCGGCCGAGGAGCCGCCCGAGGCCGGGGAGTGGCTGGAGGCGCCGTTCGAGCACGTCGATCCGCAGCAGGTGGTGTGCCGGTTCGATGTCAGCGCGGTGTTCGACGAAGAGTCCGACGGCGAGGAGGACGACGAGCTGGACTTCGTCGACGAGGACGACGAGGAGCTGGAGCCGCTCGACGCCGAGAAGTGACGCGGGCGGCGGTGCCGTAGGGCCAGAGGCCGGTACGGCACCGCCGGATTCCGCCGCCGTGGCTGTCGCCGGCACGGCGGGAAGAGCCGGAGATCAGCTCGTCGGCGCCTGCGTGCGCAGCAGCGTCTGCAGACGGGTCGTGCGCGGCTTGGCCGGGATCTCGGCGACCGCCTTCGGCAGGGCCTGCTCCACGCCGTGCACCACGGACAGATGCCGCTGCGCCCGGCCGAACGCCGTGTACACCCAGGGTCGGCTGAGCGCCTGCGCGGCGTCTCCGGGCAGGACCACGACCGCCGCCGGCCAGCGGGCGCCCACCGCCTGGTGCGCGGTCAGCGCCCAGCCGTGCCGGACACTGCCCTCCACCCGCTCACGCGGTACGACGACGGGGGCGCCGGCGCAGGTCAGGTGCAGCCCGTCGGCGTCGGCCTTCACCACCACACCCGGCACCGTGCGCCCCGGCGCGGGGGAGTGGACGATCCGGTCACCGGGGTCGAAGCCGCCGAACCGGCCGGGGCCGGGGTTGAGACGCTCCTTCAGAGCGGAGTTGAGGGCGCGGGTGCCGGCGGCGCCGCCGTGGCCCGGGGTGATCACCACCGTCTGGTCGGCCGGGACGCCGATCGCCCGCGGCACCGAGTCCGCGACCAGCTGCACCGTCCGGTGCACGGCCTCGCCCGCGTCCCGCACCGGCACGATCACGACCTCCTTGCCGGGGGCGGCGACCTGGTTCAGCTCGCCGATGCCGATGCCGGAGACCAGCTCGCCGAGGGGACCGGGATCCGGGACCCGGGAGGCGGTCGCCGGGCAGACCCGGGCCGCGAGCAGGTCGGCGAAGACCCGGCCCGGACCGGCCGACCACAGCACCCCCGGGTCGCCGCTGAGGACCAGCCGGGCCCCGTCGGGCAGCGACTCCACCAGCATCGCGGCGTTCTCCACGTCGAGCTGGGGGGCGTCCAGCACGATCAGCAGGTCGAGTGCGAGGGCGCCGTCCGCGTCGCGGCCCGGGCCCTCGGCACCGGACAGCAGCCCGGCGACCGTGCCCACGCCCTGCTCCGCGGGCTCCCCGCCCAGCCGCTCCGCCAGGCGACGGCGCCCGTCCGGCGTGTGGCAGGCGGCGCAGGCCCGCAGGCCCGCGGCGCGGGCGGCACCGAGCAGCGCGGCCGGTTCGGCGCGGGCCGCCTCCCCGCCGGTGTGCAGCACCAGGCCGTGCCCGGCGACCGCGCGGGCCAGCTCGGCCGCACCGCCGGACAGCTCGGCGGCGGCCGCCTCCCAGCTCCGGTCGGCCTCCTTGGACAGCGAGTTGACCAGCCGGGCCAGGCCGTCGGCGAGACTCTCCTCGGCCAGCGCGTACCGCTCCAGGCCCACGAGGACCCGGACCGGGCGCTCCTGCTCCTCGTCCTCCTCGTCGGTGCCCTGGGGCGCGGGCGCGCCGGGCTCCTCCAGGGCGTCCTGGAACACCAGCGCCTCGCCCTCGGCGAGCGTGCCCTGCACCGCCGCGTCCGGGTCCGGCACGCCCTGCCGGCCCAGCGCCGCGGTGAGCGTGGGCAGCTCCAGGGCGGTGTGCCCGGCCACGGCGGCCTGCTCCAGCAGCCAGACGGTCAGCGCGCGGCCCCGCCGCTCGTCGTCCGGGCCGCAGTCGGCGCCGAGCAGCGCCCGCGCGAAGCCGTCGGCCTGCTCCGGCCGTACACCGCCGACCCGGAGCAGCTGCCAGGGGTCCTCCCGGAGCGCGCTGTCGGCGCCCTCGCCGAGGGCCGCGGCGGCCTGCGGGGCCAGGCTGTCGGGCGCGCCGCCCTCGGCCAGCACCCGGCGCACGGCATCGACGGTCTCCGGGGCGGGACCGCTCGGCGCGACCGGGGCGGCGGGCGCGGGCTGGGGCCTGCGCACCGGCTCCGGAGCGGGGCGGCGCGGCGCCGGTGCGGGCTCGGCGAACACCGTGGCCGCCGGCTTCTCGCCGCTCTCCACGGCCCGGACCGCGGCGAGCAGGTCGGCCGCCTTGCCGCTGAGCTTGGCGCCGCTGTCGATCGGGCCCTGCCGTTCGGCCTTGCGCCGCTCGATGCGCTCCCGCTCGATCCGCTGCGCGGCCAGCTCGGCCTCCGCCTCGGACATCTCGCCGGCGCCGGCACCCTCTTCGGAAGCGGCAGCCTCTTCGGAGGCTGCACCCTCCGCGGCTTCCGTGCCGTCGGTCTTCTCCGTGCCCTCGGCCGCGACGCCCTCGTCGGGGCCCCGGTCCGGGGCCTCACGGGTGTCCGGCGTCCCCGGCCCGGCTTCCTCCGTGGTCTCCGGCTCCGTGCTCACAGCGTGCTCCAGTCGTGATCGGGATAGCGGTGCACGGGCGCCGACACATCGTCCAGCGCCCGGCAGATCTCGTCAGGAAGACTAAGGGCCTCCACTGACAATGCCGCCGTGAGCTGCTGCGCGTTGCGTGCGCCGACGATCGGCGCGGCCACCCCGGGCCGGTCCCGCACCCAGGCGAGGGCCACCTGGAGCGGGGTGACCGCGAGCCCGTCGGCGGCGGTCGTCACCGCGTCCACGATGCGGCTCGCCGTGTCGTCCAGGTACGGCTCGACGAACGGCGCGAGATGCTCGGAGGCGCCACGCGAGTCCGGGGGAGTGGCATGCCGGTACTTGCCGGTCAGCACGCCCCGGCCGAGCGGGGACGAGGGCAGCAGGCCCACGCCGAGGTCGAGCGCGGCCGGCAGCACCTCGCGCTCCACGCCCCGCTGCAACAGCGAGTACTCCATCTGCGTGCTGGCCAGCCGGGTGCGCGCGCCCGGCGCGGCGAGCTGCCAGGTGGCCGCCTTGGCCAGCTGCCAGCCGCAGAAGTTGGAGACGCCCGCGTACCGCGCCCGGCCGCTGCTCACCGCGAGGTCCAGGGCCTGGAGCGTCTCCTCCAGCGGGGTTTCGGGGTCGTAGGCGTGGATGTGCCACAGGTCGACGTACTCCGTGCCCAGGCGGGCCAGCGAGGCGTCGAGGGCGGCGAGCAGATGGCCGCGGGAGCCGTCGAAGCGGCGGTCGGGGTCCGGGACGCTGCCCGCCTTGGTGGAGACGACCAGGTCCCGGCGCGGCACCAGGCCGTCCATGAGCTGCCCGAGCAGATACTCCGCCTCCCCGTCGCCGTACACGTCCGCCGTGTCGACGAGGGTGCCGCCGGCCTCCCAGAACGCCTTCAGCATGTCCGCGGCGTCGTGCTGGTCGGTGTCCCGGCCCCAGGTCAGGGTGCCGAGTCCGATCCGGGACACGCGCAGGCCGGTCCGGCCGAGATGCCTCTGCTCCATGCCCGCGAGATTACTGGCCAGAACCGGTGCGGTGGGTTGCCTGTGGATAACTTGATCGGGCCCCACCAGGCCCACGCCCTGCCCCGGCGCCCGCCCCCGCGCTAAGGTCTGCGCCACAGGGACGTTACTCATGGGTAAGGGGATTCGCCATGCAGCTCGGGATCAACCTCGGCTACTGGGGTGCCGGAATGGACGGCGACAACCTGGCCGTGGCACAGGAGGCCGACAGGCTGGGCTACGCGGTGTGCTGGGCCGCCGAGGCGTACGGCTCCGACGCGGCCACCGTGCTCAGCTGGGTCGCCGCGCAGACCGAGCGCATCGACGTCGGCTCGGCCATCTTCCAGATCCCGGCCCGGCAGCCCGCGATGACCGCGATGACCGCGGCCACGCTCGACTCGCTCTCCGGCGGCCGGTTCCGGCTCGGCCTCGGCGTCTCGGGCCCGCAGGTCTCCGAGGGCTGGTACGGAGTCAAGTTCGACAAGCCGCTGGCCCGCACCCGCGAGTACGTGGAGATCGTCCGCAGGGCGATGACCCGCGAGCGGCTGACGTACGAGGGCGAGCACTGGACGCTGCCGCTGCCCGGCGGCCCCGGCAAGCCGATCAGGCTGACCGTGCACCCCGAGCGCGAGCACATCCCGCTCTACATCGCCGCGATCGGCCCGAAGAACCTGGAGCAGACCGGCGAGATCGCCGACGGCGCGCTGCTCATCTTCCCCTCCGCCGAGCACCTGGAGGAGACCACGGTCAAGTACCTGCGCGCGGGCCGGGAGAAGGCGGGCCTGACGCTCGACGGGTTCGACGTGTGCCCGACCCTGCCGATCGCCCTCGGCGACGACAAGGACGTGGCCCGGCTCGCCGACACCTTCCGCCCCTACACCGCGCTGTACGTCGGCGGCATGGGCAGCGCCAAGCAGAACTTCTACAACCAGCTCGCCCAGCGCATGGGGTACGAGAAGGAGGCCGCCGAGATCCAGCGGATGTACCTGTCCGGGGACAAGCAGGGCGCCGCCGCCGCGATCCCGCAGGACCTCATCGACCGGACGACCCTGCTGGGCTCCGTCGACCGGATCGCCGACCGGATGAAGGCCTACGCCGCCGCCGGGGTCACCACCCTCAGCCTGGCCCCCGCCGGCTTCACGCTGGAGGAGCGGCTCGCCTCCCTGCGGGCCGGCACCGAGGCGCTGGAGCGCGCCGGGCTCGCGTAAGGGGGTTTCAGCGGCCGTGGTGGGGGCTCGGGGGTCTTCCCCGCCACGGCCGTCACGGGGAACAACGCGCCCGGCGCCGCACGGTTACGACCCCCGTGGCGCTTCTTTCGCGGCCTCCGCGGTCCTTCGTTCGGCCGAGTCGCCCCGCACCCCTGTTGCGGCTCCCCTCTGTCCGCATTTGACTCGTTTTTTAACTCCTTCTTTGCGGACCGCGGAGCTGGGGAGAGGTGGCTGCCATGCTTTCGGCCAGGAGTCTGTTCCAGGAGATCCTCGACAACGACGAGTCGTTCCGGCTGTTCTGCTCCATCGCCGCCAGCGGGGAGTCCCAGGGCGGCTGGGAGAACGGCCGGATCGCCGCGCTGGTACCGCGGAGCGAACGCGCGCTGGCCCGGAAGATCACCCGGCACGGCGCCGACGAGGACAAGCACGGGCGCATCTTCCACGCCCTGCTGAAGAAGCGCGGCCTCACCCCCGTCCCCGTCCCGCCCGAGACCGACTACACGATGCTCCTGGAACGGCACGGCATCGGCCTCGCCCACGACAAGCTCCGCCGGGACGAGCCGCTCACCGTGCGGGACATCATCGTCTACCTCGTGCACAGCCGGGTCACCGAACAGCGCGCCGCGGACCAGATGGTGATGCTCCGCAGGCACTTCGGCGACCACCCGGAGGTGGGCAGGGCCGTCCGCATGATCTCCGGCGACGAGGACAACCACCTCGCCTACACCCACGAGGAACTGCTGCGCTTCGCCGCCGCCGGGCACGGCCGGCTGATCCAGCGCATCCTGCGCGAGTGCGCGCTCGCCGAGATCCGCGTCTACCGGGACGTCAGCCTCGCCGTCATGGCCCACATGGGCCGCATCCTCGGCTGGCCGAAGGCCAAGTCGGCCCTGCTCGCGGCCGGCATCCACGCCCTGTACGGCTACGAGCGCCTCGCCGGCTGGCACCGCATGGTCAGCCTCCGCATGCCCGAGCGCCGCGACGC
The DNA here is from genome assembly GCF_040645635.1 of Streptomyces sp. NPDC046727. Lineage (NCBI taxonomy): Bacteria > Bacillati > Actinomycetota > Actinomycetes > Kitasatosporales > Streptomycetaceae > Streptomyces > Streptomyces sp. NPDC046727. Next base: position 9,763 of record NZ_JBEYYR010000012.1, read on the forward strand.
CCTCGGCGGACCGGCGACACCCGCCCCCGAGCCGGCCTGAGCCCCGCTCACAGCCAGCCGCGCCCCTTGAACAGCCGGTACAGCAGCATCTCCAGCGCGGCCATCAGCAGGATCACCGCCGGGTACCCCCACACCCAGTGCAGCTCGGGCATGTGCTGGAAGTTCATCCCGTAGATCCCCGCGATCATCGTCGGGACCGCGGCCATCGCCGCCCACGAGGAGATCTTCCGCATGTCGTCGTTCTGCCGCACGCTCATCTGCGCCAGGTGGGCCGACAGGATGTCCGACACCAGCCGGTCCAGGCCCTCCACGGACTCGTTCACGCGCGTGAGGTGGTCGCCCACGTCCCGGAAGAACGGCCGGGCCTTGTCGTGCACGAACGGGACCGTGGCGCCCAGCGGCCCGGTGCCGGCCAGCCGGGTCAGCGGCAGCGTCAGCGGCCCGGTGGCCCGGCGGAACTCCATGACCTGCCGCTTGAAGGTGTAGATCCGGGCCGCGGTGTTGCGGGAGCCGCCGCTCTCCGGCTGGAACACCTCGGCCTCCAGCTCGTCCAGGTCGGTCTGCAGCTCCGTCGCCACCTCCAGGTAGTGGTCGACGATGGCGTCGGAGATCGCGTACAGCACGGCGGTCGGGCCCTTGTCGAGCATCTCCGGCTCCTCCTCCAGCCGGTGCCGCACGGCCGCCAGCGGCGAGGCCACCCCGTGGCGGACGGTCACCACGAAACAGTCGCCGACGAAGACCATCACCTCGCCGGCCGAGACGGCGTCGCTCGCGGGCTCGTACACGACCGGTTTCAGCACCATGAAGAGCGAGTCGTCGTACACCTCCAGCTTGGGCCGCTGATGCGCCTTGAGCGCGTCCTCCACGGCCAGCGGATGCAGCCCGAACTCCTCCGTGACCAGGTCGAACTCCCGCTCGGAGGGCTCGTACAGGCCGATCCACACGAAGCCGCCCGCCGCCCGCGCCTCGTCGAGCGCGTCGGACAGGTCCTCCGGCCCCTCGGTGCGGTGCCCGTGCCGGTAGATGGCGCAGTCCACGATCACCTTGCGCATTCTCCCTTCGCCTGCCCGCCGCCGCACGGTGATGTACGCCTACCCTTGCGGCATGCCCACGCTGATCCTCGTAAGGCACGGACGTTCCACCGCCAACACCGCGGGTGTGCTCGCCGGCCGGACGCCCGGCGTCGCCCTGGACGAGCGCGGCGCCGCGCAGGCCGCCGCGCTGCCCGCCAGGCTCGCCGGACTGCCGATCTCGGAGGTCGTCACCAGCCCGCTCCAGCGCTGCCAGGAGACCGTACGGCCGCTGCTGGAGGCCCGCCCCGGCCTGCGCTCGCGCACCGAGGACCGGATCGGGGAGTGCGACTACGGCGACTGGTCCGGCCGCAAGCTCGCCGAGCTGACGGACGAGCCGCTGATGCAGGTCGTGCAGGCCCACCCGTCCGCCGCCGCCTTCCCGGGCGGCGAGTCCATGCGGGCCATGCAGACCCGCGCCGCCGAGGCCGTACGCGAGTGGAACGAGCGCGTGGAGCGTGAGCACGGCTCCGACGCCGTCTACCTGATGTGCTCGCACGGCGACATCATCAAGTCCCTCGTCGCCGACGCCCTCGGACTCCATCTCGACCTCTTCCAGCGGATCTCCGTGGAGCCGTGTTCCATCACCGCGATCCGCTACACCCGGCTCAGGCCGTTCCTCGTCCGCCTCGGCGACACCGGGGATTTCGCTTCGCTCGCCCCGCGCGAGGAACCTGGTGAGAGCGACGCACCGGTCGGAGGTGGTGCGGGCGCACCGTGATCGTCGGCCGCAGTAGGGTGAAGCGACCACTCGGTCGCTCGTCCGTGTGGCCAGCACCGCTGAAACCCTCGAAATCACGACATCAATGGAGACAGGACGTGTCCCGTCAGGTGTTCCTCTACGACCAGCCGGACCGCTTCGTGGCCGGCACGGTCGGACTGCCCGGGCGCCGTACGTTCTTCCTCCAGGCCATCGCAGGCCCCCGGGTGACCAGCGTGATCCTGGAGAAGACCCAGGTCGCCGCGCTCGCCGAGCGCATGGACGAACTGCTGGACGAGGTCGTACGGCGTAGTGGCGGCAGCGCCGCCGTCCCCGCCGTGGCGCCCACCGAGATCGCCGACACCGCTCCGCTCGACACCCCCATCGAGGAGGAGTTCCGGGTCGGCACCATGGCTCTGGCCTGGGACGGCGAGGACCAGCGCATGATCGTGGAGGCGCAGGCGCTGGTCGAGCTGGACGCCGACACCGAGGAGGACCTCGCCGAGGCCGAGGAGCGGTTGCTCCAGGACGAGGAGAACGGACCCCCGATGCTGCGGGTCCGGCTGACCGGCGCGCAGGCCCGGGCCTTCGCCAAGCGCGCTCTCGACGTCGTCAACGCCGGGCGGCCACCGTGTCCGCTGTGCAGCCTCCCGCTCGATCCGGAAGGACATGTATGTCCGCGCCAGAACGGATACCGCCGCGGGGCGTGACCGCCACCGACACGGACCTCGTGGACCTGGTCGCGCGGGGTGAGCTGACCGTGCGCGGCCGGATCCGCGAGGCGTCCAACGCGGCGCTGTTCTGCACGGTCTCCCTCGACGGCCGCACGGCGTCCTGTGTGTACAAGCCGGTGGCCGGGGAGCGCCCCCTGTGGGACTTCCCCGACGGCACCCTCGCAGGCCGCGAGGTGGCCGCCTACGAGGTCTCCGAGGCCACCGGCTGGGGGCTCGTGCCGCCCACCGTGCTGCGCGACGGCCCGTACGGCGAGGGCATGTGCCAGCTGTGGATCGACGTCCACGCCGAGGCCGAGCTGCTCGCCCTGGTCGACGGCGAGGAGCCCGAGCCGGGCTGGAAGGCGATCGGGTTCGCCGAGGTCGGCGAGGGCCGCACCGCGCTGCTCGTGCACGCCGACGACGAGCGGCTGCGCCGGCTCGCCGTCCTGGACGCGGTGATCAACAACGCCGACCGCAAGGGCGGCCATCTGCTGCCCACCGCCGACGGCCGGCTCTACGGCATCGACCACGGCGTCACCTTCAACGTCGAGAACAAACTGCGCACCCTGCTGTGGGGCTGGGCCGGGGAACCGCTCACCCCGGAGGCCGTCGACGTCCTCAAGGGGCTGCGGGACGGGCTGGCCGGGCCGCTGGGCGAGCGGCTGGCCGCGCTGATCACGGCGGCCGAGATAGACGCCACACGCGCGCGTGTCGACGCGCTGCTCAGCTCCGGAAGCCACCCGGAGCCGAGCGGGGAGTGGCCCGCCATCCCCTGGCCACCGGTGTAGCCGCATCCGGCGACAAGCACATCCGGCGCCGAGGTACAAGAGCGCGTATCCGGTCATCCGGCCTGATCCCGTTCGTATCCGCAGCTCGGCGCCGGTTAGGCTCATGTACATGCATGCCTGGCCCGCTTCCGAGGTCCCCGCCCTGCCTGGTCAGGGCCGCGACCTGAGGATCCACGACACCGCGACCGGCGGTCTGGTCACCCTCCAGCCCGGTCCCGTCGCCCGCATCTACGTCTGCGGCATCACCCCGTACGACGCGACCCACCTGGGTCATGCGGCGACCTACAACGCGTTCGACCTGGTCCAGCGCGTGTGGCTCGACACCAAGCGGCAGGTCCACTACGTCCAGAACGTCACCGACGTCGACGATCCGCTGCTGGAGCGCGCGGACCGGGACGGCGTCGACTGGGTCGCCCTCGCCGAGAAGGAGACGGCCCTCTTCCGCGAGGACATGACCGCCCTGCGGATGCTTCCCCCGCAGCACTACATAGGCGCCGTCGAGGCCATACCCGGCATCGTCCCGCTCGTCGAGCGGCTGCGCGAACTCGGCGCGGCCTACGAGCTGGAAGGCGACATCTACTTCTCCGTCGAGTCCGACCCGAACTTCGGCAAGGTGTCGAACCTGGACGCCGCCGCCATGCGGCTGCTGTCCGCCGAGCGCGGCGGCGACCCGGACCGCCCGGGCAAGAAGAACCCGCTGGACCCGATGCTGTGGATGGCGGCCCGCCCGGGCGAGCCCAGCTGGGACGGCGCCTCGCTCGGCCGGGGCCGCCCCGGCTGGCACATCGAGTGCGTGGCCATCGCCCTCGACCACCTCGGTATGGGCTTCGACGTCCAGGGCGGCGGCTCCGACCTCGCCTTCCCGCACCACGAGATGGGCGCCTCGCACGCCCAGGTGCTCACCGGCGAGTTCCCCATGGCCACGGCGTACGTGCACGCCGGCATGGTCGCCCTGCACGGCGAGAAGATGTCCAAGTCCAAGGGCAACCTCGTCTTCGTCTCGACGCTGCGCCGCGACGGCGTCGACCCCGCCGCCATCCGCCTGGCCCTGCTCGCCCACCACTACCGGGCCGACTGGGAGTGGACCGACGAGGTCCTCCAGGAGGCCGTGGCCCGCCTCGGCCGCTGGCGCGCGGCCGTCTCGCGCCCCGACGGCCCGTCCGCCGACGCGCTGGTGGACGAGATCCGCGAGGCCCTGTCCAACGACCTGGACGCCCCCGCCGCGCTCGCCGCGGTCGACCGCTGGGCGGCCCGCCAGGAGACGGAGGGCGGCACGGACACGAGCGCCCCCGGCGTGGTGAGCCGGGCGGTGGACGCACTGCTGGGCGTGGCGCTCTGACCCAAGCCGAAGGGGCGGTTCCCACCGGGGAACCGCCCCTTCCGTGTGCCGTGCGCGCTCAGTCCTCCGAGCTGTCCTCGTCCTCGCCCTCGGCCGCATCCGGCTTCTGGGGCTTCGACGGCCTGCTCTTCCCGCCCGGGTTGTCCCGCAGGTACGAGCCGCCCTCCCCGCCGTCCGCCGTGGCGTGCCCGCCCGGCGGGCTCACGTCCCGACGCCGCAGGTACCGCTCGAACTCGCGGGCGATCGCCTCCCCGGACGCCTCCGGCAGCTCGGCGGTGTCCCGGGCCTCCTCCAGCGTCTGGACGTACTCGGCGACCTCGCTGTCCTCGGCGGCCAGCTGGTCCACGCCCACCTGCCAGGCACGCGCGTCCTCGGGCAGCTCGCCCTGCGGGATCCGCAGGTCCAGCAGGTCCTCCAGACGGTTCAGCAGCGCCAGCGTGGCCTTCGGGTTGGGCGGCTGGGAGACGTAGTGCGGTACGGCCGCCCACAGCGACACCGCCGGGACGCCCGCGTGCGTGCACGCCTCCTGCAGGACGCCGACGATGCCCGTCGGGCCCTCGTACTTGGTCTCCTCCAGGTCCATCCGCTGGGCCAGGTCCGGGTCGGACGTGACCCCGCTGACCGGGACCGGACGCGTGTGCGGGGTGTCCCCGAGCAGGGCGCCCAGGATGACCACCAGCTCCACGCCCAGCTCGTGCGCGAAGCCGAGCAGCTCGTTGCAGAACGAGCGCCAGCGCATGGACGGTTCGATGCCGCGGACCAGCACCAGGTCACGCGGCTTCTCGCCGCCGACGCGGACCACCGACAGCCGGGTCGTCGGCCAGGTGATCTTGCGCACACCGCCGTCCATGAACACCGTGGGCCGGTTCACCTGGAAGTCGTAGTAGTCCTCGGCGTCCAGCGCCGCGAAGACCTCGCCCTTCCACTCGCGTTCCAGATGCGCGACCGCCGTGGAGGCGGCGTCGCCGGCATCGTTCCAGCCCTCGAACGCGGCCACCATGACTGGGTCGATCAGCTCGGGAACCCCCTCCAGCTCGATCACCCAGTGCCTCCTTCCGACGTGCCCTCGCTTGACTCACCAACCTTACGGCGTCCGGCGGGGGCGCCCGCAGCCCCCTTGCGTGGGGGAGTGAACGGATCACTGCCCCGTTCCCGGGTCCGGAACACCCGCGGCCGTCGGGGAGGCCCGGCGGCCCGGCCTGGGGTCCTCACAGCGTGCTGCGCAACCACTGCTCCACGCTCGCCACATGCACGGTCGCCCAGGACCGCGCCGCCTCCGCGTCCCGGTCGCGCAGCGCGGCGAGGATCGCCCGGTGCTCGCGCAGGGTGCGGCCGACCGCGTCCTCCTGGGTGAGCCCCCGCCAGATCCGCGCCCGGGTGGTGGGTCCTGACAGCCCGTCCAGAAGAGAGCACAGCACCGAGTTGCCGGCGCTCTGTACGATGCTCCGGTGGAACTCCAGGTCGGCCGCGACCAGTTGCTCCACCGACGGCTCCGCGCCCAGCGCGTCCAACTGGGCGTCCAGCAAGTCCAGTTGCTCCGCCCCGATCCGCGAGGCCGCCAGCGCGGTCGCGGCCGGCTCCAGGATCCGGCGCACCGCCAGGAACTCCAGCACCGTGTCGTCGCGGTGGAAGTCCACGACGAAGCTCATCGCCTCCAGCAGCAGCTGCGGATCGAGGCTGGTGACATAGGTGCCGTCGCCCTGCCGTACGTCGAGGATCCGGATCAGCGACAGCGCCCGTACGGCCTCCCGCAGGGAGTTGCGGGACAGGCCGAGGCCGGCGGCCAGCTCGCTCTCCTTGGGGAGCCGGTCGCCGGGGCGCAGCGCACCGGAGACGATCATGCCCTTGATCTTCTCGATCGCCTCGTCGGTGACTGCCATGACCGGCCTCCTGTCGCCCGCCCCACACCTCGGACCTCGGATGTCTCAGCGCACATTATGCGGCGTGGGCCCGGGCCGCGCGGGATCCACGGGGACGGCGCCCCGAAGGGCACTCGGCCCCACCGGAGACGAACCGGTGGGGCCGAGTGCGGGTTCCCGCGCCGCCGGCCCGGTCGGGGAGGGCCGGCCGCGGGACTACTTCTTGTCCAGCAGGTCCTGGACCTTCGCGCGGACCTCGTCCGTGGCCAGGCCGCGGATGGTCAGCGTGGTGCGGCGGCGCAGCACGTCGTCCGGCGTCTCGGCCCACTCGTGGTCACGGGCCCAGGCGACCTGCGCCCAGATCTCGGGCGCGTCGGGGTGGACGCGCTCGGCCAGCTCCGGGTTCTCGTTCGCCAGGCGGGCGATGTCGAAGGCCAGCGAGCCGTAGTGGGTGGCCAGGTGCTTGGCGGTGTCGGCGGCCATGCGCGGGCCGGGCGCCGGACCGTCCACCAGGAGGCGGTGGGCGACCGCGCGCGGGTTGGCGACGCCGGGCAGCGGGAGCTTCTTCGGCAGCGAGGAGATCGGCTCGAAGTCGTCGCCGAGCGGGTGGCCCGGCAGCGCCTCCAGCTTCTGCATCACCGTGCGGCCGATGTGCCGGAAGGTGGTCCACTTGCCGCCCGCGACGGACAGCATGCCGCCCTTGCCCTCGGTCACCACGGTCTCGCGCTTGGCCTTGGCGGTGTCGCCGGGGCCGCCCGGCAGCACCCGCAGGCCGGCGAAGGCGTAGGTGATCAGGTCGCGCTGGAGCTGCTGGTCCCGGACGGAGAACGCGGCCTCGTCCAGGATCTGGGCTATGTCCTTCTCGGTGACGGCGACGTCCGCCGGGTCGCCCTCGAACTCCTCGTCGGTGGTGCCCAGCAGCAGCATGTCCTCCCAGGGGAGGGCGAAGGTGATGCGGTACTTGTCGATGGGGGTGGCGAGCGCGGCCTTCCAGGGGGAGGTGCGCTTCAGGACCAGGTGCGCGCCCTTGGACAGGCGGATGGACGGCGCCGCGTTCGGGTCCTCCATCTTGCGCAGGTGGTCGACCCAGGGGCCGGTCGCGTTCAGCACGAGACGGGCGTTCACGCCGAACTCGTCGCCGGACGTGCGGTCCTTCAGCTCGGCACCCGTCACCCGGCCCTTGGTGAAGCGCAGCCCGGTGACCTCGGCGTGGTTGAGGACCACCGCGCCCGCCTCGACGGCCGCGCGGACCGTCATCAGCGCCATGCGCGCGTCGTTCATCTGGTCGTCGCCGTACACGGCCACGGCCTTGAGGTTCTCGGTGCGCAGCTCGGGCACGTCCTGCGCCGCCTTGGCGGGGGAGAGCAGGTGGCCGACGCCGTCGCCGAACGCGGAGAGCGCGGAGTAGGCGAAGACGCCCGCGCCGAGCTTCGCCGCGCCGTGCGGCCCGCCCTTGTACACGGGGAGGTAGAAGGTGAGCGGGTTCGCCAGGTGGGGGGCCACCTGGCGGGAGACCGCACGGCGCTCGAAGTGGTTCTCCGCCACCAGCTTCACCGCGCCGGTCTGCAGGTAGCGCAGACCGCCGTGGAGCAGCTTGGAGGAGGCGGAGGAGGTGGCGCCGGCGAAGTCGCCGGCGTCGACCAGCGCCACCCTGAGCCCGGACTGCGCGGCGTGCCAGGCGGTGGAGATGCCCAGGATGCCGCCGCCGATCACAAGAAGGTCGTACGACGCCTTGGCGAGCTGCTCCCTGGTCTCGGCCCGGCTCGGGTTGGAGCCGGAGGCCGGGTGCGTCCCCAGGGCAGGTACGGACTGCAGGGTGGACTGACTGGTCATGTCGGGTACTTACTCCTCGTCAGAGATGTCTGAGCCGTCTGGGGGCGCTCAGCTCTCGTCCTCGATCCAGCCCATGGTCCGGTCGACGGCCTTGAGCCAGTTCTTGTACTCACGGTCGCGGGTGTCCGCGTCCATCCGGGGGGTCCACTCGGCGGCCCGGCGCCAGTTGGCGCGCAGTTCGTCCGTGCTGGACCAGAAGCCGACGGCGAGGCCGGCGGCGTAAGCGGCGCCGAGGCAGGTGGTCTCGGCGACCATCGGGCGCACCACCGGCGCGTCGAGGACGTCGGCGAGCGTCTGCATCAGCAGGTTGTTGGCCGTCATGCCACCGTCGACCTTCAGGGCCACCAGCTCGTCGCCGGAGTCCTTGACCATGGCGTCGGCGATCTCCCGCGTCTGCCAGGCGGTGGCTTCGAGGACGGCGCGCGCGAGGTGCGCCTTCGTGACGTACCGGGTCAGACCGGCGATCACACCGCGGGCGTCGGAGCGCCAGTGCGGGGCGAACAGGCCCGAGAAGGCCGGCACGAAGTAGGCGCCGCCGTTGTCCTCGACCGAGAGCGCGAGCGTCTCGATCTCGGCGGCGGTGGAGATCAGGCCCATCTGGTCGCGCATCCACTGCACCAGCGAGCCGGTGACGGCGATCGAGCCCTCCAGCGCGTAGACCGTCGGCTGCTCGCCGATCTTGTAGCCGACCGTGGTCAGCAGGCCCGCGTAGGAGTTGATGATCTTGTCACCGGTGTTCATCACCATGAAGGTGCCGGTGCCGTAGGTCGACTTGGTCTCGCCCTCGGCGAAGCAGCACTGGCCGAACAGGGCCGCCTGCTGGTCGCCGAGCGCGGAGGCGACCGGGATGCCGCCGAGCAGCTCGCCGAGCTTGCCGCCGGTGATCTCGCCGTAGACCTCGGCGGAGGAGCGGATCTCCGGCAGGATCGCCAGCGGGACGCCGATGGACTCGGCGATCTTCTCGTCCCACTGCATGGTGTGCAGGTTCATGAGAAGGGTGCGGGAGGCGTTGGTGACGTCGGTGACGTGCTTGCCGCCGTTGACACCGCCGGTCAGGTTCCAGATGACCCAGGTGTCCATGGTGCCGAAGAGGATGTCGCCCGCCTCGGCGCGCTCGCGCAGGCCGTCGACGTGGTCGAGCAGCCAGCGGGCCTTCGGACCGGAGAAGTACGAGGCCAGCGGGAGGCCGGTCTCGCGGCGGAAGCGGTCCTGGCCGACGTTGCGGCCCAGCTCCTTGCAGAGGGAGTCGGTGCGGGTGTCCTGCCAGACGATGGCGTTGTGGACGGGCTCACCGGTGTTCTTGTCCCACAGCACGGTGGTCTCGCGCTGGTTGGTGATACCGATGGCCTTGATGTCGTCACGGGTGATGCCGGCCTTGGCGACGGCGCCGGCGACGACCTCCTGGACGTTGGTCCAGATCTCGTTGGCGTTGTGCTCGACCCAGCCCGGCTTCGGGAAGATCTGCTCGTGCTCCTTCTGGTCGACGGAGACGATACGGCCGTCCCGGTCGAAGACGATGCAGCGCGAGGAGGTCGTGCCCTGGTCGATCGCCGCGATGAAGGGGCCTGCGGTGTGGGCGTCGGTCACTGTGTGCTCCTGAAAGGTCCGTGGTGATGGGGCTGTACGGCGCGTGCTTGAAGATTCGGTGCCTGAGCGCGGCTTCTTTAAGCGAAGGCGACGTTGTAGATGCCTGCCGCGATGGCGCCGCCGATCAGCGGACCGACCACCGGGATCCAGGCGTAGCTCCAGTCGGAACCACCCTTGTTGGGCAGCGGCAGCAGGGCGTGCACGATGCGCGGACCCAGGTCACGGGCCGGGTTGATCGCGTAGCCCGTCGGGCCGCCGAGCGACAGACCGATCGACACGACCACCAGCGCGGTGATCAGACCGCCGAGGATGCCGAGGCCGTTGCCCTTGTCGTTCAGGCCCTGGGTGAGGACCGCGAGGATCAGCACCACGGTGCCGATGATCTCCGTGGCCAGGTTCTGCGCCACGTTCCGGATCTCCGGACCGGTGGAGAAGATGCCGAGGACCGGACCGGCCCCCTTCTCCTGGGCCTCGACCGCCTTGGCCGTGGTGGCCTGGGCGCCCGGACCGCCGACGATCTCCTTGTCGGTCAGGTGCGCCTGGAACTGGCCGTAGTAGGCGACCCACACCAGCGCCGCACCGATCATCGCGCCGAGCAGCTGGCCGGCGAGGTAGGTCGGAACGTTGCTCCAGTCGCCGTCCTTGATGGCCAGGGCGACGGTGACGGCCGGGTTGAGATGGGCACCGGACAGCGGTCCGGAGATGTACACAGCCGTCAGAACGGCGAAGCCCCACCCGAAGGTGATGGCGAGCCAACCGGCGTTACGGGCCTTGGAGGCCTTCAGCGTGACGGCGGCACAGACGCCGCCGCCGAGCAGGATGAGTATGGCGGTACCGATGGTCTCGCCGATGAAGATGTCGGAGCTGGACACCCGCGACTCCTTTGTCCTTCGTCCAGGGGTAGCCGAACCCCGGGTCCCTCCGGGGAACTGGCGCCCTCGGGGGTGAGAGCGATGTGCTGGCCCTTGGCGTTGTCACACTCTAGCGCGTATTGCCGGTAGGTGTTCGACAATGCCGACCGATGGACGGGAGTCTTGCTTCGGCGTTACGCGTGCGTCAAGAGTTCTGTTATCGAAAACAGGATCGTTATTGATCGCTGCGGGTTATCGACCTTCATGCGCGGACGTACGGTATAGCCCTGTTTGTCCATTTCAGGGTAGGGCGACGACCGGAACGCCGCCTGGCGTTCCGGTCGTTCCGGTCGTTCCGGGTGTGCGGCCGCAGCCGCTCAGAACCGCCCGGCGCCCAGGTCGCGGGAGACCGCGCGGGCGCAGTCCCGCACCGCCGCGATCAGCTCGGGGCGCAGCTCGCCCTCCCGGCACAGCCGTTCCACGGCGCCGGTGATGCCGACCGCGCCCACGGGCATGCGGCGCCGGTCGTGGATGGGCGCGGCGATCGACGCCACGCCCTCCCAGGTCTCCTCCACGTCGGCCGCGTACCCACGCGCGCGCGTGACGTCGAGGAGCCGGTCGAAGTCGCCGGGGTCGCACACCGTGCGGTCGGTGAAGGGCTTCCGGTCGGCCTCCAGCGCCTCGCTGTGCGCCACCGGGTCGTACGCCGACAGCACCTTGCCCAGCGCCGTGGAGTGCAGCGGCTGCATGGCCCCGATCTCCAGCACCTGCCGGCTGTCGTCGGGCCGGAAGACGTGGTGCACGATCAGCACGCCCTGCTGGTGCAGGACGCCCAGGTACACGCTCTCCCCGCTGGAGCGGGCCAGGTCGTCGGTCCACACCAGCGCCCGCGCCCGCAGTTCGTGCACGTCGAGATAGGTGGTGCCGAGGCGCAGCAGCTCCGCGCCCAGCTGGTAGCGGCCGGAGGCGTCGTCCTGCTCCACGAACCCCTCCTGCTGGAGGGTGCGCAGGATGCCGTGGGCCGTGCCCTTGGCGAGGCCCAGTGACGAGGCGATGTCCGAGAGGCCGAGCCTCCGCTCGCCGCCCGCGAGCAGCCGCAGCATCGCCGCCGCCCGTTCGAGCGACTGGATGTTCCGTGCCATCGCCGTCCTGCCTCCGTCCCCTATGACTGCCCTCGGTTATGACTGCCTCGGTACAGCCGACAACACCGTTCGGCAATGTCGAACACTACCGGTCCATGCCGACCCACCGCTAATGGTCGGACGGCACCTGTTACATCACACGTGACCTGAGCGTGGCATCCGGGCCACCCGCGTCCGTCACGTGGACGCCGGTGCCCATCCAAGCCGACTCCCGGTTACTCTGGCGCCGTGCGGCCACCCCCGCCCGTCAGGGAAACCGCATAGCCGACAGCCGTCGCATCCCAGGGAGCCCCTACATGGCCTCGTCGCCAACGTCCCCTTCCGCCGACAGCCGGACCCGTGTGTCCGCGCTCCGCGAGGCGCTCGCCACCCGTGTGGTGGTCGCCGACGGAGCCATGGGCACCATGCTCCAGGCCCAGGAGCCCACCCTTGAGGACTTCGAGCACCTTGAGGGCTGCAACGAGATCCTCAACCTCACCCGCCCCGACATCGTCCGCTCCGTCCACGAGGCGTACTTCGCCGTGGGCGTCGACTGCGTCGAGACCAACACCTTCGGGGCCAACCACTCCGCCCTCGGCGAGTACGACATCTCCGACCGCGTCCACGAGCTGTCCGAGGCCGGCGCCCGCGTGGCCCGCGAGGTCGCCGACGAGTTCACCGCCAAGGACGGCCGGCCCCGCTGGGTCCTCGGCTCCATGGGCCCCGGCACCAAGCTGCCCACCCTCGGCCACGCCCCGTACACCACCCTGCGCGACGCCTACCAGCGCAACGCCGAGGGCCTGATCGCCGGCGGCGCCGACGCGCTGCTCGTGGAGACCACCCAGGACCTCCTCCAGACCAAGGCCGCCGTCCTCGGCGCCCGCCGGGGCCTTGCCGCCCTCGGTCTGGACGCCCCGGTCATCGTGTCCGTCACCGTCGAGACCACCGGCACCATGCTGCTCGGCTCCGAGATCGGCGCGGCTCTCACGGCGCTGGAGCCGCTCGGCATCGACATGATCGGCCTGAACTGCGCCACCGGCCCGGCCGAGATGAGCGAGCACCTGCGCCACCTCGCCCGCAACGCCCGGATCCCGCTGTCCTGCATGCCCAACGCGGGCCTGCCGGTCCTCGGCAAGGACGGCGCCCACTACCCGCTGACCGCGCCGGAGCTGGCCGACGCCCAGGAGACCTTCGTCCACGAGTACGGCCTCTCCCTCGTCGGCGGCTGCTGCGGCACCACCCCCGAGCACCTGCGCCAGGTCGTGGAGCGGGTCCAGGGCCTCACCCCGCCCGCGCGCACCCCGCGCCCCGAGCCGGGCGCCGCCTCCCTCTACCAGGCGGTGCCGTTCCGCCAGGACACCTCCTACCTGGCCATCGGCGAGCGCACCAACGCCAACGGCTCCAAGAAGTTCCGCGAGGCCATGCTGGACGCCCGCTGGGACGACTGCGTCGAGATGGCACGCGAGCAGATCCGCGAGGGCGCGCACATGCTCGACCTGTGCGTGGACTACGTCGGCCGGGACGGCGTCGCCGACATGGAGGAGCTGGCCGGCCGCTTCGCCACCGCCTCCACCCTGCCGATCGTCCTGGACTCCACCGAGGTCGACGTCATCCGGGCGGGCCTGGAGAAGCTCGGCGGCCGCGCCGTGATCAACTCCGTCAACTACGAGGACGGCGACGGACCCGAGTCCCGGTTCGCGAAGGTCACGAAGCTCGCGCAGGAGCACGGCGCCGCCCTCATCGCGCTCACCATCGACGAGGAGGGCCAGGCCCGCACCCCCGAGAAGAAGGTCGAGATCGCCGAACGGCTCATCGACGACCTCACCGGGAACTGGGGCATCCGCGAGGACGACATCCTCATCGACACCCTGACCTTCACCATCTGCACCGGTCAGGAGGAGTCCCGCAAGGACGGCATCGCCACCATCGAGGCGATCCGCGAGCTGAAGAAGCGGCACCCGGCCGTGCAGACCACGCTGGGCCTGTCGAACATCTCCTTCGGCCTCAACCCGGCCGCCCGCATCCTGCTGAACTCCGTCTTCCTGGACGAGTGCGTCAAGGCGGGCCTGGACTCCGCGATCGTCCACGCGAGCAAGATCCTGCCCATCGCCCGCTTCAGCGAGGAAGAGGTCCAGACGGCCCTGGACCTGATCCACGACCGCCGCAGCGAGGGCTACGACCCGCTGCAGAAGCTCATGCAGCTCTTCGAGGGCGCCACGGCGAAGTCCCTGAAGGCAGGCAAGGCCGAGGAGCTGGCCGCGCTGCCCCTGGAGGAGCGCCTCAAGCGCCGCATCATCGACGGCGAGCGCAACGGCCTGGAGGCCGACCTCGACGAGGCCCTGACGACCCGCCCCGCCCTGGACATCGTCAACGAGACCCTCCTGGACGGCATGAAGGTCGTCGGCGACCTGTTCGGCTCCGGCCAGATGCAGCTGCCGTTCGTCCTCCAGTCCGCCGAGGTCATGAAGGCCGCCGTCGCCCACCTCGAACCGCACATGGAGAAGTCGGACGCCGAGGGCAAGGGCACGATCGTGCTGGCGACCGTGCGCGGCGACGTGCACGACATCGGCAAGAACCTGGTCGACATCATCCTGTCCAACAACGGCTACAACGTCGTCAACCTGGGCATCAAGCAGCCGGTCTCCGCGATCCTGGAGGCGGCCGAGGAGCACCGGGCGGACGTCATCGGCATGTCCGGGCTCCTGGTCAAGTCCACGGTGATCATGAAGGAGAACCTGGAGGAGCTGAACCAGCGCGGCCTCGCCGCCCGCTTCCCGGTCATCCTCGGCGGCGCCGCCCTGACCCGCGCCTACGTCGAACAGGACCTCCACGAGATCTACGAGGGCGAGGTCCGCTACGCCCGCGACGCCTTCGAGGGCCTGCGCCTCATGGACGCGCTGATCGGCGTCAAGCGCGGCCTGCCCGGCGCGCAGCTGCCCGAGCTGAAGCAGCGCCGGGTGCGCGCCACGGCCGCCGCCCGGATCGAGGAGCGGCCCGAGGAGGGGCACGTCCGCTCCGACGTCGCCACCGACAACCCCGTGCCCACCCCGCCGTTCTGGGACACCCGGGTGATCAAGGGCATCCAGCTCAAGGAGTACGCGAGCTGGCTGGACGAGGGCGCGCTCTTCAAGGGCCAGTGGGGGCTCAAGCAGGCCCGCACCGGCGAGGGACCGACCTACGAGGAACTGGTCGAGACCGAGGGCCGGCCCCGGCTGCGCGGCCTGCTCGACCGCCTCCAGACCGAGAACCTCCTCGAAGCGGCCGTCGTCTACGGCTACTTCCCCTGCGTGTCCAAGGACGACGACCTGATCATCCTGGACGAGCAGGGCAACGAGCGCACCCGCTTCACCTTCCCGCGCCAGCGCCGCGGCCGGCGGCTGTGCCTGGCCGACTTCTTCCGCCCGGAGGAGTCGGGCGAGACGGACGTGGTCGGCCTCCAGGTCGTCACCGTCGGCTCCCGCATCGGCGAGGAGACGGCCAAGCTGTTCGAGTCGAACTCCTACCGCGACTACCTCGAACTGCACGGCCTGTCCGTCCAGTTGGCCGAGGCGCTCGCCGAGTACTGGCACGCCCGCGTCCGCGCCGAACTCGGCTTCGGCGGCGAGGACCCCGCCGACATCGAGGACATGTTCGCCCTGAAGTACCGGGGAGCCCGCTTCTCCCTCGGCTACGGCGCCTGCCCCGACCTGGAGGACCGCGCCAAGATCGCCGGCCTCCTGCGGCCCGAGCGGATCGGCGTCCACCTGTCCGAGGAGTTCCAGCTGCACCCCGAGCAGTCCACGGACGCCATCGTGATCCACCACCCGGAGGCGAAGTACTTCAACGCGCGGTGACGGACGTCTCCCGCCACACCGACCGTGTCGCAACCGGCACACTGATCGGATAAGTCGTACACTGGTCGGTCCACCGCAGGCCGGTTCCCTGTCCGGGAACCGGCCTGGTCGTCCCTCAAGGAGGTGCGCCAGGATGACCAGCACGGTCCCCGCGCTCGGAACCCGTACGGCCGAAGGCTCCGCCCTGCAGGCGGTACTCCTCGACATGGACGGCACCCTGGTGGACACCGAGGGCTTCTGGTGGGACGTCGAGGTGGAGGTCTTCGCCTCCCTCGGCCACACCCTGGACGAGACCTGGCGCCATGTCGTGGTCGGCGGTCCCATGACCCGCAGCGCCGGGTTCCTGATCGAGGCCACCGGCGCCGACATCACCCTCGCCGAACTGACGATCCTGCTCAACGAAGGGTTCGAGGACCGCATCGGCCGCACCCTGCCGCTGATGCCGGGCGCCGCCCGGCTGCTCGCCGAGCTGTACGAGTACGAGATCCCGACCGCCCTGGTCTCCGCCTCCCACCGGCGCATCATCGACCGCGTGCTGTCCGTGCTGGGCCCGCACCACTTCGCCCTCTCCATCGCCGGCGACGAGGTCTCCCGCACCAAGCCCTACCCGGACCCGTATCTGCTCGCCGCCGCGGGACTGGGGGCGGATCCGGCCAGATGCGCCGTGGTCGAGGACACCGCGACCGGCGTCGCCGCCGCCGAGGCCGCGGGCTGCCGGGTGGTCGCCGTACCCTCCGTCGCCCCCATCGGCCCGGCCCTCGGACGTACGGTCGTGACCTCCCTGGAAGAGGTCGACCTGGCATTTCTGCGGGGCCTGATGACGGAAATGCGCTAGCCGTTCACTGGGGGTGCTGGACACATTTCCGGGGAAGTACACCCGAGTGGAATTCCGGCCAGGCCGCGCGGCCGAATTCTGCTGACCGGCGGCACAGTTGGGAGTGTGACGTTCCCCACGCCGACGGGGCTCGACAACGTTGGCCAAGTGTGCTGACCGATCCTGATCGCGGAGATTCGGCGGGACCTTGTGTCCCGATTGATGGGATGCTGCACTAATCATGCCGCTGTCGGGTTTTCGGTGTGTCCGCGACCGGTTCCCCTGCGTGATGGGGGGTCAACTCACGCGGCCGTGAGCCCCGCTGCGGGCGCGGACTAATCTCATCGCGAGAACATCGCCGAGAACCCCTGTGATCCGCCGCACCACCCATGCATGCCGGATACACGGACCCGAACAGCTCTGGAGAAACTCCCGCATGAACCGCAAGACTTTGGTGCTGCCGGCGGTCGCCGGCCTGCTCACCCCGGTTCTCGCCGCGTGCGGCGGAGCCGACAGCGGGAGCAAGAGCGGTGACGCCATCGTCGTCGGTACCACGGACCAGTTCACGGCCACCAAGGAAGCCCCGGCGCCCCTGGACCCGGCCTACGCCTACGACGTCGGCACCTGGAACATCCTGCGCCAGACCGTGCAGACCCTGATGGCGCAGCCCAAGGGTGAGGGCGAGCCCGTGCCGGACGCCGCCGAGAGCTGCTCCTTCACCGACAGCGGCAGCGAGCGCTACGCCTGCAAGCTGCGCGAGGGCCTGAAGTTCGCGAGCGGCGACCCGGTGACCGCCGCTGACGTCAAGTACTCGATCGAGCGTGTGCTGCGCATCAACGCCGAGGGCGGTCCCTCGGCCCTGCTGAACACCATCGACACCATCGAGACGCAGGGCGACCGCGAGGTCGTCTTCCACCTGAAGACGGCCGACGCCACCTTCCCGTACAAGCTGTCCACCCCGGTCGCGGGCATCGTCAACCCGAAGGACTACGAGAAGGACAAGCTCCGGGACGGCTTCGAGGTCGACGGCTCCGGCCCGTACACCTTCCAGGCCGACGTCAAGAACGACGCGATCGCCAGCGCCACCTTCGCCAGGAACGCCTCCTACCAGGGCGCCGTGAAGGTGAACAACGACAAGGTCGAACTGCGCGCCTTCGCCGACGCCGACGCCATGGGCGACGCGATCAACAAGGGCGACATCGACGTGATGACCCGCACCATGTCGCCCGCGCAGATCCAGAAGCTGGACGCCGGCGGCGACGGCAAGGTCGACCTGGTCGACATGCCGGGCCTGGAGATCCGCTACCTGGCCTTCAACACCGACGCGGCCACGGTCAAGTCCAAGGCCGTACGCCAGGCCATGGCCCAGCTCATCAACCGCGGCGAGCTGGTCTCCAAGGTCTACGGCACCCAGGCCGAACCGCTGTACTCGCTGGTGCCCGCCACGGTCACCGGCCACTCCAACTCGTTCTTCAACAAGTACGGCAACCCCAGCGTCGACAAGGCCAAGTCCCTGCTGACCAAGGCCGGCATCACCACCCCGGTCAAGCTGACCCTGCACTACACCACCGACCACTACGGCTCGGCCACCAAGCAGGAGTTCGAGGTGCTGCAGAAGCAGCTCAACGACAGCGGCCTGTTCGACGCCTCCATCCAGGGCCACACCTGGGAAACCTTCCGGCCCGCCGAGCGCAAGGGCGAGTACGACGTCTACGGCATGGGTTGGTTCCCGGACTTCCCGGACGCCGACAACTTCCTCGCGCCGTTCCTCGACAAGGACAACTTCCTCGGCTCGCCGTACGCCAACAGCGCCATCCAGCGTTCGCTGATCCCGCAGTCGCGCCGCGAGGCCGACCGGCTCGGCGCCTCCAAGAGCCTGACCGAGATCCAGGACACCGTCGCCGAGGACGTCCCGATCCTGCCGCTGTGGCAGGGCAAGCAGTACGTCGCCGCACGGGACGACATCACGGGCGTGGCCTACGCCCTCAACTCCTCCTCGACGCTTCAGCTGTGGGAGCTGAGCCGCGGTGTGAGCGGCTGACGGCTCTCCCAACGCGGGGCCGGCACGACGCGGCCCCGTGGCCCGGGACCAGGGACGGCGGTCCCGGGCTGACGAACCGACGACAAGGCACTTCAAGTGAACATGCGCAACCAGTGGCCAGTTCTGCCCATCGTGGCGGGGCTGGCCTCCGGCCTGTTGACCGGATGCGGCTCGGAGACCGGTGATTCCGGGGGTACCGGCTCCTCCGTGGTGATGGGGATGTCCGACGACGTCCTCGCCACGGACCCGGCATCCGGCTACGACCCCGGCTCCTGGCTGTTGTTCAACAACGTCTTCCAGTCGCTGCTCAGCTTCCCCAAGGGCGGGACCGAACCCCAGCCCGAACTGGCGAAGCAGTGCGGCTTCACCGACAACCGGGCCATGGTCTACAAGTGCGAGCTGAAGGACGGCCTGAAGTTCAGCAACGGTGACGCCCTCACCTCCGAGGACGTGAAGTTCTCCTTCGACCGCATGCTGAAGATCGACGACCCCGCCGGTCCCGCGATCATGTTCCCGATGCTCGACAAGGTCGAGACACCGGACGCGAAGACGGCCGTCTTCCACCTGAAGGTGCCCGACGCCACCTTCCCCAGCAAGATCGCCTCCGGCGCCGGTTCCATCGTGGACCACCGCCAGTACGACGCGAACGGCCTGCGCACCGACCACAAGGCCGTCGGCTCCGGCCCGTACACGCTGGACTCCTTCGACGACGACCAGGCGGTCTTCTCCGTCAACGGCAACTACCAGGGCACCGCCAAGGTCAAGAACTCCGGCGTCACCCTGAAGTTCTTCCACGGCGACCGCACCGCCCTGAAGACGTCCCTCCTCGACGGCGGCATCGACATCGCCTACCGAGGCCTGACCGCCACCGACATCGCCGCCCTCGACCAGCAGAGCGACAGCAAGGGCGTCGACGTCATCGAGGGCAGCAGCGCCGAGGTCCAGCACCTGGTCTTCAACATGAAGGACCCGGTGGCCGGCAAGCTCGGCGTCCGCAAGGCCATGGCCTACCTCATCGACCGCGACGCCCTGATGAAGGACGTCTACCAGGGCACCGCCACCCCGCTGTACTCGATCATCCCGGCGGGCATCGCGGGCCACAACACGGCCTTCTTCGACACCTACGGCGCCCGCCCCTCCCGGGACAAGGCCGCCGCCGCGCTGCGCGCCGACGGCGTCTCCGGCAAGGTCAAGCTCACCCTGTGGTCCACGCCGTCCCGCTACGGCCCCGCCACCGACGAGGAGCTGAAGGCCATCGCCGGCCAGCTCAACGCCAGCGGCCTGTTCGACGCCGACGTCAAGTCCGTCGACTTCGACAAGTACGAGAAGGACATCGCCGCCGGCAAGTACGGCGTGTACGTCAAGGGCTGGGTGCCCGACTACCCGGACGCCGACAACTTCACCGCGCCCTTCTTCGGCAAGGGCAACGTGCTGGACAACAACTACAGCAACCGCACCATCACCGGATCCCTGATCCCCGGCACCGCCGCACAGAGCGACCGCGCGGCGACCGACAAGGACTTCGGCAGGCTGCAGAACATCGTCGCCGCCGAACTGCCCGTCCTGCCGGTCTGGCAGGCCAAGCAGTACGCGGTCGTCCGCGACGGCGTGTACGGCCTGGAGTACTGCCTGGACGCCTCCACGGTGTTCCGCTTCTGGGAACTCAGCAAGAGCTGAGCCGCACAGACGCACAGGGCGCTGCCTCCCCCCGGGGAAGCAGCGCCCTCTGCCGTGTACGACGTCCTACTGCGCGCCGGGGCGCACCAGCCCGCTCTCGTACGCGTACACCGCCGCCTGCACCCGGTCCCGGAGCCCCAGCTTGGTCAGCACATGCCCGACGTGCGTCTTCACCGTCGTCTCGCTGACGAACAGATCGGCCGCGATCTCCGCGTTGGACAGCCCGCGCGCCACGAGCTTCAGCACCTCCACCTCGCGGTCGGTGAGGGTGTGCAGGGTGTCCGGCACCGGCTCCTCGCCGGACGGCAGATGCGTGGCGTACTTGTCCAGCAGCCGCCGTGTGATGCTCGGCGCGAGCATGGCCTCGCCGGCCGCCACCACCCGGATCGCCTGCACCAGCTCGTTGGCCGGCGCGTCCTTGAGCAGAAAGCCGCTGGCCCCGGCGCGCAGCGCCTCCACCACGTACTCGTCGAGGTCGAAGGTGGTCAGCACCAGCACCTTGGCCGGGCCGTCCCGCCCGGGCCCGGTGATCTGCCGGGTCGCCTCGACGCCGTCCATCCGCGGCATCCGGATGTCCATCAGCACGACGTCCGGTTGCAGTGCTCGCACCTGGTCGAGGGCCTGCAGACCGTCACCGGCCTCGCCCACGACCGCGAGATCCTGCTCGGCCTCCAGGATCATCCGGAAACCCGTACGCAGCAGAGGCTGGTCGTCGACCAGTAGGACGCGGATGGCCACGTGACACTCCTTCGCTAGTCCGGCCCCATTCTGCCCTGCGCGCGTCTCCCGCTTCACACCGTCCCTGACTCGGGGGCGCTGACCGGCAGCGGGTAGGGCGGGGGAGTGCCGCCGAACTCCGGGCAGTGCGTCTGGTGGTCGCACCAGCCGCACAGCTTCGTCGGCCGGGGCCGCCACTCCCCGGTCTCCGTGGCCTGCCGGATGGCCTCCCACAGCGCGTGCAGCTTGCGCTCCACCCGCTCCAGGTCGGCGGGGACCGGGTCGTACGTCAGCACGTCCCCGCTGCCCAGGTACACGAGCTGCAGCCGGCGCGGGATCACCCGCTTCAGCCGCCACACCACCAGGGCGTAGAACTTCATCTGGAACAGCGCGCCCTCGGCGTACTCCGGCCGCGGCGCCTTGCCCGTCTTGTAGTCGACGATCCGCACCTCGCCCGTGGGCGCCACATCGACCCGGTCGATGATCCCGCGCAGCCGCAGCCCCGAGTCCAGCTCGGCCTCCACGAACAGCTCCCGCTCGGCCGGCTCCAGCCGGGTCGGGTCCTCCAGCGTGAACCAGCGCTCCACGAGCCGCTCGGCCTCGGCGAGCCAGCCGGCCAGCCGCTCCCCGTCCGGATCGTCGGCGAACAGCTCGCTCACCTCGGGCCTGCTCTCCCTGAGCCGGTCCCACTGCCCCGGGATCAGCGCCTTGGCCCGCGGCGCGGTCCGCTCCCCGGCGGGCGCGTCGAACAGCCGCTCCAGCACGGCATGCACCAGCGTGCCCCGCGTCGCCGCCGCACTCGGCTTCTCCGGCAGCCGGTCGATCACCCGGAACCGGTACAGCAGCGGGCACTGCATGAAGTCACTGGCGCGGGAGGGCGACAGGGAGGTGGGCGCGACGGCGCTCCGCTCACCTCTGCCGGCCGCGGGCTCCGGCGCCGGTTGCGTCTGCTCGGCGCCGCCCGGCGGGGCCGCCTCCTCCTCGATGCTGCTGTCCATGTCCACAGACCTTACGGCCCACCACTGACAGTGACCCAGTCGCCGGCCGCGTGGCCTGTGCGACCCCGGGGCAAACACAAGGGGTGCCGGGGCGGAACGTGCCATCAAGGACGCATACCATCGACCAGAGACCCTTCCGTCCGGCAGGTGCGGAAGACGCTTCGAACGAGGGGAAACCGTGGACGTGAGCGGCGGGAGCGGGCAGCCGCGGTCCGGCAGCGAAGAGCCGGCCGAGCACTCGGCGGACCCAACGGCCCGACCGACCGACACCCAGCCCGACTCTCCGCCGGAGGCCGACAGGGACGGCGCCGAGGAACCCACCCCGACGCCGGCCCCGCACACTGCCGCGAACGGCGAGCCGGACACGGACAGCGCGACCGACAGCGAAACCCCGGCCGAGGGCACCGCGACGACCGCCAGGCCCGCCACGCCCCCCACGCCCGGCACGGAGGCCGAGCCCCACGCCCCGGCCCCGGCGCCGGGGCCCGCCGGGTCCGACGCGGTGGACGCACCCCGGCCCGGCAAGGCCGCCGTGGCGGACGCACCCCTCGACCCCGCCCCGGCCCCCAAGCCCGCTGCGGACAGCGCGCCCGGCCCGGCCGAGCCGGATCATCGCGGCCCTGACGGTGTTCACGACCACCGTTCCCTCGCCCACTCCGGCATCGCCAAGGGGCAGCCGCCCGAGCCGCGGCCCAAGGAGCCGGGCGGTGGGATCCTCATGGGGCGTCCCTTCGGCGTGCCCGTCTACGTCGCGCCCAGCTGGTTCCTCGTCGCCGCCCTGATCACCTGGGTCTTCGGCGGGCAGCTCGACCGCGTCCTGCCCGAGCTGGGCGCCGCCCGCTACCTGGTCTCCCTCTTCTTCGCGGTCGCCTTCTACGCCTCCGTCCTGGTCCACGAGCTGGCCCACACGGTCGCCGCGATCCGCTTCAAGCTCCCGGTCCGCCGCATCCAGCTGCAGTTCTTCGGCGGTGTCTCGGAGATCGAGAAGGAGGCCGAGACCCCGGGCCGGGAGTTCGTGCTGGCCTTCGTCGGCCCGCTCCTCTCCCTCGTGCTGGCCGGCCTCTTCTACCTCGCCATGAAGCCCGTCGAGCCCGGCACGGTTCCCGGCGTGCTGCTGGCCGGCCTGATGGTCTCCAACCTGATCGTTGCGATCTTCAACCTCCTCCCCGGCCTCCCCCTCGACGGCGGTCGCATGCTCCGCGCCGTCGTCTGGAAGCTCACCGGCAAGCCGATGAGCGGCACGGTGGCCGCCGCCTGGGTCGGCCGCGCCCTCGCCGTCTCCGTCCTGATCGGCCTGCCGCTGCTCAACCAGTCCGGCGCCCTCGGCGGCAGCAGCGAGGACGTGGGCGGCATGGACACCGTCACCGACGCCCTGCTCGCCGCCATCCTCGCTGCGATCATCTGGACCGGCGCCGGCAACAGCCTGCGCATGGCCCGGCTGCGCGAACACCTCCCCGAGCTGCGCGCCCGTACCCTCACCCGGCGGGCCGTCCCGGTCGAGAACGACACCCCGCTCTCCGAGGCGCTGCGCCGCGCCAACGCGGCCGGCGCCCGCGCCCTCGTCGTGGTGGACGCCGACGGCAACCCGCTCTCGCTCGTCCGCGAGGCCGCCATCGTCGGCGTACCGGAGCACCGCCGCCCCTGGGTGGCCGTCAGCGGCCTCGCCCAGGAGCTGACCGACGGCATGCGGGTCTCCGCCGAGCTGGCCGGCGAGGAACTCCTGGACGTCCTGCGGGCCACCCCCGCCACCGAGTACCTGGTCGTGGAAGAGACCGGCGAGATCTACGGCGTCCTGTCCGCGGCGGACGTCGAGCGCGCCTTCGTGAAGGCCATGGCCAGGCCCACCGCATAGCCATGGTCGGCGGCCCCCGGAAACGCCGGTAGTCTGTTCACATGTCCGAACCGACCGGTGCCGCCCGCAGGCGCGGGCCCTTCAAGGTCGGGGACCAGGTACAGCTGACCGACCCCAAGGGCCGCCACTACACGTTCACGCTCGAAGCCGGGAAGAACTTCCACACCCACAAGGGTTCCTTCCCGCACGACGAACTGATCGGCGCTCCCGAGGGCAGCGTTGTCCGCACCACCGGCAACGTCGCCTACCTCGCGCTGCGCCCCCTGCTCCCCGACTACGTCCTGTCCATGCCCCGCGGGGCAGCCGTCGTCTACCCCAAGGACGCGGGGCAGATCCTCGCCTTCGCCGACATCTTCCCCGGCGCCCGCGTCGTGGAGGCCGGCGTCGGCTCCGGCTCGCTCAGCAGCTTCCTGCTGCGGGCCATCGGCGACCAGGGCATGCTGCACTCCTACGAGCGCCGCGAGGACTTCGCCGAGATCGCCCAGCAGAACGTGGAGCGCTACTTCGGCGGCCCGCACCCCGCCTGGCAGCTCACCGTCGGCGACCTCCAGGACAACCTGTCCGACACCGACGTCGACCGCGTCATCCTCGACATGCTCGCCCCCTGGGAGTGCCTGGAGGCCGTCTCCAAGGCCCTCGTCCCCGGCGGCATCCTGTGCTGCTACGTGGCCACCACCACCCAGCTCGCCCGGACCGTGGAGTCCATCCGGGAGATCGGCTGCTTCAACGAGCCGACCGCCTGGGAGACCATGATCCGCAACTGGCACATCGAGGGCCTGGCCGTCCGCCCGGACCACCGGATGATCGGCCACACCGGCTTCCTGCTCACCGCCCGCCGCCTCGCGGACGGCGTCGAGCCGCCCATGCGCCGCCGCCGCCCCGCCAAGGGCGCCTACGGCGAGGACTACGCCGGACCGAACGCCGACGGCGGCGCCGCCCGCTGACCGGCCGCACCGGCACGCCACGCGCGCGGACAACGCAAGGGCGCCGTGACCGAGTTCCCCACCGACCCGCGGGAAATCGGCCACGGCGCCCGTTCGTTGACCAGCCACCGGCACCGGTGCCCCCGCGCGCGGGCGTACCCCCGGCGGGAATCCCGGACCCCCGCCGTTCCCCCGCACTGTGACGTGTGGCACCATGCAGGCCACCCCACCGGCACAGCCCTCACAGGAGACACTCCGCGTGCAGCAGTCCGCCGTTCCGGAGCTCGCCCACACCCAGACCCGGCCCATCCACTGGGTCGCCACCGCCACAGCCGTCGCAGGCGTCGTGGCCCTCTCCTCCGTCGTCCAGCCCGGATCGGCCACAGCCGCCCAGCCCGCCCCCGGCACGAAGGGCACATCCGCCCCCGCCGCCGTGGCGCCGCCGAGCACAGCCGGTGTCGACTTCCCCCTGGAATGCGGTCCCGTGAAGGCGGTGGTCGCCAAGAAGGCCACCGGAGACCTGGACGGCGACGGCAGGCCGGAAACCGTCGCGGTGGTGCACTGCGACGCCCCCATGGGCACCCCGCCCGACGGGGTCTACGTCCTCACCCGCTCCGCCGGCGGCGGCAAGGCCCGCGTGGTCGCCACGCTCATCGAGCCCAAGGAACGGCTCACCGTCACCGACTTCACCATCCGCGCGCGTGCCGTCTCCGCCACGCTCCTCGGCTACTCCTCGGACTCCGTGCCCAGTTGCTGCCCCGACACGAAGACCCCGGCCACCTGGCAGTGGAACGGCAGCGCCTTCCTGCGCTCCACGCCGGCCGGGGCCCACAGCGTCTGAACCGGACTCACTCCGCCCCGGGCCCGTACACCTCGACCCTGTCCGAAACCCGGCGCACATGGATGCACTCGCCGGGACACTCCCTCGCCGAGTCCACCACGTCCGTCAGCAGCGGCAGCGGCACCGGCGTGGTCGCCCCCGGGGCCTGGAGCAGCTCGTCGTCCGCGCCCTTCACATAGGCCAGCCCGTCGATGTCCAGCTCGAACACCTCCGGCGCGTACTGGGCACAGATCCCGTCGCCGGTACACAGGTCCTGGTCGATCCAGACCTCCAGCGCCTCGCCGTCCGGGGCCTCCTGCTGCACGGTCATCTCTCCTGCCGTCGGTTCGCCGGGCGGTCCCGGCACGGCGCAGGCCAGCCGGGTCCGCTCCAGCGGCTGTTGAACACCCTCGACCCTACCTCCGCCCGGATCGCGCCCCGGTTCGACCGCATCGGGTTTCCGGCCCCGCCCGCTCGGGTACCAGCGCCGGACCGGGACGAGGAGTGCCCGGCGGCCGGGTCGACCACTTCAGGCCGCCGCGACCGTGACACCGACCGACTGCGCCGTCGCTCTGCGTGATGATCGTACGAGCGCCCTGCGTGCTGCCCGCATACGGGCCGATCGGTCCGCAGCGGACAACTCCGGCCACTCCTGGCGGGTTTTGACCATGCGATGCATGGAACAAGCTGCTTCCCCCTCACGTTGAGTGGGTATCCCCTCCGTGCGAGGGAGTGTGCAACGGGTGACCGACGACACACCTTGACAGTCTTTGTGATCTAGGGGTTTCAATCGACACCCACCCAGGTAGGGTCTGGAAGCGTCCAGCTCCCCTTGGAGGAGGTGAGGACCGTGGCAGCCCACGACGACGACATGAACCGCGGCATCCGCCCGGGACGCGGGTCCGACGACCCGGCCGGGCAGATCGCCTACCTTGAGCAGGAGATCGCCGTCCTGCGCCGCAAGCTCGCCGACTCTCCGCGCCACACGAGGATTCTCGAAGAGCGGATCGTCGAGCTGCAGACCAATCTGGCCGGCGTGTCCGCCCAGAACGAGCGACTGGCCAACACACTCCGCGAGGCCCGCGACCAGATCGTGGCCCTCAAGGAGGAGGTCGACCGGCTCGCCCAGCCGCCGGCCGGCTTCGGTGTCTTCCTGCAGGCCAACGAGGACGGCACCGCCGACATCTTCACCGGCGGCCGCAAGCTCCGGGTGAACGTCAGCCCCAGCGTCGAACTCGACGACCTGCGGCGCGGCCAGGAAGTCATGCTCAACGAGGCGCTCAACGTGGTCGAGGCCATGGAGTTCGAGAGCGTCGGCGACATCGTCACCCTCAAGGAGATCCTCGAGGACGGCGAGCGCGCCCTCGTGCTGGGGCACACCGACGAGGAGCGGGTGGTGCGGCTCGCCGAGCCGCTGCTGGACGTCACCATCCGCCCCGGCGACGCGCTCCTGCTCGAACCCCGCTCCGGCTACGTCTACGAGGTCGTACCCAAGAGCGAGGTCGAGGAACTCGTCCTCGAAGAGGTCCCCGACATCGGCTACGAGGCCATCGGCGGCCTCGGCAACCAGATCGAGGCGATCCGCGACGCGGTAGAGCTGCCCTATCTCTACCCCGACCTCTTCAAGGAGCACGAGCTGCGCCCGCCCAAGGGCGTCCTGCTCTACGGCCCGCCCGGCTGCGGCAAGACACTCATCGCCAAGGCCGTCGCGAACTCGCTCGCCAAGAAGGTCGCCGAGGTCACCGGCCAGGCCGCCGGCAAGAGCTTCTTCCTCAACATCAAGGGCCCCGAGCTCCTCAACAAGTACGTCGGCGAGACCGAGCGGCAGATCCGCCTGGTCTTCCAGCGTGCACGTGAGAAGGCCAGCGAGGGCACCCCCGTGATCGTCTTCTTCGACGAGATGGAGTCCCTCTTCCGCACCCGCGGCTCCGGCGTCAGCTCCGACGTGGAGAACACCATCGTCCCGCAGCTGCTCGCCGAGATCGACGGCGTCGAGGGCCTGCAGAACGTGGTCGTGATCGGCGCCTCCAACCGCGAGGACATGATCGACCCCGCCATCCTGCGCCCCGGCCGGCTCGACGTGAAGATCAAGATCGAGCGTCCGGACGCCGAGGCGGCGAAGGACATCTTCGGCAAGTACCTCACCGAGCGCCTGCCGCTGCACGCGGACGACCTCGACGAGCACGGCGGCGACAAGACCACCACCGTCCAGAGCATGATCCAGACGGCGGTCGAGCACATGTACGCCGAATCCGAGGAGAACCGCTTCCTGGAGGTCACCTACGCCAACGGCGACAAGGAAGTCCTCTACTTCAAGGACTTCAACTCCGGCGCCATGATCGAGAACATCGTGGGCCGCGCCAAGAAAATGGCGATCAAGGACTTCCTGGAGAAGACCCAGAAGGGCCTCCGCGTCTCCCACCTGCTCCAGGCATGCGTCGACGAGTTCAAGGAGAACGAGGACCTCCCCAACACCACGAACCCGGACGACTGGGCCCGGATCTCCGGAAAGAAGGGCGAGCGGATCGTGTACATCCGTACCCTCATCACCGGAAAGCAGGGTGCGGACACCGGACGCTCCATCGACACGGTGGCGAACACCGGTCAGTACCTGTAACAGCAGGGCGGCTGCGGGTGCCCTCGACGGGTACCCGCAGCCGACTGTTTTTCGGGCCACGACCGGAGCAGCGAATGACGCAAATGATCTCCCCACCAGCGCAAAGGCGTTCTAGGCTCGTTCCTACCGCCGAGTCGCGCAGTGCGGGGACGGGCACCGCACACGCACCGGAGCGCCAGCGGTACTTGAGCGGCGCCCACGACCGAGGGTGCCGCCGGGCAAGGAGGGCCGCATGACCGTACGGCGAGTAATGGGCATCGAGACGGAGTACGGGATCTCCGTCCCCGGCCACCCCAATGCCAATGCCATGCTCACCTCGTCCCAGATCGTCAACGCCTACGCGGCGGCGATGCACCGGGCCCGCCGCGCCCGCTGGGACTTCGAGGAGGAGAACCCGCTGCGGGACGCACGAGGCTTCGACCTCGCCCGGGAGGCCGCCGACGCCAGCCAGCTCACCGACGAGGACATCGGCCTGGCCAACGTGATCCTCACCAACGGTGCGCGCCTCTACGTCGACCACGCCCACCCCGAGTACAGCGCCCCCGAGGTCACCAACCCCCGCGACGCCGTCCTCTGGGACAAGGCCGGCGAGCGGATCATGGCCGAGGCCGCCGAACGGGCCGCACAGCTGCCCGGCGCCCAGCCGATCCACCTCTACAAGAACAACACCGACAACAAGGGCGCCTCCTACGGCACGCACGAGAACTACCTGATGAAGCGGGAGACCCCCTTCTCGGACATCGTGCGCCACCTGACGCCCTTCTTCGTCTCCCGCCAGGTCTTCGCCGGAGCGGGCCGCGTCGGCATCGGCCAGGACGGGCACGAGCACGGCTTCCAGATCAGTCAGCGAGCGGACTACTTCGAGGTCGAGGTCGGCCTGGAGACCACACTCAAGCGCCCGATCATCAACACCCGCGACGAGCCGCACGCCGACGCCGAGAAGTACCGCCGGTTGCACGTGATCATCGGCGACGCCAACCTCTCGGAGATCTCGACCTACCTCAAGCTGGGCACGACCGCCCTGGTCCTGTCCATGATCGAGGACGGCTTCATCGCCGTGGACCTGGCCGTCGACCAGCCGGTCCGCACCCTGCACCAGGTCTCGCACGACCCGTCCCTCAAGCGCCTGGTCACCCTGCGCAGCGGCCGCACACTCACCGCGGTCCAGCTGCAGATGGAGTACTTCGAGCTGGCCCGCAAGTACGTCGAGGAACGCTTCGGCGCCGACGCCGACGACCAGACCAAGGACGTCCTCGGCCGCTGGGAGGACACCCTCACCCGGCTGGAGAACGACCCGATGAGCCTGGCCGGCGAGCTGGACTGGCTGGCCAAGCGGGAGCTGATGGAGGGCTACCGCCGCCGTGACAGCCTGGACTGGGACGCCGCCCGGCTGCACCTCGTCGACCTCCAGTACGCCGACGTACGCGCCGAGAAGGGCCTGTACAACCGCCTGGTGGCCCGCGGGCGCATGAAGCGGCTGCTGGACGAGGCCGAGGTCGACAAGGCCCGGACGAAGCCGCCGGAGGACACGCGCGCGTACTTCCGCGGCCGGTGCCTGGAGCAGTACGCGGACGACGTCGCCGCGGCGAGCTGGGACTCGGTCATCTTCGACCTCCCCGGCCGTGA
The DNA here is from genome assembly GCF_040645635.1 of Streptomyces sp. NPDC046727. NCBI lineage: Bacteria > Bacillati > Actinomycetota > Actinomycetes > Kitasatosporales > Streptomycetaceae > Streptomyces > Streptomyces sp. NPDC046727. The sequence goes on from NZ_JBEYYR010000012.1 coordinate 39,542, forward strand.
CTCCCTCCAGCGCGTTCCAACCCTGGAACCGCTACGCGGAACGCGAAATCACGTCAAGGAGCTGCTGGACCGCTGCCGCACCGCGGAAGACCTGGTCAGGGTCCTGTCAGGCGGCTGAGCGGGCCAGGGGGGTACTCGATGCGACCCCGGGCGGCCAGGGTGGAAACCCCATCGCCCGGGAATCATCGGGGTGGCCCCCGTACGTTGGAGAAACTGCGGGGCCGATGTCGGACCCGGCTTGTAGGGTCTGATCATCACCGATCGGCAGGCGAACTGAGCGGGGTGAGGGTTATGGCAACCAAGGACACCGGCGGCGGTCAGCAGAAGGCCACACGCTCCACCGAGGAGGTCGAGGAGCAGGCGCAGGACGCGCAGGCTTCGGAAGACCTCAAGGAGCGGCACGAGAAGCTGAGCGATGACGTGGACTCCGTGCTGGACGAAATCGATGACGTACTCGAGGAGAACGCCGAGGATTTCGTGCGCTCCTTCGTGCAGAAAGGCGGGGAGTAAAGGCCCAATGGCGGTCTTGTCTTCGAATTGAAGGTCGCGGGGGAGTCGGGTGGCTGAGGAACCGAACGCGAAGGAGTGCAGGAAATGCGGGCGGGATCTGCCTCTCGCGGCCTTCGCACGGGACAGGAATCGGCGTGACGGCCTCCAGGTGCACTGCCGGGAGTGCGTGGCGGAGTACAGCGCCGCGCACTACCGGCGCCGCCGGGAGGCATTGGGGAAGCCGGTCCGGGAGAAGGTGGATGTCCCGGTCGGGCACAAGCTCTGTCGGGCATGCGGCCAGGTCAGGCCGCACAGCGAGTGGCACCGCAACGCGACCGCTTCCGACGGGCTGTCGACGCGCTGCAAGGCGTGCCGGGCCGCGCTCGGGCGAGAGGACCATCTGAGGCGCAAGTACGGCCTCACCCAAGCCGAGCGTGACGAGTTGATCGCCTCCCAAGGGGGCGTCTGCCGTATATGCCTGACCGCCGTGCCGGCGCATGTGGATCACTGCCGCAAGACGGGTAGGGTCCGAGGCGTACTGTGCTTCAGCTGCAACGCGGCGCTGGGGCAGTTCAAGGACCAGCCCGAGGCCATAAGGCGGGCTGCTGCTTACGTGGAAGGAAACTCGTGGAAGCCAACTCTCGTGGCACCGGGCGTCTACCAGCTGCCTTCCTGACGCCAGGATCCTCCTCCTTCATGGACTTCCTCTCCGAGCACCAGCCCGAGCTGCTGCCCGGCAACCGGCAGCTGCCGCCCACCCAGGGCGTGCTCGAGGCGCCGCACGGCACGACGATCGTCGCCGTGACCTTCCCGGGGGGCGTGGTGCTCGCCGGTGACCGCCGGGCCACGATGGGCAATGTCATCGCCCAGCGGGACATCGAGAAGGTCTTCCCGGCCGACGAGTACTCGGCCGTGGGTATCGCCGGCACCGCCGGTCTCGCCGTCGAGATGGTCAAGCTCTTCCAGCTGGAGCTGGAGCACTTCGAGAAGGTCGAGGGCGCCCAGCTGTCCCTGGAGGGCAAGGCGAACCGGTTGTCGACCATGATCCGTTCCAACCTCGGCATGGCCATGCAGGGCCTGGCCGTGGTTCCCCTCTTCGCGGGGTACGACGTGGATCGCGAGAAGGGGCGCATCTTCTCGTACGACGTCACGGGCGGCCGTTCCGAGGAGCACAACTTCGCGGCGACGGGTTCCGGCTCGATCTTCGCGCGTGGTGCGATGAAGAAGCTGTTCCGTGCCGATCTGACCGAGGAGCAGGCCACCACGCTCGTGGTGCAGGCCCTCTATGACGCGGCAGACGACGACTCGGCGACCGGTGGTCCCGATGTCGCCCGCCGGATCTACCCGATCATCACCGTGATCACCGAGGACGGCTTCCGCCGGCTCACCGAGGACGAGTCGTCGCAGCTGGCCCGCGCGGTGCTCCAGAAGCGCCTGGAGGAGCCCGACGGCCCCAAGGCCGCCCTGCTCTGAGCGCGGGCCCGGTTCTTATCAAGGTGATCCAGTGACCATGACAGAAAGGGACGGATAACCGGTGTCGACGCCGTTCTATGTCTCACCCCAGCAGGCCATGGCCGACCGGGCGGAGTACGCCCGCAAGGGCATCGCCCGTGGCCGCAGCCTGGTCGTGCTGCAGTACGCCGACGGCATCGTCTTCGTCGGCGAGAACCCGTCCCGCGCGCTGCACAAGTTCAGCGAGATCTACGACCGCATCGGCTTCGCGGCGGCCGGCAAGTACAACGAGTACGAGAATCTGCGCATCGGTGGTGTCCGGTACGCCGACCTGCGCGGCTACACGTACGACCGCGATGACGTCACGGCCCGCGGCCTCGCCAACGTCTACGCCCAGACGCTGGGCACGATCTTCTCCTCCGCGGCCGAGAAGCCGTACGAGGTGGAGCTGGTGGTGGCCGAGGTCGGGGAGACCCCCGAGGGCGACCAGATCTACCGGCTGCCGCACGACGGCTCCATCGTGGACGAGCACGGCTCGGTCGCGGTCGGCGGCAACGCGGAGCAGATCAGCAGCTTCCTGGACCAGCGTCACCGTGACGGCATGACGCTCGCGGAGGCGCTCAAGCTGGCCGTGCAGGCCCTGTCCCGGGACACCAACGGCAGCGAGCGGGAGATCCCCGCCGAGCGCCTGGAGGTCGCGGTACTGGACCGTACGCGTCCGCAGAAGCGCAAGTTCAAGCGCATCGTCGGCCGCCAGCTCGGCCGTCTGCTGTCGGCGGACGGCGCGAGCACGGAGGCGGAGAGCGCGGACGGTGCGGACGGCTCCGACGAGGAGTGATCCACCCCGCTCAGCGGTGCCCCGGCCGGTTCTCCGGTCGGGGCACCGGTCGTTCTAGGACGTGCTTGGCGGCGCCGTGGAGCCCCGTACGACCAGTTCGACGGGAATGTCCCCGCTCTCCGGCTCCCGGCCCTCCAGGACCGCCAGGAGGGCCCGCATGCCGCGCTCGCCGAACAGCTCGGCGTCCAGCCGTACCGTCGTCAGCTCGGGGTCGATCGCGGTGGCCAGGGCGAGGTCGTCGAGGCCGGTGACCGAGACGTCGTCCGGGACGCGCAGGCCGAGGCGGCGCAGCGCCTTGTAGGCACCGGCGGCGAGTTTGTCGTCGTCGCAGACCACCGCGGTCGGCCGGGGGCCGGGCGCGGTGAACGCGGCCTCGGTGGCGGCGCGTGCGCCCTCGATGGAGATCGGGGCCCGGGCCGTGCGGACCTGGGTGCCGGGGACGGCGGCCATGCGGGCCGCCAGTTCCCTCGCGCGTACCTCGAAGGTCCAGGACGGGACGTCCGCGGCCAGGTGCAGCACTCTGCGGTGGCCGAGGTCCAGCAGGTGTTCGGCGGCCTGGCGGACGCCGTCGGCGATGTCCAGGTTCACGGTGGCGGCGCCGAGGCTGCCGGCGGGGTCGCTGTCCAGCATGACCAGGGGCAGCTGGTCGCCGCGGATCGCGGTGAGGGCGTCGGCGGCCATGGAGGAGGCGATGACGCCGTCCAGGGCGGCCTGCGCCGAGGCGAACGGGTCGCGGGCGGGGCCGATGCCCTCGGGGGAGGGGTAGAGGACCACGCCGAAGCCGTGCGCGGCGGCCACGCGGGCGGCGCCGGTGTAGACGCCGGCGAAGAATTCCGTCGTCAGGGCGGGTACCACGAGCAGGACGGTGCGGGTGCGGCCGAGGCGGAGGTTGCGGGCGGCGAGGTTGGGGCGGTAGCCCAGCTCGCGCGCGGCTTCCCGGACGCGCTCGGCCGTGGCCGCCGAGACCCGGCCGCGCCATTTGTCGCCCAGGACGAGGGAGACGGCGGCCTGGGAGACGCCGGCTGCCAGGGCGACGTCCCGGCTGGTCGGGCGCGTGCTGCTGCGTGCCACCGTGGGACCGCTCCTTCACCTGGACGTTCGAACAGCGCACATGGTACGTATGGAGAGGGACGTTATACGTAACACTTCCGGTCGTCGAGGCGGCCGGGCAAGCCACGGAGGGCAGGACATGGCCACGGGATACCTGGAGATCCTGAAGGCGAGGCACGCGCTCCGGCTGCTCACGGGCACCCTGGTGGGGCGGCTTCCCAACGCCACCGCGGCCATCGCCCTGGTGCTCTTCGTCCGCGCCGAGGGCGGCACCTACAGCCTCGCCGGGGCCCTCGCGGCCGTGTACGGCGTCGCCAACGCGCTCGGCCAGCCCGTGCTGGGCCGGCTCGTGGACCTCTACGGGCAGCCGCGCGTGCAGCTGCCCGCGGCTGTCCTCGCGGCCCTCGCCATGTCCCTGTTCGCGCTCTCCGGCACCGATCCGCTGCCGCTCGCCTACGCGGCCGTCGCGGCGTCCGGCCTGTTCACCCCGCCCCTGGAGGGCGGCCTGCGTGCCCTGTGGCCGTCCGTGCTGCGCCGCGAGGAGCAGGTGCACACCGCGTACGCCATGGACGCGATCGCCCAGGAGGTCATGTTCACCGTCGGCCCGCTGCTGGTGACCCTGTGCGTGTCCCTGTGGGACGAGCGGGCCGCCCTGCTGGTGCTGAGCCTGCTGGGCGTGCTCGGCGCCCTCTCCGTGGTGCTCTCGCCGCCCTCGCGCGCGTGGCGCTCGGCTCCGCGCGAGGCCCACTGGCTGGGGGCCCTGCGCTCGCCCGGCCTGCTCGCCCTGCTCGCGGCCTTCCTGTTCATCGGCATCGCGCTGGGCTCCATCACGGTCGCCGCGGTGTCGTACGCCGACGGCCACGGCGGCGACGTGGTCTACGGCTGGCTGATGGCCGGGATCGGCCTGGGGGCGCTGGCCGGCGGCACCGTCTACGGCGCCCGTCAGTGGGCCGGCGCGCCCGAACGGCGACTGCGGGTCCTGGTGGCCCTTCTGGCGGTGTGTTACCTGCCGCTGACGCTGACGCCCGGCGCGGTCGCCATGGTGCTGCTCAGCGTGGTCTCGGGCGTGTTCCTGGCGCCCTGCATCGCCTGCGCGTTCATCATCGTCGACCGGCACGCGCCGAGCGGGACCGTCACCGAGGCGTTCTCCTGGCTTGTGACGACGTTCACCGTGGGTGCCTCGGTCGGAACGGGCCTGGCAGGCCCGGTGGTCCAGGCGGGTGGCAGCCTGTGGGGCTTCGCGCTGCCGAGCGCGGCCGGGGCCGTGTCGCTGCTGGTCCTGCTCGCCACCGGACGGGTCCTCGCAGCTCCCGCGCGGGGCGGGGTCGTTGCGGCTTCATCGGAAAATGATCCAAATCGTGCTGTCGAACCCCGTTTCAGCTCGGGGGATCGGGCGTAATGTTCCCTCATGGACCGCCGCATTTTCGGGCTGGAGAACGAGTACGGCGTCACGTGCACGTTCAGGGGACAGCGGCGCCTGTCTCCTGACGAGGTGGCGCGGTACCTCTTCCGCCGTGTCGTGTCATGGGGCCGCAGCAGCAATGTCTTTCTGCGAAACGGCGCCCGGCTCTATCTCGACGTGGGCTCACATCCGGAATACGCGACACCCGAATGTGACAACGTGACCGAACTGGTCACCCACGACAAGGCCGGCGAGCGCATTCTCGAAGGACTCCTGGTGGACGCGGAACGACGCCTGCACGAGGAGGGAATCGCAGGCGACGTCTACCTCTTCAAGAACAACACCGACTCGGCGGGCAACTCCTACGGTTGCCACGAGAACTACCTGGTGGCGCGGCACGGGGAGTTCTCCCGGCTCGCGGACATCCTCATCCCCTTCCTGGTCACCCGGCAGCTGCTGTGCGGCGCCGGCAAGGTGCTGCAGACCCCGCGCGGTGCCGTCTACTGCGTCAGCCAGCGCGCGGAGCACATCTGGGAGGGCGTCTCCTCGGCGACGACCCGCTCCCGTCCCATCATCAACACGCGCGACGAACCCCACGCGGACGCCGAGCGCTACCGCCGGCTGCATGTCATCGTCGGCGACTCGAACATGTCCGAGACGACGATGCTGCTCAAGGTCGGCGCCACCGACCTGGTGCTGCGCATGATCGAGGCCGGCACGGTGATGCGCGACCTCACCCTGGAGAACCCGATCCGGGCGATCCGCGAGGTCAGCCATGACATCACCGGCCGGCGCAAGGTGCGGCTGGCCAGCGGCCGGGAGGCCTCCGCGCTGGAGGTGCAGCGCGAGTACTTCGACAAGGCCCTGGACTTCTGTGACCGCCGGGGCATCCGCACCGGCACGGTCGCGCAGGTCCTGGACCTGTGGGGCCGCACTCTCGACGCGATCGAGAACGAGGAACTGGACCGCATCGAGACCGAGATCGACTGGGTCATGAAGTACAAGCTCATCGAGCGGTACCGGGCCAAGCACAACATGACGATGTCGCACCCGCGGGTCGCCCAGATAGACCTCGCCTACCACGACATCCACCGCCGTCGTGGCCTGTACTACCTGCTGGAGAGGAAGGGCCAAGCCGCCCGGATCTGCAACGACTTGAAGATCTTCGAGGGGAAGTCGGTTCCGCCGCAGACCACTCGGGCCCGGCTGCGCGGCGACTTCATCCGGCGGGCACAGGAACAGCGCAGGGACTTCACGGTCGACTGGGTGCACCTCAAGCTCAACGACCAGGCGCAGCGCACCGTCCTGTGCAAGGACCCGTTCCGTTCGGTGGACGACCGGGTGGAGAAGCTGATCGCCGGAATGTAGCGAAAGGCGGGTGAGTCAAGCGTTGCGGCAGGGAAATGCCGGAACGCCACACGGGCGCCGTACGTTTCCCGTACGGCGCCCTGCTCGAGTCGTAGAGTTGCGCGCACGCCATCCACAAGATCGACCGATTACGAGGCTCTTCCGTGCGCCGACGCTCACTCCTCCTCGCCGCCGTACCCGCAGGACTGGTCACGCTCGCCGGATGCGGTGACGACAAGTCCGACTCCAGCAAGAGCGCCTCGCCGTCGCCCTCGGCGTCCTCCTCGCCGCCGCCCAAGATCGTGGACGGGCCGCTGCCGGCGATCACGGCGGGCACGAAGTTCGGCGAGAAGCCGACCATCGCCAAGGGGTCGGGCGAGCCGTCCAAGAACCTCACGGTGAAGACGGTGATCGCGGGCAGTGGCCGGACGGTCGCGGAGAACGACTTCATCCGGGCCGACTACCTCGGCCAGATCTGGGACACGGGCAAGGTCTTCGACAACTCCTTCGACCGCAAGCGCCCGCTGGTCATGCAGCTCGCCCAGGGCAGCATCATCGACGGCTGGCGGTACGCCCTGCAGGGCAAGAAGACCGGCAGCCGCATCGAGATCGCCGTGCCGCCCGCCCTGGGCTACGGCACGGGGGGCAACGAGCAGGCGGGCATCCGGGGCACCGACACCCTGGTGTTCGTCATCGACCTGATCGAGTCGTTCAACTCGAAGAGCTCCGCCAAGGGCACGCCGGTGCCGCAGACCGACGCCGCCCTGCCGAAGGTGGGCACCAACACCGACGGCCAGGTGCCCAAGGTCACGGTTCCCAAGACGGACCCGCCGAAGAAGCTCGTGTCGGAGTACGTGCTGGAGGGCGACGGCGCCGAGCTGAAGGCCGACCAGACGGTCCTGTGCCAGTTCCAGGGCCTGGTGTGGGACAGCGGCAAAACCTTCCAGCGGACGTACGGCTCCGGCCGGCTCAGCCAGTTCTCGCTGGAGCAGATGCAGCAGGCGGTCAAGGGTCTCGCCCAGGGCCTGACCGGCAAGAAGGTGGGCAGCAGGGTCCTGATCGTCGTCCCGCCGGAGCTGGGCTACGGCGACAACCCGCCGAGCGGCGGGGCCGTCAAGAAGGGCGACACCCTCGTCTTCACCGTGGACATCCTCGCGGCGATGTAGCCGGGGGCGCCCGCCGGGGCGTGCGGGTGCCGAAGATGAAAGACTGTCCATGTTTCGTGTCGTACACAAGCAGGAGCTTTTGACGTGAGCATCGAGAAGCCCGAGATCGACTTCCCGGAGGGCAACCCCCCGGCCGACCTTGAGATCAAGGACATCTGGGAGGGCGACGGGCCGGTCGCGCAGGCGGGCCAGACCGTCACCGTGCACTACGTGGGCGTCTCCTTCAGCACCGGCGAGGAGTTCGACGCCAGCTGGAACCGCGGCACTCCGTTCCGCTTCCCGCTGGGCGGCGGCCGGGTCATCGCGGGCTGGGACCGGGGCGTGCAGGGCATGAAGGTCGGTGGCCGCCGCCAGCTGACCATCCCCCCGCACCTCGCCTACGGCGACCAGAGCCCGACCCCGGCGATCAAGCCCGGCGAGACCCTCATCTTCGTGGTGGACCTCGTCGCCGTCTGATCCACGGCCCGGGTCCGACCGGATCCGATCACCTGGGGCCCATGCCTGCTCGGGCATGGGCCCTCGGCTTTTGTGACCGCGCCGTGGAGCGGTACGGTCATCGGTCGGAAGCACCATAGGGAAGGCGAAGGGCGTCGATGGCCATTGCCAAGGCCGAGCGGCTGATGAACCTCGCGCTGTGTCTGCTCGGCGCACGCCGGCCGCTCAGCAAGCGCGAGCTGCGCGATTCCATTGAGGCCTACGTCGAGGCGGCCAGGCCGGAAGGCGGTGCGGCGGGGAGCGACGACTCCTTCAACCGCATGTTCGAGCGGGACAAGGACGACCTGCGCGAGCTGGGCCTGGTCATCGACACCGTGGAGAATCTCGACGGCGAGGTCGGCTACCTGGCCCGCCGCGACAGCAACCGCCTGCCCCCCATCACCCTGGACGCCGAGGAGGCCGCCGCCCTCGGCCTGGCCGCCAAGGTCTGGCAGCAGGCCCGCCTGGCCGGGGCCGCCAGCGGAGCCCTGCAGAAGCTGCGCGCCGCGGGCCTGCCCGAGGACGTCGACCCGTACGAGGCGCACGGCGCGCTGGAGCCCCGCATCCCGGTGCACGAGGCGGCCTTCGAACCGCTGATGCTGGCCTGCCGCGACCGCCGCCCGGTCCTTTTCGAATACCGCAAGGCATCCGCCGCCCGTCCCGAGCCGCGGCACGTCGAGCCCTGGGCGCTGGAGTGCTGGCGCGGCCACTGGTACCTGGCCGGCTACGACCGCGACCGGGGCGCCGAGCGCGTCTTCCGGCTCTCCCGGATCACCGGCAGGGTCCGCTCCCGGGGTACGGGCTTCACCGCGCCCGTGCCGGACGTCGTCACCGTGCGGGAGACCGTCGCGGGCTGGGCCGGCGAGATAGCCGACCGCTCGGCGCTGATCCGGCTGCGTTCCGGCGCCGGTTACCCCCTTCGGGCGAAGGCCACCGCGGTCCGGGAACTCGGTGACGGCTGGGACGAGTTGGAGATTCCGTACGGGCACGGCCTGGACGCCTGGCTGGTCGAGTTCGGGCCGGACGTGGTGGTCCTGGAGCCGGCCGAGCTGCGGGCCGACGTGGTGGACCGGCTGCGCGCCGTGGCCAAGGGCTGAGGGGGAGCAGGACTGTGGCAGGCAAACCGGCCAGGACCGTCAACGCCATCGACCAGACCCGGCGGATGCTCTCCCTGGTGACCTATCTCCGGGAGCGCCCCGGCGCCCGGATCGCCGATGTCGCGCGCGCCTTCGGCATCACCGAGGACGAGCTGGTCGCCGACCTCGATCTGCTGCCCATGTGCGGCACCAGCTTCCGCGGCGGTGACCTGCTGGACATCGACACCGACGGCGAGCGCATCTGGTGGCACAACCCGGCCGCGCTCGGCGAGGAGGCGGCCGAACCGCTCCGGCTCGCCGCCGACGAGGCCACCGCCCTGCTGGTCGCCGCCCGTGCGGTGTCGACCCTGCCCGGTCTCCGGGAGGGCGACCGCCAGGCCCTGCTGCGGGCCACCGCCAAGGTGGAGGCCGCGGCCGGCGAGGCCGCCGGCGCGAGCTCCCGCCTGTCGGTGACCTTCGAGTCCGAGGGCGGCGTCTTCGCCGACGTCGACCGGGCGATCTCCGAGCGCCGCCGGCTGTGGATCCGGTACTACTCCCCGGCCCGCGACGAGGTCACCGAGCGCGAGATCGACCCCATCCGGCTGGTCAGCGTCGGCCACACCTATGTGGAGGCCTGGTGCCGCCGCTCCGAGGCCCGGCGCACCTTCCGGCTCGACCGGGTCGCCGAGATCAGGATTCTCGACGCGCCGGCGGCCCCGCCGGAGATAGAGCTGCGCGACCTCTCCGAGGGCCTGGTACAGCCGGCCGCCGAGGACCCGGAGGTCGTGGTCGAGGTCGGCCCCGGCGGTCGCTGGGTCGCCGAGTACTACCCGCACGACAGCGCCGATGAGCTTTCCGACGGCGGGCTGCGTATCACTCTGCGCACCCCTGATCCGGCCTCCCTGCGCCGGCTCGCGCTGCGGCTCGGCCGCGACGGCCGGATCGTCTCGCCGCCGGAGCTGGCCGAGAGCGCCCGCCGGGCCGCCCGCGAGGCCCTGGCGGCGTACGACACCACGCCGGGCGCCGCCGCCGGCCGGGACGAGCGCCCCGCGTGAGCCGAGGCCGTGGCGGCCCCGAAGGCGGACGCCCGGCTGCGACCAGAGGAAGAGGAGCGAGAGCTGTGAGCGAGTCTCCGGAGTCCGGTGCGGGTGAGATGACGGTGGCGGCCGCCTTCGCCGGGATGAGAAGAGTGGTCCCCGTGGTGTTCAAGGCCGGCTGCCCGGACTGCCGGGGCCGCTTCGAACTCGCCGCGAGCGCGCTGCGCCTCGCCATCGGCGCCAGCAGCCGGACGACGTTCTACTCCTTCACCTGCCCCGACTGCGGTGTCTCGGTCCGCAAGCCCGCGGGGGAGCGGATCATCGAACTGCTCACCGGCGGCGGGGTCAGAACCCTGCGGCTGCACTCCACGGTGTAGCCCCGCACTCCGTGACCGCGGGCCGCGGTGCGCCCGGCTGCGGGCCGCGACGGCGGACGGTCTAGTCTCGACGTCATGTTCTGGCCGATGTTCGCGGTAGCCATGGGTTTCCTGGGTCTCGCCGTCCTGGGGGTGCTCGCCGTCCGGGTGTTCCTGGAGGCGCGGCGCCTCGGGCAGCAGGTGGCGGACTCCGCCCGCCGTATCAACCGGGCCGCCGAGGACCTGGAGCGGGCGACCGTGAGCGCGGCCCGCGCTGTGGAGACGCTGTGAGCAGCGCCGTGAGGTGCCGGTGAGTCCGGTGGTGCGAGCGCTTTGCGTCACTTCGCCCTGTCACCTTGCCCGTGCGGCCAGGTACGCTGCTGGTCGCGGCCCGGGAACGAGGCGCGGTCCGCAGAGCAGGAGTACGTCCGGGGGTTGGTCCGCGTTCACCCCCAGGCGTTACGATCGCAGCCAGCATGACGTTCGGACGAGTGTCCGACCTGTCGGACATGCCCGCCTCGGTGAGAAGGTGAAGATTTATGTTCCGCAACGGACTTGAGCCGTGGCACCTGCTGATCCTCGTGGTAGTGATCCTCCTCGTGTTCGGCTCCAAGAAGTTGCCGGACATGGCGCGCTCGCTCGGCAAGTCCGCCCGCATCCTGAAGAGCGAGGCGAAGGCGATGAAGGAGGACGGCAAGCAGTCTGCCGACACCGCCCAGTCCGCCGAGGAGCCCACTCCCGCTCAGCGTACGATCCAGGCCGCGCCCGGCGACGTGACCAGCTCCCGTCCGGTCAACGAGCCGACGGACACGACCCAGCGCTGACGCGAGGACCGGGGTCATCCGGTCCGCTGCACGAGATGAGGATGTGGGTTGCTCAAGTCTGCCCGCAAAAAGGAGAGGGATCCCGAGGGGCGGATGCCGCTCGCGGATCACTTGCGTGAGCTGCGCAACCGGCTCGCGAAGGGTGTCCTGGCGATCCTCGCCGTCACGATCGTCGCGGCCTTCTTCTACAGGGACATCATCGATGTCATCACGCAGCCGATGCTCGACGAGATCGGCTGCCACCAGTCCTTCGGCGAGCTGGCCCAGGCCAAGAACGTCCACTGCGCGCACATCACCGTCAGCGGTCTGCTGGCGCCGTTCACCCTGGCCCTGAAGGTCGCCCTGATGGCCGGTGTCGTGCTGGCGTCGCCGGTCTGGCTCTACCAGCTGTGGGCGTTCGTCGCGCCGGGCCTGCACCGCAACGAGAAGAAGTACGCCTACGCCTTCGTCGGTTTCGGCTTCCCCCTCTTCCTCGGCGGCGGCTACCTCGCGTTCAACGTGCTGCCCACGACGGCGCGGGTGATGATCGACCTCACGCCGTCCGGTGCCGAGAACCTGCTGCCGCTGGACGACCTGCTGGACCTGGTCACCCGCATGATCGTCGTCTTCGGCCTCGCCTTCGAGATGCCGTTGCTGCTGGTGATGCTCAACCTCACCGGCGTCCTGTCCGGGCGGCGCATGCTGGGCTGGTGGCGTGGCATGGTCATCGGCATCACCGTGTTCGCGGCCGTGGCCACGCCCAGCCCGGACCCGATGACGATGCTGGCGCTGGCGGCACCGATCTGGGCGCTCTACTTCGTCGCCGTGGCCATCGCGCTGCTCAACGACCGGCGCCGAGCCCGCCGCGAGGCCGCGGGCCCCGCCGACGACGAGGCATCCGAGCTGGACCTCACGCCCGAGGACATCGGCGACGTCGAGCCCGTCCCGGCCGCCCGCGCGCTGCCCGAGCAGACACGTACCGACCGGGTCAACGGCTACGACGACGTGACCTGAGCCTTCACCGAGCCACCGCGCGATGCCCCCGCCCTGCGAGGACGGGGGCATCGTCGTTCACGGGCCCCTGCCAGGCCGTTTCCGCCGGTCCGTCCGCTGTCGCCGGCCTGCGATCCGGATAATGATCGTCCTGTTGTCAGTGGGGCCCGGTACGCTCGAAAGCACGATGACAGAGGACCTCTCACCGGCCGAGCGGTACGCGGCAGCCCGCAGGCGGGCAGCCGAGCAGGCCACCGCGCTCGCCTCCTTCCGCGAGATGTACGACTTCGGCCTCGACCCCTTCCAGATCGAGGCCTGCCAGGCGCTCGAAGCGGGGAAGGGCGTGCTGGTGGCCGCCCCCACCGGCTCGGGCAAGACGATCGTGGGCGAGTTCGCCGTCCACCTCGCCCTCCAGCAGGGCAAGAAGTGCTTCTACACGACCCCCATCAAGGCACTGTCGAACCAGAAGTACGCCGACCTGTGCCGCCGCTACGGCACGGCGAAGGTCGGCCTGCTCACCGGCGACAACAGCGTGAACTCCGACGCCCCGGTGGTCGTGATGACCACCGAGGTGCTGCGGAACATGCTGTACGCGGGCTCGCAGACCCTGCTGGGCCTCGGCCACGTGGTCATGGACGAGGTGCACTACCTCTCCGACCGCTTCCGCGGTGCCGTCTGGGAGGAGGTGATCATCCACCTGCCCGAGTCGGTGACCCTGGTCTCGCTCTCCGCCACCGTGTCCAACGCGGAGGAGTTCGGTGACTGGCTGGACACCGTCCGCGGCGACACCGAGGTGATCGTCTCCGAGCACCGGCCCGTGCCGCTGTTCCAGCACGTGCTCGCCGGGCGCCGGATGTACGACCTGTTCGAGGAGGGCGAGGGTCACAAGAAGGCCGTCAACCCCGACCTGGCCCGCCTGGCCCGCATGGAGGCCACCCGGCCGTCGTACCAGGACCGCAGGCGCGGCCGGTCGATGCGCGAGGCCGACCGGGAGCGCGAGCGCAGACAGCGCTCGCGCGTGTGGACGCCGGGCCGCCCCGAGGTCATCGAGCGTCTCGACGCCGAGGGCCTGCTCCCGGCCATCACCTTCATCTTCAGCCGCGCCGCCTGTGAGGCCGCCGTCCAGCAGTGTCTGTACGCCGGTCTCCGGCTCAACGACGAGGAGGCTCGGGAGCAGGTCCGCGCCCTGGTCGAGGAGCGCACGGCCTCCATCCCGACGGAGGACCTGCACGTCCTCGGCTACTACGAATGGCTGGAGGGCCTGGAGCGCGGCATCGCCGCCCACCACGCCGGCATGCTGCCGACCTTCAAGGAGGTCGTCGAGGAACTCTTCGTGCGCGGCCTGGTCAAGGCCGTGTTCGCCACCGAGACCCTCGCGCTCGGCATCAACATGCCCGCCCGCTCGGTGGTGCTGGAGAAGCTCGTCAAGTGGAACGGCGAGCAGCATGCCGACATCACGCCCGGCGAGTACACCCAGCTGACCGGCCGGGCCGGCCGCCGGGGCATCGACGTCGAGGGCCACGCCGTGGTGCTGTGGCAGCGCGGTATGAGCCCCGAGCACCTCGCCGGTCTCGCGGGCACGCGCACGTACCCGCTGCGCTCCAGCTTCAAGCCGTCGTACAACATGGCGGTCAACCTGGTCGAGCAGTTCGGCCGGCATCGCTCGCGCGAGCTGCTGGAGACCTCCTTCGCGCAGTTCCAGGCCGACAAGTCGGTCGTCGGGATCTCCCGTCAGGTGCAGCGCAACGAGGAGGGGCTGGCCGGCTACAAGGCCTCCATGACCTGTCACCTCGGCGACTTCGACGAGTACGCGCGGCTGCGCCGCGAGCTGAAGGACCGGGAGACCGAGCTGGCCCGGCAGGGCGCGAACCAGCGGCGGGCCGAGGCCGCCGTCGCCCTGGAGAAGCTGAAGCCGGGCGACGTCATCCATGTCCCCACGGGCAAGTACGCGGGCCTGGCCCTGGTCCTGGACCCGGGCCTGCCCGCGGCCCGCTCCAACGGCCACCGCGGCTTCGACCACCATGACGGGCCGCGCCCGCTGGTGCTGACCGCCGAGCGGCAGGTCAAGCGGCTGGCGTCGATGGACTTCCCGGTGCCGGTCGAGCCGCTGGACCGGATGCGGATCCCGAAGTCGTTCAACCCGCGCTCGCCGCAGTCCCGCCGGGACCTCGCCTCCGCGCTGCGCAGCAAGGCCGGGCACATCCCGCCGGAGCGGGCGCGCAAGAAGCGGTCCCAGGCCGCCGACGACCGCGAGATCGCGCGGCTGCGGACGGCGATCCGGGCACACCCCTGCCACGGCTGCGACGACCGCGAGGACCACGCCCGTTGGGCCGAGCGCTACCACCGGCTGCTGCGCGACACCTCGCAGCTGGAGCGGCGCATCGAGGGCCGTACGAACACGATCGCGCGCACCTTCGACCGGATCGTGGCCCTGCTGACAGAGCTGGACTACCTCCGCGCTGACGAGGTCACCGAGCACGGCAAGCGGCTCGCGCGGCTCTACGGCGAACTGGACCTGCTGGCCAGCGAGTGCCTGCGCGAGGGGGTCTGGGAGGGGCTCGCCCCCGCGGAACTCGCCGCCTGCGTCTCGGCGTTGGTGTACGAGGCGCGGGTCAGCGACGACGCGATGGCGCCGAAGCTTCCCTCCGGCAAGGCCAAGGCCGCCCTCGGTGAGATGGTCCGGATCTGGGGCCGCCTCGACGGTCTGGAGGAGGAGTTCCGGATCAACCAGACCGAGGGCGTCGGCCAGCGGGAGCCGGATCTCGGCTTCGCCTGGGCCGCGTACATGTGGGCGTCCGGCAAGGGCCTCGACGAGGTGCTGCGCGAGGCGGAGATGCCGGCCGGTGACTTCGTGCGCTGGTGCAAGCAGGTCATCGATGTGCTCGGGCAGATCTCCGCGGCGGCTCCCGGTGAGGGCTCGACCGTGGCGAAGGCCGCGCGCAAGGCCGTCGACCAGTTGCTGCGGGGGGTTGTCGCCTACTCGTCGGTGGGCTGACGCGCCGGCACCGGCGGTGTCGTGAGGCGAACGGCCGCTGTGGGCGCCGAGGTGTGGCCTCGGCGCCCTTTTCACTCTTCACGGTGAGTGACTTTCGCATGCCCGCATGCCATTACTGCATGTGTTCGAACGGAAGCCCAGCGTGTAAAAGAAGCTGAGCGTACTCCGGTTGCCGGGGCGATTTCAGGTGCTTGCCGAATATGACACGGCGATGATCCGGTCGGACTAAGCTCGCCCGCGGCGCACCGAGTTGAGGTAATTCGTGCGCCTGTTCCCAAACATGAGATAGATCCCGATCCTTCATGAACCTTCCCCCCGCAAGCTCCCCTGACACCCAGCCGATTCGTCTCAGAAGGCATCCATGGTGAGTGTTCGAAAGCCCCCCCGTGGCCGTGAACGTCCCTATGCGCGAGTGCTGTTGCCGCCGGCCATAGTGATGGCCGCCGCGGCCGGGGCCGCCGTGGCCCTGGTACCGCCCACGGCCCGGCTCGCCGTGGGCGTGTGCGGGGCGGTGGCCGTACTGCTGGTCCTGGCCACGGCCGGGGAGGCGGCCCGGCGCGGTCGCCGGCTCCGCGAGGCGCAGGCCGAACACGCCCGTCACATCGCGCAGTTGGAACAGCGGATCGCCGCGCACGGCGAGCTGATGGAGGTCTTCGCCAAGGACGTCCTGCCCACCGGCTTCCTCCGGCTGCGCCGCGGCGAGGCGCTCCGGGACGTCATCCGCAACGTCTACGACGTGGATCCCGCACTGCGCGGCCTGCCCGACGGCTACCGCGAACTGGTGCGGGTCGGGCTGAGCGGCGCCGACCGCGAGATCTCGATGCGCGACGCCACCGAGCGCTCCTTCGTGAGCGTCGCGCGCCGCGTCCAGGCCATCGTCCACCAACAGGCCAAGGAACTCCGCGAGATGGAGGAGGACCACGGCCGCAACCCCGAGGTCTTCGACGACCTGCTCCGGCTCGACCACGGCACCTCGCTGATCGGCCGGCTCGCCGACACCATCTCCGTCCTCGGCGGCGGCCGGCCGGGCCGGCAGTGGCCCCTGCCCGTCTCCCTCTACAGCGTGCTGCGCGGCGCCATGTCCCGGATCCTGGAGTACCGCCGCATCAACCTCGCCTCCATCGTCAACATCAACATCAAGGGCACCTCGGTCGAGCCGATCATCCACGCCGCCGCCGAGCTGCTCGACAACGCCACCCGCTACTCGCCGCCGACGACCAAGGTGCATGTCACGGCCACCGAGGTGCAGGCCGGCATCGTCATCGAGATAGAGGACGCGGGCGTCAGCCTCAGCGAGGAGTCCCGCCGTCGTATCGAGCAGGCGATCGACGACGCCAGGAACCTGGACGACGCGCACAACCTCGGCGAGAACCCGCGCCTCGGCCTCGCCGTCGTCGGCCGGCTCTGCAAGCAGTTCGACATGGAGGTCTCGCTGCGCTCCTCCGCCTACGGCGGTGTCCGCGCGATCCTCATCGTGCCGCGCGTGATGACGACCACCGAGCCCGGTGTCGGCGCCGCGCACGGCATCGGCGCCACCGGTATCCCGAAGCCCGAACTCGGTGCCGTGGAGGGCCCCAAGCGCCCGCCCAAGAAGCGCCGCCCCACCAGCCCCAAGATCCCGGCCGGCATCTCCATGGAGGACGACGTCCCGGAGGTCACCGAGTGGACCGCGGGCGGTCTGCCGCAGCGCCGCAGCCGGGTGAAGACCCCGCTCAGCCAGCGGATCCGCGAACAGGCCGAGATCGAGCGCGCCGAGCGTGAGGGCAGGCCCACCATCTGGTCCCGGACCAGGCCCGAACCGGAACCCGAGCCCGAGATCGACCCCGAGCGCAAGAAGCTCATGGACCGCCCGCCGGGCCTGGGGATCGAGGAGTTCTGGAACGGCCTGCGCAAGGGCATGCCCGAGGACGCCACCGGGCCCGAGCTGACCGACTTCACGCTCCACCCGACCAAGTACCTGCACCTGCTCAACGATTCGGGCGACCCCGCAGAGGGCGGCGCCCCCGAGGCCGAAGAAGACGAGAGGGACCTCAAGTGATCCAGCAGCGAGGCAACCTGGACTGGATGCTCAAGCAGCTGAACGACGGTGTGCCGGGCATCGAGATGATCGTGGTTCTCTCCGCCGACGGACTGCGTATCGCCCGCTACGGCGGCGACCCCGACGCGGCCGACCGGGTGGCCGCCGCCTGCGCGGGCGTACAGAGCCTGGCCGGCGCCATCATCCAGGAGATCCCCGGCGCGGGTGACATGAAGGTCGTCGTCTTCGAGATCGAGGGCGGCTACTTCTACCTCATGAACGCCGGCGACAACGCCTTCCTCGCGGTCCTCGCCGACGTCACCTGTGAACCGGGCCGGATGAGCGGCATGATGCGCGACCTCGTCGTCCGGATCGGGGAACATCTCACCAGTCCGCCCCGGCGGAACGGGCAGACCGTATGACCCCTCCACGACGCAAACGGCGCCGGCCGCAGCCGGTGGCGCTCCCGCCCCCGCCCCTGCCGTCGCAGTCCCCGCAACCGGCGGACGGCGAGGAGAAGCCCCGGAACCCCGAACGGCTGTACACCATCGCGGGATCCGACGGCGCCCGCGCCGAACTCGACCTGGTGACCTTAATCGTGGCGCGCTCCGCACCACGGCCGACGGCCTCGCCCGAGGAGGCGTCAGTGCTCCGGCTCTGCCTCGCCCCGCTGTCCGTGGCCGAGCTGTCGGCCTACCTCCAGCTGCCGTTCAGCGCGATGACCGTACTGATCACCGAGCTGATCGAAGCCGAGCTGGTCCAGGCGCGCGCCCCGATCGTCCGCCAGGCGGTTCCCGACCGTTCACTCCTCGAAGCGGTGATGCATGGACTTCAAAAGCTCTGACACGATCCCCGGCCCACGCACCGAGGACCATCTGCCGCACACGGCCCAGGCCGCGGTGAAGATCGTGATCGTGGGCGGGTTCGGTGTCGGCAAGACCACCATGGTCGGCTCCGTCAGCGAGATCAGGCCGCTGACCACCGAGGAGACCATGACCCAGGCCGGCATCGGCGTGGACGACAACTACGGCTCCGAGTCCAAGACGGCCACCACCGTGGCCATGGACTTCGGCCGCATCAGCATCACCGACAGGCTGGTGCTCTACCTCTTCGGCACCCCCGGCCAGGAGCGCTTCTGGTTCCTGTGGAACGGCCTGTTCGAAGGCGCGCTCGGCGCGGTCGTACTGGTCGACACCCGGCGTCTGGAAGTCAGCTTCGACGTCATGGGGCGGCTGGAGGAGCGCGGCGTGCCCTTCGTCGTCGCCGTCAACTCCTTCCCGGACGCGCCCCGTTACCCGATCGAGGAACTGCGCACCGCGCTGGACCTGGCCCCGGACATCCCGATCATGGAGTGCGATGTGCGCCGCCGGGCCTCCAGCAAGGACGTGCTGATGACCCTCACGCGTTTCCTGCACTCCCTCGCGCTCTCCGGCGCCCTCACCTGAGTCCCCACCATCCGTTCCGGAGCGACACCGTGACGTCAGAATCCCCCTCCCTCCCCGGCACAGACCCCACGTCCGGCCCGCCGCCGGGCTGCCCGGCGCACGGCCTCGGCGCCGGGGGAGCGCAGCGGCTGTACGGCCCCGACGCCGAGGACCTCGACAGCCTCTACGAGCGCCTGCGCGAACAGCACGGCCCCATCGCCCCCGTGCTGCTCCACGACGACGTACCGATGTGGGTGGTGCTCGGCCACGCCGAGAACCTGCAGCTGGTACGCAGCCCCTCGCAGTACACCCGGGACAGCCGGCTCTGGACCCCGCTGCGGGAGGGCATGGTCAAGCCCGACCACCCGCTCATGCCGCACATCGCCTGGCAGCCCATCTGCTCGCACGCCGAGGGCGACGAGCACGAGCGGCTGCGCGACGCGGTCACCGCGGCCATGGCCACCATCGACCAGCGCAGCGTGCGCCGGCACATCGGCCGCCACACCCAGGGCCTGGTCAACGGCTTCTGCGAGCGGGGCCGGGCCGACCTGGTCTCCCAGTTCGCCGAGCATCTGCCGATGGCCGTGATGTGCGAGGTCCTCGGCATGCCCGAGGAGTACAACGACCGGATGGTGCAGGCCGCTCGGGACGCCCTCAAGGGCACCGAGACCGCCATCCAGAGCCATGCCTACGTCATGGACGCGCTCAGCCGGCTCACCACCCGGCGGCGGGACCGGCCCGACGACGACTTCACCAGTCATCTCATCACCCACCCGGCCGGACTCACCGACGACGAGGTCCGCGAACACCTGCGGCTCGTCCTCTTCGCGGCCTACGAGGCCACCGCGAACCTCCTCGCCAACGCGCTGCGCATGGTCCTCACCGAGCCGGGCTTCCGCGCCCAGCTCAACGGCGGGCAGATGACCGTGCCGGAGGCGATCGAGCAGTCCCTGTGGGACGAGCCGCCGTTCAGCACGGTCTTCGGCTACTTCGCCAAGCAGGACACCGAGCTGGCCGGCCGGCGCATCGCCAAGGGCGACGGACTGCTCTTCGCGCCCGCCCCGGGCAACGTCGACCCGCGGGTGCGGCCCGACCTGTCCGCGAGCATGCAGGGCAACCGCTCCCATCTCGCGTTCGGCGGCGGCCCGCACGAGTGCCCCGGCCAGGACATCGGCCGTGCCATCGCGGACGTCGGCGTCGACGCGCTGCTGACCCGGCTGTCCGACATCCAGCTGGACTGCGCCGAGGAGGATCTGCGCTGGCGGTCCTCCATCGCCTCCCGGCACCTGGTGTCCCTGCCGGTGCGGTTCGAACCGAAGCCGCAGCAGGACGTCGGCCTGCCGCCGCGGGCCATGCCCGTCCCGGCGCAGCGGTCCAACTGGCAGGTCGGCACCCTGAGCAGCGATCCGGCCCCGGCGCCCGAACCGCAGCCGGTGCCGGCCCGCTCGGCGCCCCTCCCGCAGGCCGTCCCACCGGCTCTGCCCGACCCGGAACCGACCCGGCCCCGGGGCCTGTGGCGCCGGCTGACGCGCTGGTGGCGAGGCGACTGACCCACCCGCCACTGGTGGTTCAGCCGTCCCCGGGGACGTCCGTCATGCCGTCGGCCCAGTCGGCGTAGGACGTCCAGGACCCCAGTCGGCGCCCGCTGACGAGCTTGTGCCGCGTGCCGGTGACCGGATCGGTGAACTCCAGGTGCCGTGCGAGCAGTTGCAGCGGGCGCCGGAAGTCACCGGCCGGCACCGGGTCGGTCACCTCGGGGTACAGCGGATCGCCGAGGATGGGCACGCCCAGCGCGGTCAGATGCACGCGCAGCTGGTGGGTCTGCCCGGTCGCCGGCGTGAGCCGGTAGCGGCCCAGCCCGGCCCGGTGCTCGATCAGCTCCACGCGGGTCTCGGCGTTCGGCTCGCCCTCCACCTCCCGGGCGGCCGGCACGCCACGCTCCTTCACGATCCGGCTGCGTACGGTCCGGGGCAGGGCGAGCGAGGGGTCGTACGGCGCGATCGCCTCGTACTCCTTGCGTACCCGCCGGTCCCGGAACAGCGTCTGGTACGCGCCGCGCTCCTCGGGCCGCACCGTGAACAGCACCAGCCCGGCGGTGAGCCGGTCCAGGCGGTGGGCCGCCGTGAGCGTCGGGATGCCCAGCTCGCTCCGGAGACGGGCCAGCGCGGTCTGCGCGACATGCGTGCCGCGCGGGGTCGTGGCCAGGAAGTGCGGCTTGTCGGCCACCACGATGTGCTCGTCCCGGTACACCACCTCCACCGGGAACGGCACCGGCACCTCGGCGGGCAGCTCGCGGTGGAACCAGACGAACATCCCCGCCCGGTACGGCGCGTCGGGCGCCACGGGCCGCCCGTCGGCGCCGACCACCAGCCCGTCGGCGAACATCGACTCGACCGTCCCGGGCCCGGCCCCCGTGAGCCGCTCCACCAGATGCTCCCGCACGGTGGCCCACGCCCCGCCGAGGGGCAGCCGTACCCGTACGGGGTCGACCCCGTGGCGCTGGGGGAGCGGGGCGGGCGGGGGCGGCGTACGGCGTCTCATCGGGGTCCAGGGTACGGGGGTGCGGGCACCCGGTGGTGGCCGAAAACGGGTGGGCGGCCGGGCGTGCGCTCGGCAGGATGTGGATCATGCCGTATCTCACCAGCCCGGTCCTGACCCCCGGCAGCCTCGCCCGTGTCCCCCAGCCCTCTCTCCCCGCCGGTGACGCCCTGCTCCTGCGCCCTTGGCGGGCCGGGGACGCGCCCGCGCTGCACGCCGCGTTCCAGGACCCGGTGATGCACCAGTGGCACATCAGGTCCTCCGACTCCGTCGAGGAGGCCGCCGGCTGGATAGCCGGGTGGCAGAAGGGGTGGGAGGGCGAGCGCGAGGCCCAGTGGGCCGTCGTGGACGACGCCACCGACGAGCTGCTGGGCCGGGTCGCGCTGCGCCAGATCCTGCTCGGGGACGGCGTCGCGGAGGTCGCCTACTGGACGGTGGCGCGGGCGCGGGGGCGGGGAGTCGCCGTGCGCGCCACGACGGCTCTGGCCGACTGGGCCTTGGAGGAGATCGGCTTCCACCGCCTGGAACTCACGCACTCCACCGCCAACGAAGCGTCCTGCCGGGTCGCCGCCAAGGCCGGCTTCGCCCTGGAGGGCACCAAGCGCAGCGCCCTCCTCCACCCGGACGGCTGGCACGACATGCACCTGCACGCGCGCGTACACACCGACTGAGCCGGCCGCCCGGCACCTACGAGAACGGCGCCGCCCTTGCCTGCCGGCGGCTGCCGTTGCTGTGCCGCCCTCGGCTTGTCCGGGCCGCCGCCGGGCCGCCCCCGGCCCGCTCAGGCCGCTGCCACTGCCGTGCCGCCCTGAGCCTGTTCGGGCCGTTGCCGCTGCTGTTGCCGTGGCGCCCTCGGTCTGTGCGGGCTGCTGCCGTTGCCGTGGCGCTCTCGGCCTGCCCGGGCCGCTGCCGGGCCGCCCGCCGCCGCGCCGTTGGACTGCTCAGGCCCCTGCCGCCGCGCCGGCCCCGGTCCGTTCAGGCCGCTGCCGTTGCTGTGCCGCCCTGAGCCAGTTCGGGCCGTTGCCGTGCTGCTGTGCCGCCTCTGCCCGCTCGGCCTGCTGGCGCCGTCGTGCTGCCCTTGGCCTGCTCGGGCCATTGCCGACGCCATGCCGCCCTCGGTCCGCTCAGGCCGCTGCTGCCGCTGCCTCTGCCCAGTCGCTCTGAGCTTCTTCGGGCTGTTGCCGCGCTGCCTCTGCCTGCCCGGGCCGCTGCCGCGCCGTTCCCCTCTCGGCCTGCCGCCGCGGCCTGCCGCCCCCGGCCGGCTCGGGCCGCCGTGCGCTGGCCCGCTCAGGCCCCTGCCGCCGCCGCGCCGAACCCGTTTCGGGCTGTTGCTGCGCTGCTGTGCCGCCCTCGGCCTGCCGCCGCCGCCGTGCCGCTGGCCTGCTCAGGCCGCTGCCGCCGCCGCGCCGCCCCCGGTCCGCTCGGGCCGCTGCCACTGCCGTGCCGGCCTGAGCTTGTTTCGGGCTGTTGCCGCGCTGCCGTGGCGCCTCTGGCCCGTTCGGGCGCCGCCGCTGTTGTGCCGCCCTCGGCCTGCCGCCGTCGTCGTCCCGCGCCCGGCCTGCTCAGGCCCCCGCCCGTCGCGCCGCCGCTGGTCCGCTCAGGCCCCTACGTCCCCGGCCGCTGCCGCCGCCGCGCCGGCCCGGGTCCGCTCAGGCCGCTGCCGCCGACGTGTTGCCCTCCTGTTCGGCCTCGATGCGGGCGTTCCAGTCGCGCTTGGCGGCCTGCCAGCCGTCCTCGTTGTGGCCGAGGCGCCAGTAGCCGGAGATCGACAGGTCCTCGCGGGGGATCTGCCGTTCGACCCGCAGCAGTCGGCGCAGCTCCTTCACGAAGCCCGCCTCGCCGTGCACGAACGCGTGCAGTCGGCCCTCGGGGAACTCCAGCCCGCGCACGGCCTCCAGCAGCGCCTCGCCGACCGGCCGGTCCCCGCGGTGCAGCCAGGTGACCCGCACCTCGGTGTCGATCTTCTGCTCCTCCTCGGGGCCGGACACCTCGACGAAGGCGTGCGCGGTGGCGCCGGCGGGCAGCGTCTCCAGGGCGCGGGCGATCGCGGGCAGCGCGCTCTCGTCACCGGCGAGCAGATGCCAGTCCGCCTCCGGGTCGGGCGCGTACGCGCCGCCGGGGCCCATGAAGCGGACCGTTTCGCCGGGCTGGGCCCGGACGGCCCACGGCCCGGCCAGGCCCTCGTCGCCGTGGACGACGAAGTCCAGGGTCAGCTCCTGCTGTGCCGGGTCCCAGGCGCGCACGGTGTACGTCCGGGTCACCGGCCACTGCTCGCGCGGGAACTCGGCGCGGATCCGCTCGATGTCGAAGGGCTCCGGGTAGGTGACACCGTCGGCGCCGAACAGCAGCTTCACGTAGTGGTCGGTGCAGCTGTCCGCGGAGAATCCGGCCAGGCCCTCGCCGCCGAGCACCACGCGCTGCATATGCGGAGACAGCCGTTCGGTGCGCACCACCTGGGCGGTATAGGGCTTGCGCGGCTTTCGTCCCGGACGCTCTGCCATCACGGCCTCCTGCGGGGGTTGGTTAGGTTTACCTAAGTTAGCATCCCACTCCGTGTCAACACCGCTTCCCCGAGCCGTCGATGAGACTCTTTTGCCGGAACATTCCCCTCAAGGTCACTCCGCGAGCGTGGTCAGCAGCCGCTCCAGGGAACCGCCGAGACCCCAGCGGCGCGCCAGCTCCTCCAGTCCCGCCGGATCGCGCGGGGCGTGCGGCAGGCCGGTGTCGACATCCGGCAGCGGCACGTCACCGGCCACCCGCACCACCTTCGGCGCGACCGCGACATACGGCCGGGCCTCGGTGAGCCGCTTGCGCTGCGACGGCGTGAGCTTCGCCCCCGGGTCGTCGACCGCCGCCATGATCCCGGCCAGGTCGCCGAACTCGGCGAGCAGCTTGGCGGCCGTCTTCTCGCCGATGCCGGCCACGCCCGGCAGGCCGTCGCTCGGGTCGCCGCGCAGCAGCGCCAGATCCGCGTACCCCCGCCCGTCGACGCCATACTTCTCGCGCAGCACCGCCTCGTCCGTCAGCTGCAGCGTGCCGACGCCCTTCAGTGGATACAGCACGCGGATCCCGCGCCCGTCGTCCACCAGCTGGTACAGGTCGCGGTCGCCGGTGACGATGTCCACCGGGCCCTTCGCATGCGCGGTGAACGTGCCGATCACGTCGTCCGCCTCGTACCCCGCGACCCCGACGCGCGCGATGCCGATCGCGTCCAGCACGTCCTCGATCACCGGCACCTGCGGTGCGAGGGTGTCCGGCACCTCCTCCTCGTCCGGCGCGCCCTCGTGCTCCTCGGCGACCCGGTGGGCCTTGTAGGTGGGGATGAGGTCCACCCGCCACTGCGGGCGCCAGTCGGCGTCCATGCAGGCCACGAGCCGGTCCGGCCGGTGGTCCCGGACCAGCCGGTCGATGAAGTCCAGCAGCCCGCGAACCGCGTTGACGGGCGTGCCGTCCGGCGCCTTCACGGAGTCCGGGACGCCGAAGTAGGCGCGGAAGTACAGCGAAGCGGTGTCGAGGAGCATCAGTCGTCCGGTCACGTTCGCATCATGCCGTACGGCACCGACAGCGCCCCTCCGCCCCGGAACGCGTTGCGTGCTGCGCATCGCCGTGAGTCCGGCCACTCGTGAGTTTGCCCCGGCTTGACCTGGGGAGGCGCGGCCTCTGTCCTGTTCCCGGAGACGAGAGGTGCGCGTGTCACCCAGGCTTGAGGCAGAGCATCTGTTCAAGGTGTTCGGAAGACGACCGGCCGAGGCGGTGGAGCGGCTGCGGCAGGGGGCCGACCGGGCGGAGCTGCGTGCCGACGGCACCACCGCCGCCGTGATCGACGCCTCCTTCCGCGTCGAGGCCGGCGAGATCTTCGTCGTCATGGGGCTGTCCGGCTCCGGCAAGTCCACCCTGCTGCGCACGCTCAACGGTCTGCTGGAGCCGACCGCGGGCAGTGTGCGCTTCGACGGGCAGGATCTGACCGACCTCACCGACCGGGCGCTGCGCGAGCTGCGCTCGAAGAAGATCAGCATGGTCTTCCAGCACTTCGCGCTGTTCCCGCACCGCAGCGTCCGCGACAACGCCGCCTACGGCCTGGAAGTGCAGGGCGTGCCCCGCGCCGAGCGCGAGCGCCGCGCCGACGAGGCGCTCGCCCTGTGCGGCCTGGCCGGCTGGGAGACGTCGTGGCCCGACGAGCTGTCCGGCGGCATGCAGCAGCGCGTCGGCCTCGCCCGTGCCCTCGCCACCGATGCCGACGTGCTGCTGATGGACGAGTCCTTCAGCGCCCTGGACCCGCTGATCCGGCGCGACATGCAGGACCAGCTGCTGGAGCTGCAGAAGACGCTGAAGAAGACCATCGTCTTCATTACCCACGACCTCAACGAGGCGATGCGGCTCGGCGACCGCATCGCCGTCATGCGCGACGGCCGCATCGTCCAGACCGGCACCGCCGAGGACATCCTGCTGCGCCCCGCGAACGACTACGTGGCCTCCTTCATCCAGGACGTCGACCGCGCGCGCGTGCTCACCGCCGCCGCCGTGATGGACACCGAGCTGCGGGGCGACGAGGCCGACTGCGGCTGCGAGACCGCGGCCCCCGACACGCCGTTCACCGAGCTGTGCGCGATCAGCGCCCGGCTGTCCCACCCGGTCGCCGTCCTGGACGAGGGCCGGGCCCTCGTCGGGGTCGTGCCCCGGCAGCGGCTGGTCGGCTTCCTCGGCGACGAGCAGAGTGAGCCGGCCGCCTGCGGCAATCCGAGGAAGGTGATCGGCCGTGCCTAGGATCCACCTCGGCGACTGGGTCGACTCCGGCGTCGCCTGGCTGGTCGACCACCTCTCCTGGCTCTTCGACGCCATCAAGGCGGTCGTGGAGGGCATGTACGACGGCATCGACGCCGTACTGGCCGCGCCCGAGCCGCTCCTCATGGCCGGCATCCTCGCCGTCGTCGCCTGGTGGCTGCGCGGCCTGCTCGCGGGTGTCCTGGCGTTCGCCGGATTCGCGCTGGTGGACTCGCTCGACCTGTGGGACCGGGCCATGTCCACGCTCGCCCTGGTCCTCGTGGCGACCGTGATCGCGCTGGTGATCTCGATCCCGCTGGGCATCCGGGCCGCCCGCTCCAAGGCGGTCAGCGCCGCCGTACGTCCGGTCCTGGACCTGCTCCAGACCATGCCGTCGATGGTGCTGCTGATCCCGGCCATGCTCTTCTTCGGCCTGGGCACCGCCGCCGGTGTCGTCGCCACCCTGATCTTCGCGCTCGCCCCCGGCGTCCGCATGACCGAGCTGGGCATCCGGCAGGTCGACGCCGACCTGGTCGAGGCCGCGGAGGCCTTCGGCACCAGCCCGCGCGACATCCTGTGGCGGGTCCAGCTGCCGCTCGCCCTGCCGACCATCATGGCCGGCGTCAACCAGGTGATCATGCTGGGCCTGTCCATGGTCGTCATCGCCGGCATGGTCGGCACCGGCGGCCTCGGCGGCGCGGTCAACGAGGCGATCGGCCGGCTCGACATCGGCTACGGCTTCGAGGCGGGCGTCGGCATCGTCGTCCTCGCCATCTACCTGGACCGCGTCACCGGCGCGCTCGGCACCCAGCTCTCCCCGCTGGGCCGCAGGGCCGCCGCGAAGGCCCCCACGCGCGCGTGGTCGTACCGTCCGCGCCCGGCCGTCGCCGTGGCCGGCGTGGCCGTCCTCGCCCTCGTCGCGGGCGGACTCGGCGTCTTCGGCCCCACCGCCGGCACCTCCGAGGCCTCCGGCACGGACGTCGGCAAGGGCAAGGAGATCAGGATCGGCTACATCCCCTGGGACGAGGGCATCGCCTCCACCTTCCTCTGGCAGGAGATCCTCCAGGAGCGCGGCTTCAAGGTCACCGCGACCCAGTACACGGCCGGCCCGCTCTACACCGGCCTCGCCACCGGCCAGCTCGACTTCCAGACCGACTCCTGGCTGCCCACCACCCACGCCGAGTACTGGGCGAAGTACGGCGAGCAGCTGGACGACCTCGGCACGTGGTACGGGCCCACCTCCCTGGAGCTGACCGTCCCCTCCTATGTGAAGAACGTGAACTCCCTGGCGGACCTCAAGGACCACGCGGACGACTTCGACGGGAAGATCATCGGCATCGAGCCCAGCGCCGGCATGATGGGCCTGCTCAAGAGCAAGGTCCTCAAGGAGTACGGCCTGGAGGGCACGTACGACGTGGTCGACGGCTCCACGCCGGCCATGCTCGCCGAGCTGAAGCGCGCCTACGCCCGCAAGCAGCCGGTCGTCGTCACCCTGTGGTCCCCGCACTGGGCCTACAGCGACTACGGCCTGAAGAAGCTCAAGGACCCCGAGGGCGCCTGGGGCAAGGGCGACGGGGTGCACACCCTGGCCCGCAAGGGCTTCGCCGCCGACAACCCGCAGGTCGGCCAGTGGCTGAAGGACTTCTCGATGACCGAGGAGCAGCTCACCGGCCTGGAGGCGCAGATCCAGAAGGCGGGCGAGGGCAAGGAGCAGGACGCCGTCCGCGCCTGGCTGCGGCAGCACCCCGGGCTGGTCGACAAGTGGGCCCCCGTCGCCAAGGACGACGCCCGCAGCCGGGCGGCCGGGTGACCTGACCGGCCCGGACCGCCTCCCGAGGGGCGGGCGCCGCCGTACGCCGCCGCGCGTCCGACGGCGCCCGCCCCTCGCGGCACGGCGCTTACGGCAAGGATCAGGCCAAACACTCTCCGTGACGAGCGATGGTCAGTGCGGCGGCACCCGGCCCAGCTGGTCGGCATATTCATCCGGCGGGGGGGCCCGGTCCCGGAGGGGTCCGCGCCCCCGGGGCACTGGCGTGAACTGTGAGGTGAGGGAGCACGGACATGTCGTGGATGTGACAGGCACGTGAAACGGTTTGCCGAACATGCGTAGGGTGCAGAGAAGTCATCAGAGGAGGAGTGCCCCGCGGCGGGCACCCGGACAGCGGCACGACGAGCGAGGGAGGGAGCCGGAGCGATGGGCGACCACAAAGAGCAGCAGCCCGTGCGGGTGGGCGCGGCCGTCCGCCGGCGCCGCCGCGCGCTGGAACTGACGCTTGCCGCCGTGGCCGAGCGCAGCGGCCTCTCCGTGCCCTTCCTCAGCCAGGTCGAGAACGACAAGGCCCGCCCGAGCCGTACGTCCCTGGAGAAGCTGGCCGACGCCCTGCGCACCACGGCCGTCGAACTCCTCGCCGCCGCCGACCCGGCGGCCAGCGTGGACGTCGTCCGCGCCGAGCCCGTCGCCGAGGGCGACTTCGACCCGCGGACCCGCTCCCTGGTGCGCGGCCACCACCAGCTGCACGCCTCCGAGTTCACCGGCGACCACGACGCCGGCCGCGAGTTCCAGCACCGCAACGACGAGTTGATGTACGTCGCCGACGGCGCGGTGGAGATAGAGGCCGAGGGGCGCGCCTACCGCCTCGGCCGCGGCGACACCCTCTACCTGACCGGCGGGGTGCGGCACCGCTGGCGGGCCACGGTCCCGGACACCCGGGTCATCGTGGTGGCGGTCGCCGAGCACATCGAGGCCGTCCAGGACCGGTCGCGCTAGCGTGCGGGTCGTCTCGCTGGTCCCGTCGCTGACCGAGGCGGTCGCGGTGACCCTGCCCGGAGTGCTGGCCGGTGCCACGGACTGGTGCGTCCGTCCGGCGGACCTGGACGTCACCCGGATCGGCGGTACGAAGAACCCGAAGGTGGACCGGATCGTCTCCCTGGCTCCCGACCTGGTGATCGCCAACGAGGAGGAGAACCGCACCGCCGACCTGGACGTCCTGCGGGCCGCGGGCCTCGACGTGCTGGTCACCGAGGTGCGGACCGTGCCGGACGCCTTCACCGAGCTGGACCGGGTGCTCACCGCGTGCGGCGCGCCGGCCCGGCCCGCGTGGCTGGCCGAGGCGGAGGCGGTCTGGGCGGCCCTGCCCGAGCCGGCGGAGCGCATGACGGCGGTCGTACCGATCTGGCGCCGGCCCTGGATGGTGCTGGGGCGGGACACCTTCGCGGGCGACGTCCTGGCCCGCCTGGGCGTGGCCCATGTGTACGCCGCCCACCCCGAGCGCTACCCCCGCGTCCCGCTGGACGAGCTGCGGGCGGCGCACCCGGACGTGGTGGTCCTGCCCGACGAGCCGTACCGCTTCACCGCGGACGACGGCCCGGAGGCGTTCCCCGGCCTGCCCTGCGCCCTGGTCAGCGGACGGCACCTGACCTGGTACGGCCCGTCCCTGACACAAGCGCCACGGGTGCTGGCCGGGGCCCTGCGAGCAGCTCGCCGCTGAGCAGGCCGCGCACGGTACCGCGGGCCGCCGCGAGCCAGGCCGCCACGAGGACGCCGTACAGACCGAGGGCCAGCGCGTCGTACACCGCGAGACCGGTGTGCCGGGCGAGGGCCGCGGTGCCGGTGACACAGGTGCCCACCGGGAAGGTGAACGCCCACCAGGCCAGCGTGAACCGCATGCCCTGCCGCCGGGCCCGCACCACGTGCGCGGTGGCGAGCCCCAGCCAGAGCAGCGCGAACCCCATGACCGGCACCCCGTACAGCACGGCGAGGATCCCGAGGCCACGGTCGTACGGGGCCGGTACCACCCCGGGAGCCTCGTCCGCGATCAGGCCGAGCGCGGTGACGGACTGCCCGAGCGGGCCGAGGACCAGGAACAGGGTCGGGGTGAGCGCGAGCGGCAGCGGCCCGGAGGTGATGACGCGGGCGAAGACCAGCGACAGCATCAGCAGCACGGCCAGCAGGCTCAGCCCGAACAGCGCGAAGCAGGCCAGCAGCAGGGTCTCCCGGGGCTGCCCCGGCGGCAGGTGCGGCACCAGCAGCGGGCCGAGCGCGGCCGACACCATGGGCGCGACCAGCGGCAGCAGCCACACCGGGGTGGCCTCGGCGGGCCGCACACGATGCCGTACGGCCATCAGGTACGGCACGGCCACGGCCGCCGCGAGCCCCACGGCCGTGCCGGCGGTGAACAGGACGGTGTCCAGGGCGACCGCCGCGCGCTCCCCGATCAGGTCCCGTCCCACGACCACGGCGCCGCCGCCCACCGCCAGCAGGGCCATGGCGAGCGCGCCGTAGAAGGGGGCCACGGCCGGGTCGAGGAGGTCGGCGCGGGCCCGGTCGCGGTGGTGGGCCCAGTGCAGGGCGCGGGCGGCCAGGAGCGTCACGAGCAGGACCAGGGAAAGCGCCCAGACGGCCACGAGGGCACCGCGCAGCCCCGGCGCGTGTCCGGGCAGCGCGGCGCCGGCCGAGCCGACGATGGCGGTGCCCATGACGGGGGTGTACCAGTTGGGGCCGAGGGTCCGGATCCGGGAGGCGCGGGGGAGGGGGAGGGGCTGGGCTGCGGTGACCATGTCTTCACAGTGCCGTCGCAGATCCCGCCTGACCAGGGAGTTCCTCTCTATGAGGGCATAAGCTGGTCTTATGAGCGAGGCGGAGGGTCGGCAGGAACGCACGGAGTCGCTGGCGCATCGGGTGCCGGACCTCGCCGCGCTGGAGCTGCTGCTCGCGGTGGCGCGGCTGGGCAGTCTCGGCGCGGCGGCGCGCGAGGTCGGCATCACCCAGCCGGCCGCCAGCAGCCGGCTGCGCTCCATGGAACGGCAGCTGGGCGTGGCCCTGGTCGACCGCTCGCCGCGCGGCTCCCGGCTCACCGACGCGGGTGCCCTGGTCACGGACTGGGCCCGCCGGGTGGTGGAGGCGGCGGCGGCCTTCGACGCGGGCGCCCAGGCACTGCGGGACCGGCGGGACTCGCGGCTCAGGGTCGCGGCGAGCATGACCATCGCCGAGTACCTGCTGCCCGGCTGGCTGCTCGCGCTGCACGCCGAGCGGCCCGACACGGCCGTCTCGCTGCTCGCGGGCAACTCGGCGAAGGTCGCGGAACTCCTGCTGGCCGGCGAGGCGGACCTCGGCTTCGTGGAGGGCCTGACCGTGCCCACGGGCCTGGACTCGGCGGTGATCGCCCACGACCGGCTGATCGTGGTGACGGCCCCCGGCCATCCGTGGGCCCGGCGCAGGCGCCCCCTCACGGCGGAGGAACTGGCGGCGACCCCGCTGATCCTCCGCGAGCGCGGCTCCGGCACCCGCCAGGTCCTGGACACGGCGCTCGGCGGCCTGTCCCGGCCGCTGATCGAGCTGTCCTCGACGACGGCGGTGAAGGCCTCCGCGGTCAGCGGGGCCGGACCCTCGGTGCTGAGCGAGCTGGCGGTGGGGGAGGAGCTGGCGATGCGGCGCCTGGTGAGCATCCCGGTGGAGGGGGTGTCCCTGCACCGCGACCTCCGCGCGGTGTGGCCGACGGGCCACCGGCCGACGGGCCCGGCACGGGAGCTGCTGTCGCTGACGCGCGGCTGACGGTTCCCCGCCGGGGGCCACGGCCGGGAAAACCCTTGGTCAAGCGGCAGTTGCTCCCGGCACCATGGCCCGCATGACCCACACCGCCCCGCCCGCCACGGGCGTCCGCACCCCTTGGGAAGACCTCCCGCGTGCCGTGCGGGACGCCGTCGGTGACGTGCTGGGCGCGCCGGTCGTCCGGGCCGAGACCCAGAGCGGCGGCTTCTCGCCCGGCGTCGCCGCCCGCGTGCGCACGGCGACCGGCGGCACCGGCTTCGTCAAGGCGGTGAGCGCCGAGACCAACCCGCACAGCCCCGGCCTGCACCGCAAGGAGGCGCGGCACGCCGCCGCGCTGCCGGCCACCGTGCCCGCGCCCCGGCTGCTCGGGTCCTACGACGACGGCACCTGGGTGGCGCTGGTCTTCGAGGAGGTGCCCGGACGCCAGCCGCACGTGCCCTGGCGGCCGGCCGAGCTGCGCCGGGTGCTCGACGCCGTCACCGTGCTCGCCCGCACCGGCACCCCGTCCCCGGTCGACGCCCCGCCCGTCGCCGAGGACCTGGCCGACGCCTTCGCCGGCTGGCGCCGGCTCCACGAGGGCGAGGCCGGTGACGTCCGGGGCAGCCTCGGCGCGTGGGTCGCCGACCGTCTGCCCGCACTCGCCGCGCTGGAGGCCGGATGGGCCGAGGGCGCCTCCGGCGACACCCTGGCCCACGGCGACCTGCGCGCGGACAACCTCCTGCTCACGGCCGACGGGGGCGTCGTCTTCGTGGACTGGCCGCACGCCCTGCGCGCCGCGCCCTGGTTCGACCTGCTGGTGCTGCTGCCGTGCGTGCGGGCACAGGGCGGACCGGATCCCGAAGAGGTCTTCACCGCCCATCCCCTGGGCCGGTCCGAGGACCCCGACGCCGTGACCGCGGCGCTGGCCGCCCTCACGGGCTACTTCCTGCGCGGCTCGCTGCAACCGGCGCCGCCGGGCCTGCCCACCCTGCGCCCCTTCCAGCGCGCCCAGGGCGAGGCCGCCCTGGCCTGGCTCAGGAAGCGGCTGTGACCAGGGCCCGCATCACCCGCTGGTCCTCGCCCATCTCCGGATGCCACTGCACGCCCAGCGCCCAGCCCCGGTCCGCCGGCAGCTCCACGGCCTCCACGGTGCCGTCCTCCGCGTGAGCCGACGGCACGAGCCCCTCGCCGAGCCGGTCCACCGCCTGGTGGTGATACGTCGGCACGGTCAGCTCCTCCGGGACGATGCCGGCGTACAGCGTCCCCGGCACCGGCTTCACCGGGTGCCCGCCGAACGCGCCGACCACCTCCCGGTGCCCGTCCAGGTGCTGGAGCAGCGTCCCGCCCAGGGCGACGTTCAGCAGCTGCATGCCCCGGCAGATGCCCAGCAGGGGCACGTCCGCCGCCAGCGCCGCGTCGATCAGCGCCAGCTCCCAGGCGTCGCGCTCCGGCGCGGGCGGCCCCGTACGGGGCGAGCGCTCGGCGTCGTACCGGGCCGGGTCGACGTCCGGGCCGCCCGCGATGACCAGCCCGTCGAGCCGGGCCACCGCGGCGGCGGCCCGCTCGGGGGCGTCCGGCGGCAGCAGGGACGCCAGTCCGCCGGCCCGCTGCACCAGCCGCGGATAGCCGGCCGGCAGCAGCACCGCCTCCAGGTCCCACACGCCCCAGCGCGCGCTGGACTCCAGATACGTGCTCACGCCGATCAGCGGCCGTTCGGTCATGCTGCCTCCCTGGACTTCAAAGGTGCTCGCTTCGAGGTGCCCGCATCAAGATGCTCGCTCGACCGGCGCCCGCTTCAAAGGTGTTCGGGGAAACCTTTACAGAGCCGACTCACGCCAGGAAGCCCCGCAGCAGGGCCGCCGTGCCCGCGCAGTGCTCGCGCATCATCTCCCGCGCCCCGTCCGCGTCCCCGTCCAGCACCGCCTCCACCAGCGCGGTGTGCTGCCGCTGGGAGTGCTCCAGGTTGCGCACCAGCAGCGGGATGCAGTCCAGCAGGTCGTTGACCGTGGCCCGGACCGCCGCGTACTGCGCGGTCAGCGACGGCGAACCGCACAGCTCGGCCAGCGTCAGGTGCAGCAGCGTGTCCGCCCGCCGGTAGTCCGCCAGCGGGGCCCCGTGGGTGCGGTCCAGCGCCTCCCGCAGCCGCTCCGCCTGCTCCGGTGCCAGTCCGTGCGCCGCGCACAGCCCGGCCGCGCCCACCTCAAGGACCTCGCGGAAGCGCAGTACGTCCTCGATGTCGACCTCGGAGATCCGGCGCCGCAGCTCGTCCTCGCCGCCCGCGTCCGGGCGCGGCAGAACAAAGGTTCCGCCGTACCGGCCGCGCCGCGCCTCCACCAGGCCCTGGTCC
Source organism: Streptomyces sp. NPDC046727 (assembly GCF_040645635.1). NCBI lineage: Bacteria > Bacillati > Actinomycetota > Actinomycetes > Kitasatosporales > Streptomycetaceae > Streptomyces > Streptomyces sp. NPDC046727. The sequence continues at coordinate 73,634 of NZ_JBEYYR010000012.1, forward strand.
TGGAGCACCTTCAGCACCTCGCGCAGCGTCACCCGGCTGATCCCGAGCCGCTCGGCCAGCTCCCGCTCGGCCGGCAGCCGTTCGCCGCCCGGCACCAGGCCCAGCCGGACGATCTGCAGGATCTGCTCCAGCGCCTCCTCGAAGCCGTTGCCCGCCCGCACCGGCCGCAGCACCGGGGCGAGCCGGTCGCCCACCTCCTGCAACTCGACTTCCCGCGACATCCGCCGTACCCCCTTCCCAAGCAATGGTTCTCCGCAATACCTTATGGCTCCCGGCCCGGCCGCAAAAGCGCGATGGCGCCCAAGGAGGCTCTCCCGTGGCAGACCGCACACCCCCGCTCAGTGTCGAGGAACTGCACGCCCTCGTCGCGAGCGGTGAGATCGACACTGTCGTCCTGGCCTTCCCCGACATGCAAGGGCGGCTCCAGGGCAAGCGGTTCGCCGCCCGCTTCTTCCTCGACGAGGTCCTCCACCACGGCACCGAGGGCTGCAACTACCTGCTCGCCGTGGACACCGAGATGAACACCGTCGACGGCTACGCGATGTCCTCCTGGGAGCGCGGCTACGGCGACTTCGCCATGCACCCCGACCTCGCCACCCTGCGCCGCGTCCCCTGGCACCCCGGCACCGCGCTGCTCGTCGCCGACCTCGCCTGGAACGACGGCTCCCCGGTCGTCGCCGCGCCCCGCCAGATCCTGCGCCGCCAGCTGGAGCGGCTCGCCGCACTCGGCTACACCGCCCAGGTCGGCACCGAGCTGGAGTTCATCGTCTTCAAGGACAGCTACGAACAGGCCTGGGACGCGAACTACCGCGGCCTCACCCCGGCCAACCAGTACAACATCGACTACTCCATCCTGGGCACCGGCCGCATCGAGCCCCTGCTGCGCCGGCTGCGCAACGACATGGCCGGCGCCGGCCTCACCGTCGAGTCCGCCAAGGGCGAGTGCAACCCGGGCCAGCACGAGATCGCCTTCCGCTACGACGAGGCACTGCGGACCTGCGACCAGCACGCCCTCTACAAGACCGGCGCCAAGGAGATCGCCGCCCAGGAGGGCGTCTCGATCACCTTCATGGCCAAGTACAACGAGCGCGAGGGCAACTCCTGCCACATCCACCTCTCGCTCGCCGACGCCGACGGCACCAACGCCATGGCGGGCGACCTGGAAGGGGGCATGTCCGAGGTCATGCGGCACTTCCTCGCCGGACAGCTCGCCGCCCTGCGGGACTTCTCGTTGTTGTACGCGCCCAACATCAACTCCTACAAGCGGTTCCAGCCGGGCTCCTTCGCGCCCACCGCCGTCGCCTGGGGCCACGACAACCGCACCTGCGCCCTGCGCGTGGTCGGCCACGGCCGCTCCCTGCGCTTCGAGAACCGCCTCCCCGGCGGCGACGTCAACCCGCACCTCGCCGTCGCCGGCCTGGTCGCGGCCGGCCTGTACGGCGTCGAGCAGAAGCTCGAACTCCCCGAACCGTGCCCCGGCAACGCCTACACCGCCGGCTTCGCGCACGTCCCGACCACCCTCCGCGAGGCCGCCGACCTCTGGGAGAACAGCCCGATCGCCAAGGCCGCCTTCGGCGACGAGGTCGTGGCCCACTACCGCAACATGGCGCGCGTCGAGCTGGACGCCTTCGACGCCGCGGTCACCGACTGGGAGCTGCGCCGCTCCTTCGAACGCCTGTGAGGCATCACGTGTCCGAGCTGTACGAACTCGAAGTTCTCAACCCCGCCACGGAAGAGGTCGTCGCGACCGTGCCGGGCGCCGGCGAGCAGGACGTGGACGCCGCGGTCCGCCGGGCCGAACGGGCACAGCGGGCCTGGGCCGCCCTCGCGCCCGCCGACCGGGCCCGGCTGCTGCGCCGCTTCGCCGCCGTCGTCGACGAACACCGCGAAGAACTCGCCCGGCTGGAGGTCAGGCAGGCCGGCCACACCCTCGGCAACGCCCGCTGGGAGGCGGGCAACGTCCGCGACCTGCTGGACTACGCGGCCGGCGGAGTGGAACGCCTCGCGGGCCGGCAGATCCCGGTGCCCGGCGGCTGGAACGTCACCTTCCAGGAACCCCTGGGCGTGATCGGCGTGATCGCCCCCTGGAACTTCCCCCTGCCGATCGCCGCCTGGGGCACCGCACCGGCCCTCGCGGCCGGGAACGCCGTCGTCCTCAAGCCCGCCGAGACGACCCCGCTCACCTCCCTGCGGCTGGCCGAACTCGCACTGGAGGCCGGGCTCCCGGAACACCTCTTCCAGGTCCTGCCCGGGCGCGGTGACATCGCCGGCGACGCACTCGTACGGCACCCCGGCGTCGCCAAGATCGTCTTCACCGGCTCCACCAGGGTCGGGAAGCGCGTCATGGCGCTCTGCTCCGACCTGGTCAAGCCGGTCACCCTCGAACTCGGCGGCAAGAGCCCCAACGTCGTCTTCGCCGACGCCGACCTCAAGGCCGCCCTCGACCCCTTCTCCTTCCTCGACAACTCCGGCCAGGACTGCTGCGCCCGCACCCGCATCCTGGTCCAGGAGGCGGTGCTGGACGAGGCCCGCGAGTTCCTCGCCGACGCGCTGGCCGCCGTGGTCGTGGGCGACCCTGCCGACGAGAAGACCCAGATGGGCCCGCTGATCAGCCGTCAACAGCTGGACCGCGTACGGTCGTACGTCCCCGCCGACGCCCCCGCCCTGCGCGGCAGCGCCCCGGACGGGCCCGGCTTCTGGTTCCCGCCGACCGTCCTCACCGGGGAGCGGCCGGGCAGCGCGGCGGCCACCGAGGAGATCTTCGGCCCGGTCGCCGTCCTCCTCCCCTTCACCGACGAGGAGGACGCCGTCCGCCTCGCCAACGACACCCCCTACGGCCTCTCCGGCTCCGTCTGGACCCGGGACGTGGGCCGTGCCCTGCGCGTCTCGCAGGCCGTCCGCGCGGGCAACCTGTCCGTCAACTCCCACTCCAGCGTCCGCTACTGGACCCCGTTCGGCGGCTTCAAGCAGTCCGGCCTCGGCCGCGAACTCGGCCCCGACGCCCTGACCGCCTTCACCGAAACCAAGAACGTCTTCATCAGCACGGAGGGCCCCGCACAGTGACCGAGAACATCGTCTGCCGCCGCCTGGCCGGCCGTACCGCCGTCGTGACCGGAGCCGGCAGCGGCATCGGGCTCGCCAGCGCCCGCCGGCTCGCCTCCGAGGGCGCCCACGTCGTGTGCGCGGACGTCGACGAGGTCCGCGGCAAGGCCGCCGCCGACGAGGTCGGCGGGCTCTTCGTGAAGACCGACGTCACCGACCCCGAGCAGGTCGAGGCGCTGTTCCAGGCGGCGTACGACACCTACGGCAGCGTCGACATCGCCTTCAACAACGCCGGCATCTCCCCGCCGGACGACGACTCCATCCTGGAGACCGGCCTGGACGCCTGGAAGCGCGTCCAGGAGGTCAACCTCACCTCCGTCTACCTGTGCTGCAAGGCCGCCATCCCCTACATGCGCCGCCAGGGCAAGGGCTCCATCATCAACACCGCGTCCTTCGTGGCGCGGATGGGAGCGGCCACCTCCCAGATCTCGTACACGGCCTCCAAGGGCGGCGTCCTCGCCATGTCCCGCGAACTGGGCGTGCAGTTCGCCCGCGAGGGCATCCGGGTCAACGCCCTGTGCCCCGGCCCGGTCAACACCCCGCTGCTCCAGGAGCTGTTCGCCAAGGACCCCGAGCGGGCCGCCCGCCGTCTCGTCCACATCCCGCTCGGCCGGTTCGCCGAGGCCGAGGAGATCGCCGCCGCCGTCGCCTTCCTGGCCAGCGACGACTCCTCGTTCGTCAACGCCACGGACTTCCTGGTGGACGGCGGAATCGCGGGCGCGTACGTCACGCCCCTGTAGGGGGCGGTCAGAGGAACGTCCGGCCCTCGCCACGATAGGTGGGCACGGTCGCCGTGACCGCGTCCCCCTCGACGAGGTGCAGCTTCTCGAACCGCTCGCACAGCTCGCCCGCCTTGGCGTGCCGGAACCACACCTTGTCGCCGACGAGGAGGTCGTCGGCGGGCGAGCCGAGCAGCGGGGTCTGCACCTCCCCGGGGCCCTCCTGCGGGTCGTACGACAGTCCCTCCGGCAGGTACGGCACCGGCAGCCGGTCGCGGCCGGCGGCGCCGGAGGCCGGATAGCCGCCGCCGAGCACGGTGACGACACCCACGCCGGGCCGCCGGACCACGGGCTGCGCGAACAGGGCCGCCGGACGCCCGCTGAAGGACGTGTAGTTGTCGAAGAGCCGAGGCACGTACAGCCCCGAGCCGGCCGCGATCTCGGTCACCGCGTCCTCGGCGGCGGTGTGCTGCACGCTGCCGGTGCCGCCGCCGTTGACGAACTCCAGGTCCGGGACGACGGCCCGGACCGCCCGGACGACCGCGGCCCGCCGCTCGGCCAGCTCCCGCCGGGCGGCGGACTGCATCAGCCGGATCGCCCGCGAGCGCAGCGGCCGGCCGGCGACCGCGTCCCCGACCCCGGCGACATGCCCCTCGTACGCCATGATCCCGACCAGCCGGAAGCCCGGCCGCCGGGCCACGGCCCGGGCCAGGTCGGCGAGTTGGGCGGGCGAGTGCAGCGGCGAGCGCCGCGCCCCGACCCGCACCCGGCCGCCCAGCAGCTTCAGCGAGGTGTCCAACTCCAGGCAGACCCGGACGAGTTCGCGTCCGCCGTCACGGGCGGCGTCGATGAGATCGAGGTGCGCCGGGTCGTCGATCATCACGGTCACGGCACCGGCCAGCTTGGGATCGGCGGCCAGCTCGGCGAATCCCGTCCGGTCGGCCGAGGGGTAGGCCAGCAGGATGTCGTCGAACCCCGACCGGGCGAGCCACAGCGACTCGGCCAGGGTGTACGACATGATGCCCTGGAAACCGTCCCGGTCCAGGACCCGTTCCAGCAGGGCCCGGCAGCGCACCGACTTGCTGGCGACCCGGACGGGCTTCCCGGCGGCGCGGCGGACCAGATCGGCCGCGTTGGCGTCGAAGGCATCCAGGTCCACGATCGCGAGAGGGGCGTCGAGATGGGCGGTGGCCCGGTCGTAACGGGCCCGGTCGGCGGCAGGCGCAGTCATGACGGAAGCCTGCCAGACAGGATTACCGCAGGGTAGGGGGACGTTCCGGGCAGATGCCCCGGCCCCGTGGACTGGTTCTGTTTCTCTCCCCGACAACCCGTAGAGTGACGCGCACGTACGGCGGAAACGCACCCGGCGCTCCAGGTGAACCGGGATGCCCGTCCGGCCGTACGGGTATGCGTGCCCGGGAGAGCTTGCAGGAGCCCTCGGGCGCGGCCGAGCAGCAGGACGGCCCGCGTACGAGGAAGCGGCCCGGGCACGAGGAAACGGGGGGTGCATGAGCACGGAAGCGCGGCACGCCCCCGTCCCGCCCCGCCCCTCGTCTCCGCCGGCCCGCCCCACCGACGCCGCGGCCGAGCCGCCGCTGCGGGGCACGGTCCCGCGCCCGGCCGGCAAGGCGCCGGTCGACGACCTCGACGACGAGCCGTCGGTCTTCAGCCCGCGCGGCGTACGGCCGGCCGGCCCGACCGCGCGTGCCGAGGGCGCCGGAGCCGGTGGGACCGACCAGGGGGCGGGGGACCCCCGGCGCGCCGACCGGTCCGGAGCGGCGAACGGTCCCGTTCCGGGGCGGGTGCCGGCGTCCCGGCCCTCGGCGGTACCCGAGATCACCGATCCCGTGAGCCCACCGCCGCCCCCCGCCTCGGCCAGGTTTCCCGACGCACCGCCGGCCACGGGTCGCGCGGCCCGCAACGGCGGCGCTGGTCCGACGCGCCCCGGCGACCGATTCGCCCGACCGACGAACCCGGGGACCTCGCCGAACATGACGGTCCCGGGGAGCCAGGCGGCACCTTCAGCCCCGCCCAGGCCGGGAGCGCGGCCGGCCCCGCCGAGGCCGGGGGCATCGGCAGTCCCGTCAAGCCCTCCGGCCCCTTCTGCCCCGCCGATCCCGGCGAGCTGGCCGAAGCAGGCAGCCCCGACCTCCGACGCTTCGGCAGTCCCGGCTAGCCCGGAAGCGCCGTCAGTCCCGCGAAGCCCGGAAGCGTCGGCAGGCCCGCAGACCCCGGCGGGCCCGACAGGCCCGCTGAGCCCTTCTGCCTCTTTTGCTCCCCCTGTCTCAGCTCCTCCGCATGCCCCGGCGACCCCGCCGACCCCGGCAGCGGCGGCAGCCCCGCCGAGGCCTGCTGCGCCTCCTGCCTCTGCTCCGCCAGTCCCGTCGACCCCGCCGGCCTCGCCGAACCCGGCCGGCCGGTCATCGCAGGCAGACCCGGGAAGGGCGCCTGCCTCGTCGACCCACGAGAGGCGGGCAACGCAGGCCGCGACGGCTGTCCCGCCGAGCCCTACTGCTCCGCCGGCCCCGGCCGGCCGGGTGTCCCAGGCGGACCCGGGGAGCCCGGCAACCCCGTCAGCGCAGGCCGCCTCCGGTGGGATCGGCGCGGAGACCACCGCCCGGCTGCGGCCCGGCAGGACGTCAGGGCGGGAGGCCGTCCCGGCGGAGACGCCGTCGGAGACGACCGCGCGGCTCCGCCCGATTCGGTCTGCGGCCTCAGTGTCCTCGCCTCCGTCGGCGCCGGGTCCCGGGTCCTCCGCCGCCGTCGGCCGTACCCGTCCGGGGGCCGGTGCGCGTGCCTGGAGTCCGCTGGGGTCCGTCCATCCCGACCCGGCGTACTCCTGGAGCGCCGCGGCGGACGGCCGGCCCGTCCTGTCGTTCGTGGAACCCGAGCGCGCGTGGCCCCGGGTGGGGCCGCGTACCGTCGCCGTCGCCGCCTGTCTCGTGCTCGGTCTCGGGCTCATCGGCGGGGCCGTGACCGGGAGTTGGCTCACCGGCGACGGCGGGGACGGCGGCGCCGGGAACGCGTTCAGCACCGCCGGGACGCTCTGGCACAACGTGCCCGTGGACGACCTGTTCCCGCCCACCGTGCAGGGCACGGGCGCCGGACCCGGCGGTGCCGACCGCACCTGGACCCGGATCGCCGTGGCCCCGGACAGCGGCTGCGACCACGCCTTCGACCCGTTGCTGCACAAGGCCCTCGCCCCCGTCGGCTGCCGACGCCTGCTGCGCGCCACCTACACCGACGCCACCCAGAGCTACGTCACCACCGTCGGCCTGCTGTTCACCAAGGCCGACCCCGCCGCCATGTCCGCGCTCGCCGCCCGCTTCCGCGACGAGCACCTGGACCGGCGCGCCGACCTGATGCCCCGGCCGTACGCCGCCGCCGGCACGCCCGCCGCCGCCTTCGGCGACCGGCAGCGGGCCTCCTGGACCATCTCCGTCCTCACCGACGCCCCCGTCGTCGCCTACGCCGTCTCCGGCTGGGCCGACGGCCGCACCGTCGACGCGCCCCAGCCCACCGCGGACGCCGTCCGCTCCGGTGCCACCACGGCCCCGGCCCAGGCCGGACTCGGCAACGAGGCCCAGGGCCTGGCCGACCGCATCGAACGGCGCCTGCGCAAGACCGTCGGCACGGCCACGGAGAAGCCTTCATGAGCCGATCGAAGGCTGCCTCCGCGGTGAGCCTGCTGCTCGCCGGTGCCCTCGCCCTGCTGCCCGCCACCGCCGCCCACGCCGACGGCATCCGCGACCAGCAGTGGGCCCTGTCCGCCCTCGACCTGGACGAGGCCTGGCAGACCACCAAGGGCCGGGGCGTCACCGTCGCCGTCCTGGACACCGGTGTGGAGGCCGACCACCCCGACCTCGCCGGCAACGTCCTGACCGCCAAGGACATGATCGGCTTCGGCGCCGGACCCGGCGACCGGAACTGGGCCCGGCACGGCACCGCGATGGCCGGGATCATCGCCGGGCACGGCCACGGCCCCGGCGGCACCGACGGCGTCATGGGTGTCGCCCCCGAGGCGAAGATCCTGCCGGTCCGGGTGATCCTGGAGGACGGCGACTCCGCCCGCGCCAAGGCCCGTACCACCCGTGGCAGCGCCCTCGCCGACGGCATCCGCTGGGCCGCCGACCACGGCGCCGACGTCATCAACCTCTCCCTCGGCGACGACTCCGACTCCGCGCACCCCGAGCCGAGCGAGGACGAGGCCGTGCAGTACGCCCTGAAGAAGGGCGTGGTCGTCGTCGCCTCCGCGGGCAACGGCGGCGACAAGGGCGACCACGTCTCCTACCCGGCCGCCTACCCGGGCGTCATCGCCGCCACCGCCGTGGACAAGTACGGCACCCGCGCCGCCTTCTCCACCCGCCGCTGGTACGCGGCCGTCAGCGCGCCCGGCGTCGACGTCGTCATCGCCGACCCCGACCACAAGTACTACGCGGGCTGGGGCACGAGCGCGGCCTCCGCCTTCGTCTCCGGCGCCGCGGCGCTGATCAAGGCGGCCCACCCCGGCCTCGCCCCGGCCCAGATCAAGAAGCTCCTGGAGGACACCGCGCGGGACGCCCCGGTGGGCGGCCGGGACGACTCCCGGGGCTTCGGCATGATCGACCCGGTGGCGGCCCTGAAGGCGGCCGACCGCCTCAAGCCCCGAAGCCGCCCGGGCGCGGGCTCGTACGGCGAGAAGTACTTCGGCGCCGGACCGGACACCCCCAGGGCCACGAGCGGCGCCTCCGACTGGGCGGCCCCGCTCGCCGGCGGCGCGGGCGGGGTCCTCCTGGTGGCCGGGGTGATGCTCTGGCGGGGCCGCCGCCGGTCGGCCTGAGCCGCTACCCGGCGATGTACCCGATCTCCGGGGCGTCCGCGCAGCTGGAGATCGAAGAAGGCCCGCACGGTGGCCCGTACGGCCGCCACCGCCCGGTCGGCGGGGATCGTGCCGACCAGCAGGCGCAGCCGCTCCCGGAACGGCGGCCAGGTCGGGTCCATGACGGCCGCCGCGGCACCGCCCCGCGAGTGCCCGAGGGCGCCGGCCCGCGTGAGGTCCAGGGTCCCGCACAGCCCGCGGGGGACCGTCCGCCGCTCCGCGTCGGGGTTGCCGCCCCGGTTCAGGACGGCCGGCTGATCCAGTACGAAGCGCAGGCCGACGGCGCGCACCGCGACCGCCGCCGCATCAGCCGGTGCCGAACGCCGACACCGCCGCCCGCGCCGCCGCCTCCACCAGGGAGACCCCCTTCGCCTGCGTCGCCGTGCCGTTCGACAGCACCGCCACCAGATAGTCCGTCCCGTCCACCGTCACCCGGCCGATGCTGTTGACGATCCAGAGGCCCGTCGTACTGCGCGCCAGCCAACCGTTCTTCAGGGCCCAGGAGTTGCCCTCGGCGGCGGCCGACACCCCCCACTGCTGATCCGCCTCGACGGACTTCATCAGCGCCTGGAGGTACGTCCGAGAGGCCGCGCTCAGCTTCGAGTCCGCCCCGAACACCTGCTGGAGCAGCACCAGTTGGTCCGCCGCGGTGGTCCGGGTCAGCCCCCACAGCTCACCGTCCCCGCCCGAGGTCCCGGTCAGCCCGAAGCGCTTGTTCGCCGCGTCCAGCCCGGCCGCCCGCCCGATCGTGTGCCACAGCTCCGTCGCGGACGCGTTGTCGCTGTTGTCGATCATCTTCGTGGCGTACGCCCGCTCGGCCGCCGTCAGCCGCCGGCCCGCGTCCTGGGCCTGGAGCAACAGCGCGGCCAGGATGTCGACCTTGACGATGCTCGCCGTGTCGAAGACCGCGTCGCCGTACACGGCGCTCTCGCCCGAGTCCACTGCCAGGACCGCCGCCGACACCTTCGCGCCCGACGGCACCGTGACCTTCGCCATCGCCGCGCTCAGGCTCGCGTCCCGGTCCGGAACCGGCCCCGTCATCGATGCCTCCTCACCCGCCCCGGCCGCGGAGCCGGCCGACGGCGCCGGTGCCGACGATACGGCCGCCGTTCCCGAGTGCGCCCGCGCCCGCACACAGGCCGCGCCTCCGGCCGTGACCCCGCCCACGGCGACCACGGCGAGAGCGGCGTACAGCAGCGGACGGCGCCGGGGCGGGCGCGCACGGCGGCCACGGCGGGCTCCGGGGGACTCCATGCCCGCGATGCTCGGGGCGGCTCCTGTGCACCCCGTTGGACGGACCTGGGAGTCAGGTCAGGGAATGCCCGGATTCCTGTGAAGACTCCCGTGCGGCGGGCCGGTGACGTGCCTATAGGGTCGGTGACCGTGGCGAACAAGAACATTCCCGACCCCGGCTTCTCCGGCGACGACGGCTCCGCCGACCCCCGGCTGAGCGCCGCGCTCGCCGCCTGGGCCGAGGACCGCAGCGCCCTCGGGCCCGTCCTGGAGGCGCTCAAGGATGCCCGCCTGCTGGTCCCCGTCGTCGCCGTGCTCGGCGAGGTCGAGGAGGACGAGAACGGTCTGCGCCGCGAGAAGACCAGCGACATGGCCGTACCCACCCTGAAGGCAGGTCACCGCACCGCGCTGCCCGCCTTCACCTCCACCGACTCCCTCGCCCGCTGGGACCCCGAGGCCCGCCCGGTCGCCGTCCCCCTGCACCAGGCGCTCCAGGCCGCCGCGCACGAGAAGGCCGACACGGTCGTGCTCGACCTCGCCGGACCGGTGCCGTTCGAGCTGACGGGACAGGCGCTGCTCGCCCTCGCCGAGGGCCGTACCAGCACCGACCCGCTCGCCGACCCGGCCGTGATCGAGGCCGTCCGTACGGCGGTGGCGGCGGAGCCCGCCGTGCTGCGCGCCCACCTCGGGCCCGGGCAGGCCGACGGCACCCTGGCCCTGGTCCTCGACCCGGCCGCGCCGCCCGCCGAGACCGCCCGCGCGGTCGCCGAACGGCTGGCCGCCGACGAAACACTGCGGGCCCGCCTGGTGCGGGGCCTCGACCTGGCACTGCTGCCGGCCGGGACCACGCCCCCGGGCGAGCCCTTGTACGTGAAGGGATAGATCAGCTGTAGACGGGGCCGGTGTACTTCTCGCCGGGGCCCTGGCCCGGGTCGTCCGGGACGACCGACGCCTCGCGGAACGCCAGCTGCAGCGACTTCAGGCCGTCGCGCAGCGGCGCCGCGTGGAAGGAGCTGACCTCGGTCGCGCTCGCGTCCAGCAGACCGGCGAGCGCGCTGATCAGCTTGCGGGCCTCGTCCAGGTCCTTGTACTTCTCGCCCTCCTCGCTCAGCCCGAGCTTCACGGCGGCGGCGCTCATCAGGTTGACGGCGACCGTCACGATCACCTCGACGGCGGGGACCTCGGCGATGTCCCGGGTCATCGCGTCGAAGTCGGGGGACTCAGGAGGGGTGTCACTCATGCCCCACACGATATGCGGTGCGCGGGCAAGCCCCGGCGCAGCCCTCGGACAGCCCCCGACAGGCCCCTCCGATTAGCTCTTGACCACCGTTGCTGGTAGCCTCGTGTAACGACCGGCTGGACATGTGCCAGCCCACAAGTGGAGGCTCCGATCTCCCACCTGACCGTCCCCCGGGACGGCGGGTCACCCGGTCAGGCGGCCACCATCGTTCCGTACGGACGATGGAGTCGCCCGAAAGTGCGCCCCGCGGTCACCGCGGCGGTGTTCCGGTAGTCATTGGAGCCCCGCCTGTGATCGTCCGGGGCATTTTTTGTGCGTCGGCGCGGTTAGGTCTTACGAATAAAGACGTTACGCGGCTGTCCGCCAGACCGCCGTGTGGTGCTACCGAGGAGGATCCATCAGCGCCGAGCCCCGCATCAACGACCGGATTCGCGTTCCCGAGGTGCGACTTGTCGGTCCCAGTGGCGAGCAGGTGGGCATCGTCCCGCTGGCCAAGGCACTGGAGCTTGCGCAGGAGTACGACCTGGACCTGGTCGAGGTCGCGGCGAACGCCCGTCCGCCCGTGTGCAAGCTCATGGACTACGGGAAGTTCAAGTACGAGTCGGCCATGAAGGCCCGTGAGGCGCGCAAGAACCAGGCGCACACGGTCATCAAGGAGATGAAGCTCCGGCCGAAGATCGACCCGCACGACTATGACACCAAGAAGGGTCACGTCGTCCGGTTCCTCAAGCAGGGCGACAAGGTCAAGATCACGATCATGTTCCGTGGTCGCGAGCAGTCCCGCCCCGAGCTGGGCTACCGACTGCTGCAGCGTCTCGCGGAGGACGTCCAGGACCTCGGTTTCGTCGAGTCGAACCCGAAGCAGGACGGCCGAAACATGATCATGGTCCTCGGTCCGCACAAGAAGAAGACCGAGGCGATGGCCGAGGCCCGTCAGGCGCAGGAGGCCCGCAAGGCCGACGCGAAGGCGAACCCCGGAAAGTCGCAGAACCCTGCCGAGGCTGAGGCACCGTCCGAGGAGCCCGCCGAGGCGTGATCCCGGGGGACGCGAGTCCCCGAGGATGTAACCGAAACAAGAGCGACGCTCCACCGTGCCCGGTTTTCACGGCCGGGCACCGGAGCGCCACCGACGAGGAGATAACGGCGCTATGCCGAAGAACAAGTCGCACAGCGGTGCCAGCAAGCGCTTCAAGGTCACCGGCTCCGGCAAGGTGCTCCGCGAGCGCGCCGGCAAGCGCCACCTGCTCGAGCACAAGTCGTCCCGCGTCACGCGTCGCCTCACCGGCAACGCCGAGATGGCCCCGGGCGACGCCGCGAAGATCAAGAAGCTTCTCGGCAAGTGACGTGAGCGGCGCTCGCACCGAGCGCCGTACGTCTGGACCGGGACCCAATCGTTTCCGGGTCGTGTGAGTCTGAGTCCACTCCACGGCCCCGCTACAAGGAGTTAAAAAAGTGGCACGCGTCAAGCGGGCAGTGAACGCCCACAAGAAGCGCCGGGCGATCCTCGAGCAGGCCTCCGGCTACCGCGGTCAGCGTTCGCGCCTGTACCGCAAGGCCAAGGAGCAGGTCACCCACTCGCTGGTCTACAACTACAACGACCGCAAGAAGCGCAAGGGCGACTTCCGTCAGCTGTGGATCCAGCGCATCAACGCCGCTGCCCGCGCCAACGGCATCACCTACAACCGCTTCATCCAGGGTCTGAAGGCCGCGAACGTCGAGGTCGACCGCAAGATCCTGGCCGAGCTGGCCGTGAACGACGCGAACGCCTTCGCGGCGCTCGTCGAGGTCGCGCAGAAGGCGCTGCCGTCGGACGTCAACGCGCCCAAGGCTGCGTGACGCTGCGCTGGCTCTGAGCCGACGTTCACTGTAGGACCCGCAGGCTTCCTGGCTTGCGGGTCCTGTTGTTGCGGGGCCTCAGCCGCTGGTTCTCGGCCGCGGGTCCGTTGTGGCTCGTCGCGCCCACGCGGCGGAGCCGCATATCGACACAGCCCCGCGCTCCTTCGGGGCGCAGAAGAAGAAGACTCTCTGAAGGTGAAGAAGAGGATGGCTCCCGTCAGCCCCGAGCTGATCTCTCCCCGGTCCGCCCGTGTGTCCGCCGCTCGGCGGCTCGCCAAGCGGAACTTCCGGGGCAAGGACCGGCTGTTCCTGGCCGAGGGGCCGCAGGCCGTCAGGGAGGCCGCCGGGCACCGGAACGCGGACGGGGCCGCGACGCTCGTCGAGCTGTTCGCCACCGTCGAGGCCGCGGAGCGGTACGCCGACATCGTCCAGGAGGCCCGCGACGCGGGCGCCCGGGTGCACCTCGCCTCCGAAGAGGTCATCGCCGAGATCTCCACCACCGTCACCCCGCAGGGGCTGGTCGGGGTCTGCCGGTTCCTGGACACCCCCTTCGAGGAGATCCTCAAGAGCCGGCCCCAGCTGGTCGCCGTCCTCGCACACGTACGCGACCCCGGCAACGCCGGCACCGTGCTGCGCTGTGCCGACGCCGCCGGCGCCGAGGCCGTGATCCTCACCGACGCCTCCGTCGACCTGTACAACCCCAAGGCCGTCCGCGCCTCCGTCGGCTCGCACTTCCACCTGCCCGTCGCCGTCGGCGTCCCCGTCGAGCAGGCCGTCGCCGGGCTGAAGGCGGCCGGGGTGCGCATCCTCGCCGCCGACGGGGCCGGCGACCGCGACCTGGACGAGGAGCTGGACAAGGGCACCATGGGCGGCCCCACCGCCTGGGTGTTCGGCAACGAGGCCTGGGGGCTGCCGGAGGAGACCCGCGCCCTCGCCGACGCCGTCGTCCGCGTCCCCATCCACGGGAAGGCCGAGAGCCTGAACCTCGCCACGGCCGCCGCCGTATGTCTCTACGCGTCGGCCCGTGCGCAGCGCGCCTCCGGAGGGTGCCGCACCGTCACCGAGAGCTAGTAGGGTGACCAGCTCGGGGCCCTGCGCCGTCTGAGAGGTGGGGGATGAGTGTGGCCGGCACGAGCACCGCGCCGGAGGGACGGGACGCGCGACGCGCATCCCTGCCCGGCCAGGGCGATCCTGTGGGTCTCGACCCCGACCAGCTGCCCGACGGCCTCGTCGTCGCCGACGAGCACGGCCGCGTGACCTGCTTCAACGCCGCCGCCGCGCGTATCACCGCGGTACGGCCCGCCGACGCCCTCGGGCAGTCCCTGGAGAAGGCGCTGCCGTTGGAGGACCTGGAGGGGCGCCGCTGGTGGCAGCTCACCGACCCCTACGGCGGGCTCGCGATCCGGGTACGGCAGCCGGAGCGCAACCTGCTGCTGCCGGGCGGCCGGGAGGTGCTCGTCTCCGCCCGCTATGTGCGCGACGCGCCGCTGGGCCCGGTGCGCCGCGTGGTCGTCTCCCTGCGGGACACCGAGGCCCGCCGCCGTACCGAGCGCAGCCACGCCGAGCTGATCGCCACCGTCGCCCACGAACTGCGCTCCCCGCTGACCTCCGTGAAGGGCTTCACGGCCACCCTGCTGGCCAAGTGGGAACGCTTCACCGACGACCAGAAGCGCCTGATGCTGGAGACCGTCGACGCCGACGCCGACCGCGTCACCCGGCTCATCGCCGAGCTGCTGGACATCTCCCGGATCGACTCCGGACGGCTGGAGCTGCGCCGCCAGCCCGTCGACATCGGCGCCGCCGTCTCCCGGCACATCCAGGCCTATGTCGCCGCCGGCCAGCCCGCCGACCGCTTCCTGCTCCGCATCGAACAGCCGCTGCCCGCCCTGTGGGCCGACCCCGACAAGATCGACCAGGTGCTCAGCAACCTCATCGAAAATGCCGTGCGGCACGGCGAGGGAACCGTCACCATGGACGTCACCCCCTGCGCATCCCCGCGCGAGGGCGAAGAAACCGGCACGTCGGTCACGGTGAGCGACGAGGGGCCCGGCATCCCGGAGGAATCCATGAACCGCGTCTTCACCCGCTTCTGGCGGGGCAGCAAGCGCGGTGGCACGGGTCTCGGGCTGTACATCGTCAAGGGCATCGTGGAGGCCCATGGCGGCACGATCACGGTCGGCCGCGCCCCCGGCGCCGGCGCCGAGTTCCGATTTACCCTGCCCGTGAGCGCGCCGGCGTATCTCGCCTGAGAACGCCCGAGCCGCCCGCGGGCGCATTCGTCTGCCTCCACCCCGTTAGACTCGGCCTTTGGCACCTTTGTGTCCTTCACACGGCCACATGGCCCAGCAGTCGGTGACGGGGACCATCCGCCAGCCAATCGGAAGCACGGGAAGAGATGTCGGCACCCAATAAGTCGTACGACCCTGTCGAGGTCGAGGCGTTGAAACCGGAAGAGATCGAGCGCATGCGGGACGAGGCGCTCGCCGCCTTCGCCGCCGCGGACTCCCTCGACGCGCTCCACGAGGCCAAGGTCGCCCACACCGGCCCCGCCTCCCCGCTGGCCCTCGCCAACCGCGAGATCGGCGCCCTGCCCCCGCACGCCAAGGCCGAGGCCGGCAAGCGCGTCGGTATGGCCCGCGGCGCCGTCAACAAGGGCCTCGCCGCCCGCCAGGGCGAGCTGGAGGCCGAGCGTGACGCCCGCGTCCTGGTCGAGGAGGATGTCGACGTCACCCTGCCCCACGACCGCGTACCGGCCGGCGCCCGGCACCCGCTGACCACGCTCTCGGAGCGCATCGAGGACATCTTCGTGGCCATGGGCTACGAGGTCGCCGAAGGCCCGCAGGTCGAGGCCGAGTGGTTCAACTTCGACGCCCTGAACATCGGTCCGGACCACCCGGCCCGCGGTGAGGCCGACACGTTCTTCGTGCAGGGCGAGGGCGGCGGCACCGAGTCCGGTGTCGTGCTGCGCACCCACACCTCGCCCGTCCAGGTCCGCTCGCTGCTCGACCGTGAGCTGCCGGTCTACGTGATCTGCCCGGGCCGCGTGTACCGCACCGACGAGCTGGACGCCACCCACACCCCGGTCTTCCACCAGGTCGAGCTGCTCGCCATCGACGAGGGCCTGACCATGGCCGACCTCAAGGGCACCCTGGACCACATGGTGCAGTCGCTGTTCGGCGAGGGCATGAAGACCCGGCTGCGGCCGAACTTCTTCCCCTTCACCGAGCCGAGCGCCGAGATGGACATGCTCTGCTACGTGTGCAAGGGCGAGTCCGTCGGCAACCCCGACCGGCCCTGCCGCACCTGTTCCAGCGAGGGCTGGATCGAGCTGGGCGGCTGCGGCATGGTCAACCCGCGGGTCCTCACGGCCTGCGGCGTCGACCCGGAGAAGTACAGCGGTTTCGCCTTCGGGTTCGGCATCGAGCGGATGCTGATGTTCCGCCACAACGTCGAAGACATGCGAGACATGGTCGAGGGTGACGTCCGGTTCACCCGGCCGTTCGGGATGGAGATCTGATGCGGGTCCCGCTTTCTTGGCTGCGGGAGTACGTCGACCTGCCGGCGACCGAGACCGGCCGTGACGTCCAGGCCAAGCTCATTTCGGCCGGTCTGGAGGTCGAGACCGTCGAGCAGCTCGGCGCCGACCTCAAGGGTCCGCTGGTCGTCGGCCAGGTGCTGACCATCGAGGAGCTGGAGGGCTTCAAGAAGCCGATCCGCTTCTGCACCGTCGACGTCGGCCAGGCCAACGGCACCGGCGAGCCCCAGGAGATCGTCTGCGGCGCCCGCAACTTCGCCGTCGGTGACAAGGTCGTCGTGGTCCTCCCGGGCGCCACGCTGCCGGGCGGTTTCTCCATCTCCGCCCGCAAGACCTACGGCAAGACCTCCCACGGCATGATCTGCTCCACCGACGAGCTGGGCATGGGCGACGACGGCACCCACGGCATCATCGTGCTGCCGCCGGAGACCGAGGTCGGCAAGGACGCCATCGAGCTGCTGGAGCTGGTCGACGAGGTCCTGGACATCGCCGTCACCGCCAACCGCGGCGACTGCCTGTCCATCCGCGGTGTCGCCCGCGAGACCGCCATCGCCTACGGCCTGCCGCTGCGCGACCCGGCCCTGATCGACGTACCGGCCCCGAACGCCTTCGGCTACCCGGTCCAGGTCTCCGACCCCGCGGGCTGCGACCGCTTCACCGCCCGCACGGTCACCGGCCTGAGCCCCGAGGCGCGCTCCCCGATCTGGCTGCAGCGCCGGCTGCAGAAGGTCGGCATGCGCCCGATCTCGCTCGCCGTCGACGTCACGAACTACGTGATGATGGAGCTGGGCCAGCCCCTGCACGCCTACGACCGCAAGCTGGTCCACGGCACCATCGGGGTGCGCCGGGCCGAGGAGGGCGAGAAGCTCGTCACCCTCGACGGCGTCGAGCGCACGCTGCACGCCGAGGACCTGGTCATCACCGACGAGCGCGGCCCGATCGGCCTGGCCGGTGTCATGGGCGGCGCCCACACGGAGATCGCAGACCACGCGGACGCCGCGAACGCGACCACCGACGTGGTCATCGAGTCGGCCCACTTCAACGCCGTGTCGATCGCTCGTACGGGCCGTCGCCACAAGCTGCTGTCCGAGGCGTCCCGCCGCTTCGAGCGCGGTGTCGACCCGCAGGCCGCCGCTGCCGCCGCGCAGCGCACGGTGGACCTGCTGGTGCTGCTCGCGGGCGGCACGGCCGAGGCCGGCGTCACCGAGGTCATCGCGCCCTCCGCGCCGCACACGATCACCGTCCCGGCCGACCACCCGGACAAGGTCGCGGGCGTCGACTACGGCCGCGAGACGGTGGTGCGCCGCCTCCAGGAGGTCGGCTGCGACGTCTACGGACAGGACGAGCTGATCGTCACCGTCCCCTCGTGGCGGCCCGACCTCGTCGACCCGAACGACCTCGCCGAGGAGGTCATCCGCCTGGAGGGCTACGAGAACCTGCCCTCCACGCTGCCCAGGCTTCCCTCGGGCCGCGGCCTGACCCACCGCCAGCGGCTGCACCGCCGGGTCGGCCGGGCGCTGGCCGGCGCGGGCTACGTCGAGGCCCCGAACTACCCGTTCCTCGGCGAGCAGGTCTTCGACCAGCTCGGCCTGGCGGCCGACGACCCGGCCCGCCGTGTCGTGAAGCTGGTCAACCCGCTCAACGACGAGGAGCCCGCGCTCCGTACGACGCTGCTGCCCGGCCTGCTGGGCGCGCTGCGCCGCAACGACGGCCGGGGCTCGCGCGATCTGGCCCTGTTCGAGACCGGGCTGGTGTTCCACCCCCGCGAGGAGCGGCGTGCCGCCACGCACCTGCCCGTCGACCGGCGCCCGACCGACGAGGAGATCGCCGCGCTGAACGCCGCGCTGCCCGAGCAGCCGCGGCACGTGGCCGTCGTCCTCGCGGGTGCCCGCGAGCAGGCCGGCTGGTGGGGCGGTGGCCGTCCGGCCGGATGGGCCGACGCGGTCGAGGCGGCGCGCGCCGTCGCCCGTGAGACCGGTGCCGACCTGGTCGTGCGCAAGGGCCAGTACGGTCCCTGGCACCCCGGCCGCTGCGCCGAGCTGGTGGTCGTCGCCGACGGCACGGAGCAGGTCCTGGGCCACGCGGGAGAGCTGCACCCGCGGGTCGTCAAGGCCCTGGGGCTGCCCGAGCGCACCTGCGCGATGGAGCTGAACCTGGACGCCCTGGAGGCGGTCGGCGACGGCATCCCGCAGGCGCCGCGCATCTCCGCGTTCCCGGTCGCCACGCAGGACGTCGCGCTCGTCGTCGACAGGCCGGTCCCCTCCGGCGAGGTCGAAGCGGCGCTGCGGGA
Organism: Streptomyces sp. NPDC046727; assembly: GCF_040645635.1. Lineage (NCBI taxonomy): Bacteria > Bacillati > Actinomycetota > Actinomycetes > Kitasatosporales > Streptomycetaceae > Streptomyces > Streptomyces sp. NPDC046727. Next base: position 92,447 of record NZ_JBEYYR010000012.1, read on the forward strand.
GGGCGCGGGCGAGCTTCTTGAGTCCATCCGGCTGTTCGACGTGTACGAGAACGCCGAGCAGCTGGGGGACGGGAAGAAGTCGCTGGCGTACGCGCTCCGCTTCCGTGCGGGGGACCGCACGCTGACCGTCGACGAGGCTTCGGCGGCCCGGGACGCCGCGGTCGCCCTCGCGGGCGAGCGGACCGGGGCGGTGCTTCGGGGCTGATCGCCGTGGGGGTTCAGGTGCGCGGCCGGCTGCGGGTTGTGTGTGGCTGGTCGCGCCCACGCGGCGGAGCCGCATAGGAAACACAGCCTCGCGCCCCTTGGGTGTTGACCCCCTTCTCAGCTGCATAAATCCAGGTTGGTTGGGGCGTTCTCACTCGATCGGGTGGGAAACAGCGGCGATCTGACCCACCCAGGCCATGCCTGTCGACAGAATCGGACCGGCCTTTCGGGGTCGGTCCGTCTGCTCTGTCAGGGCCCACATGGGGGACCAGAGGCATGATCCGCATCAAGGCACGGGCGCCCACCGCGCGAGGAGCCGTACTGCCCACGCTCTGGGGAGCCGCCGCGGTCGGCTACAAGTTCGGCTGCCCGCTCGCCCAGCAGGACGGGCTCGGGGCGCGCATCGTCACCAGCGCCGTGTTCTTCGCCGTGGGCACCGGCCTCATATTCCATGTCCGCCGCGCCCTGCTGCGGGAGCTGCGGCTCGCCCGGCGGGCGGCGCGCGCCGCGCAGAACGTCGTCCTGCGTCCGCTGCCGCCGCGCCTCGACGAGATCGACGTCGCCGCCGCCCAGCTCTCCGCCGACCGGGGCGCGAGCGTCGGCGGCGATCTGTACGAGGCGATCGCCACCGAGCACGGGGTCCGGGTGGTGATGGGAGATGTCCGGGGGCACGGTCTGGCCGCCCTCGGCACCGTCGCCGCCCTCCTCGGCAGCTTCCGCGAGGCCGCCCACGACGAGCCCGAACTCGGCAGCGTGCTGCGCCGGCTGGACCGCGCCCTCGCCCGGCACCTGCGCGAACGGGCCCGTGCCGAACACCCCGCGAACGGCGCCGCGGATCCCGACAACCCGGTCGCCGAGGAGTTCGTCACCCTCCTGCTCCTGGAGATCGACCGGGACGGCGAGCTGCGCGCGCTCAACTGCGGCCATCCGTGGCCGTATCTGCTCAGCGGTACGACGGCCGAGCTGCTGTCGTGCACCGATCCGCTCCCGCCGCTGGGCCCGTTCCCGCTGCCGGCGGAGCTGGAGTCCCTGCCCTGTCGCAGGCTGCTGCCGGGGGAGTCCCTGGTCCTCTTCACGGACGGCGCGGAGGACGCGCGCGACAGCCGGGGGCGGTTCTTCTCCCTGCCGCACGTGTTGCGCGAGGTCGTGCATGATCATCCGGTGTCCCCGCAGACGGTTCTGCGCATGGTCTTCGGCGCCCTCCTGCACCACACGGGCGGACGGCCCACGGACGACATCGCGGTCCTGGTCCTGCGCAACGGCCGGAAGGAGGCGCAGCTGTCCGGGGCGCGGAGCGGCTCCACCGCGCGGGCTCGATCTGCGAGGCACCCGTGGCCGACGACGCGTCACTAGGCCCGTGGTCGCCCGGCCAAGCCACCGCTTTTCGAGGGGGAGCCGGCGGCTTGGCCGGCACCTCAGTCAACCGGCGGGCCACGCTGAGCGACAGTGCGCGCACAGCCCGGATACGGGCACTCCGTTCACACCCCGTGTGAAGACGAACCCACTACGCTGACCGCACCAGGCCACTCGGGGGGCATCCCATGCAGCCCAACACTCTGCTCGACGCCATCCTGGACGAGGCGGGAATCTCGCACGCCGGTCTCGCCGCCCATGTCAACCAGGCCGGCCGCGCCCGCGGTCTCGCCCTGCGCTACGAACACACCGCCGTGGCACGGTGGTTGAAGGGCCAGCGGCCACGCGGCCAGGTACCCGACCTGATCTGCGAGGTGCTCGCCGCCCGCCTCCACCGTCCCGTCACCCTCGACGACATCGGCCTGGGACTGCCCGGCGAGCCCGGCACCTCGCACACCGGCTCGCTGAACGGCTTCGTGGAGCGGGCCACCGCGCTGTGGCGGTCGGACGAACAGCAGCGGCCCCATGTGCTGGGCGCCCCCGCCGTCACCGGCACCCCGGCCGTGATGCCGGTGTGGGAGTGGGAGAACCCGCCCGAGGACGTCGACGTCTCCCGGGGCGGCCGGCACCCGGTCACCGCGGCCGACATCGAGATGCTGCGCGCCGCCCGGACGCACTACGAGCAGATGTACCGCAAGGCCGGCGGGGTCGCGACCCGGACCCGGATCGTCGGCTTCCTCAACGCCGAGGCCGCGCCGCTGCTGCGCGGCGGCTACACCGACGCGACCGGGCGTCAACTGCACAGGGCGACGGGCGGGCTGGTCGCCATCGCGGGGATCTGCGCGTACGACTCCGACGCCCACGGACTCGCCCAGCGCTACTTCCACCAGGCGCTGCGGCTGGCCAAGGCCAGCGGGGACCGGGGGCTCGGCGCCTACGTGATCGCTCTGCTGGTCAACCAGTCGCTGTTCATGCGGGAGTACCGGCAGGCCGTCGCCTTCGCCGAGGCCGCGCTGCGCGCCGCCGGCAGACACATCACCCCGGCGCTCGCCTCCGACCTGTACGCGATGCAGGCCAAGGCGTACGCCCATCTCGGCGACGGCGGCAGCGCGTTGTCCTGCATCCGGCGCGCGGAGACGACGGCCGAGCGGATCCGCCGGGGCCACGAGCCCGACGAGACCGGGTACGTGCAGCCGGGACTGGTCAATGTGCAGGTGGCCGAGGCGCTGCTCAGCCTCGGGGAACTCGCCGCCGCCCGGGAGCACGCGGCGGCGGCCGTCGACAACCCCGCCCACGACCGGGGGCGGGTGCACCGGCTGGCCATGCTCAGCACCATCGAACTGCGCCAGGGCAACGCCGACAAGGCCGTGGCCACCGCCGTGCAGATGGCGGAGCAGGCCCGGGGAATGGAGTCCCAGCGGCTGCGCGACAGACTCCGCGCGGTACGCGAGCATCTGGTGCGCTGCGGCTCGGCCGGCACCGCCGAGGCCGCCGAACTCATCGACGGAGCGCTGCGCGTACCGCTGTAGGCCCACTGTGGGTGCGCCGTCCCTGCTGCGATATTGCCACTTACTCGGCGGAAGGTGGCAGAACCGTGCAGTGGACGAAACAGAACGAACAAACTGTGTATGAAAACCGCTGGTTCAGCGTCAATCTCGCAGATGTCGAGCTGCCGGACGGCCGGCACCTGGACCACTTCCTGATCCGGCTGCGCCCGGTGGCCGTCGCCACGGTGGTCAACGAGGCGAACGAGGTGCTGCTGCTGTGGCGGCACCGCTTCATCACCGACAGCTGGGGATGGGAGCTGGCCGCGGGTGTCGTCGAGGACGGCGAGGACATCGCGAGCGCGGCGGCCAGGGAACTGGAGGAGGAGACCGGCTGGCGGCCGGGGCCCCTGCACCACCTGATGAGCGTGGAGCCGTCCAACGGCCTCACCGACGCCCGGCATCACATCTACTGGTCCGACCGGGGCGAGTACGTCGGACACCCCGTGGACGACTTCGAGTCGGACCGGCGGGAATGGGTTCCCCTCAAACTCGTCCCCGACCTGATCGCCCGTGGGGAGGTCCCGGCCGCCAACATGGCGGCGGCGTTACTGCTGCTGCACCACCTCAGGCTCGCCGAGGGCTAGTGGGCGGCCAGCGCCTGCCAGATCGTCACCACGAGCGCGCCGAGCGCGGTCAGCGCGGCGAGCGAGGGCAGCGGCCAGCGTGCGTGTTCCAGCGAGGCCATCCGGGAGTTCAGCTCGTCCAGTTCCTTGGCGGTCTCCTCGGTGCGGTGACGCAGCAGCGCCAGCCCTCCCTCGACACGGGCGTAGGCCACGTCGAGGCGGCGCCGTAACTCTGCGAGTTCTCCATGGACCACGGGATGCTCCGGTTCGGCGGTCACGGGTCCGCTCCTTTCGGTAGTCGAAATGGGTGGTTCCGCATCCCTTGCATGCGCATGCAGAGTCAACTCGCCTGGTGGGCGCGTGGGGAGCGTGTGTGGCGGGCATATGCGGGCCCGGCGCGCACACGGTGTGTGAAACAGATGGGCCCGGCACCGAGATCCGGTGCCGGGCCCACGGCCGTCGCCGTCCGTAGTCAGCTGTAGGTGTAGAAGCCCGAGCCGGTCTTCCGGCCGAGCCGGCCCGCCTCCACCATGCGCTGGAGCAGCGGGGGAGCGGCGTACAGCGGCTCCTTGTACTCGGCGTACATCGAGTTGGCGATGGAGACGATGGTGTCCAGGCCGATCAGGTCGGACAGCTTGAGCGGGCCCATCGGGTGGGCGCAGCCCATCTCCATGCCGTTGTCGATGTCCTCGCGGCTCGCGATGCCCGACTCGAACATCCGGATCGCGGACAGCAGGTAGGGCACGAGCAGCGCGTTGACCACGAAGCCGGAGCGGTCCTGGGCGCGGATGGCGTGCTTGCCGAGCACCTTCTCGGCGAACATCTGGGCGCGGCTGAGGGTGCCCTCGGAGGTGGTGAGCGCCGGGATCAGCTCGACCAGCTTCTGCACCGGGGCCGGGTTGAAGAAGTGGATGCCGACGACGTGGTCGGGGCGGGAGGTGGCGACCGCCAGCTTCACCAGCGGGATCGAGGAGGTGTTGGAGGCCAGGATGGCGTCCGGCCGGGTCACCACCTGGTCGAGCACCTGGAAGATCTCGGTCTTCACCGGCTCGCTCTCCACGACGGCCTCGATCACCAGGTCACGGTCGGCGAACTCGCCGAGGTCCGTGGTGAAGCCGAGCCGCCCCTGCGTGTCGTCCCGCTCCTCCTCCGTGATCTTGCCGCGCTCGGCGGCCTTGGCCAGGGAGTTGAGCAGCCGGGTACGGCCGATCTCCAGGGCCTCGCCGGTGGTCTCGGCGACCTTCACGTCCAGTCCCGCGCGGGCGCACACCTCGGCGATGCCCGCGCCCATCTGGCCGCAGCCCACGACTCCGACGCGCGCGATATCTCCCGATGGGAAGCCTGTCACATCGACCCCTTCGCTGGTTCTCCGGCTCGCTGGCAGGACCTCCGGGTTCGGCGCCTGCTCCGATCGTGCACGTTACCGCCAAGTATCGATGATCGATCGCCCGGGTGGGGGCATCCTGAAGCCCGGAACGATCCGTGACGGAGCGGATCCGGAGCGTATGGGGGTGTGCAGATGGAGCGCATGTCGCGGCGGGCCTTCGCACGTGCCGCGCTGTCCACGCTGGCCACGGCACCGGGCGTGGCGGCCTCGGGTGCCCGGGTCCCGGTTCCCGGCGCGGCGGGCGAGGCCGTCCTGATCCCGGCTCCCGGCGCGACGACCGAGCGTGTCGCCGTTCCGGGCCGGAGCGCGTCGGTCGCCGAGGGAGCCGCGGCCTTCGGGCCGTACGGCCGGCCGCGCGAGACCTCCGAGCTGCGGGGCGTGTGGATCGCGACCGTCGTCAACCGGGACTGGCCCTCGCGGCCCGGCCGCACGGCGGCCGAGCAGCGGGCGGAGCTGATCGCCCACCTCGACCGGGCGGTCCGCGACCGGCTCAACACGGTGATCCTCCAGGTACGGCCCACGGCCGACGCGCTGTGGCCGTCCCCGTACGAGCCCTGGTCGGAGTACCTCACCGGCACCCAGGGCAGGAACCCGGGCTGGGACCCGCTGGGCACGGCCGTGACGGAGGCGCACGCCCGGGGCCTGGAGCTGCACGCCTGGTTCAACCCGTACCGGATCGCGAACCACACCGACCCCGCCCGGCTGGCCGCCTCGCACCCGGCCCGCGAGCACCCCGACTGGGCGGTGCGCTACGGCGGCCGGCTCTACTACAACCCCGGCCTGCCCGCGGTCCGCGCCTTCGTGCAGCAGGCCATGCTCGACGCGGTCGCCCGGTACCCCGTCGACGCCGTCCACTTCGACGACTACTTCTACCCCTATCCGGTCGCCGGACAGACCTTCGACGACGACGAGGCCTACGACCGCCACGGCGGAGCCTTCCCCAGCCGGGCCGCCTGGCGCCGGGACAACATCGACACGCTGGTGCGGGAGATGGCCGCCGGCATCAAGCGCGTCCGGCCCGGCACCCGGTTCGGGATCAGCCCCTTCGGGGTGTGGCGCAACGCGACGAGCGACACGCGCGGCTCCGACACCCGGGCGGGCATCGAGACGTACGACGACCTGCACGCGGACACCCGCGCATGGGTGCGCAACCAGTGGATCGACTACATCGTCCCGCAGCTGTACTGGCACATCGGCAACGCCGACGCCGACTACGCCGAGCTGGTCAGGTGGTGGGCGGAGGTCGCCAAGGGCACCAAGACGCACCTGTACGTCGGCGAGGCCCTGTACAAGGCGGGTGCCGCGGGGCAGCCGTCGGCCTGGCAGGATCCGGTCGAGCTGTCCCGGCACCTCACCCTCACCGCGAGGTACCCGCAGGTGCGCGGGCACGCGTTCTTCGCCGCCAGGGACGTGGCGGCCGATCCGATCGGGGCGATGGCGCGGGTGGTCGCCGACCACTACCGGGGGCCGGCGAAACCACCGCGGTGACTACTTCGGCTGTTCGTCCTTGTGCTTGACCTGGCAGTCGGGCCCCGGAGACATGATCGACTCGTGTCCGTTCTCGGCCCGGACGCGGTAGGGCGGGTTGCCCTCGGGGCCGAGTACTTCGACGACTTCCACGACATGGTCGTGCTGGCCGACCACCCTGCCGTGCCTGACAAGCCGGTCGCCCTTGGATGCGTGCATGTGACAGGCCTCCTCACGATCACGACCGCTGGGTGACGGCGATGCACACGAGCACAGCCACGGCTGTCAGGGGAGCAGCCGCCGTGAAGTGCTCGCCGAGCAGCAGCGCCGACCACACCAGTGTGAGCAGGGGCTGAGCCAACTGCAACTGGCTGGCCCGGGGGATGCCGATGGCCGCCATTCCCCGGTACCAGACGAGCAACCCCAGGAACGTCGAGCCGACCGCCACCCACGCCAGGCCCACGACTCCGTGGACGCTCAGGCGCACCGGCTCGTACGACAGCGCCAGCGCCGCGGCCGGGACGGTCAGCGGCAGGCACAGCACCAGCGCCCAGCCGATGACCTGCCAGCCCGGCATGACCCGGGCCAGCCGGCCGCCCTCGGTGTACCCGGCCGCGCACACCAGCAGCGCCCCGAACAGACAGCCGTCGGCCGCGGTGAGCGCGCCGCCGCTCTGGCCGACGGTGAAGGCGAGCACGGCCACCGCGCCCGCCACCGCCGCCAGCCAGAACCGGCGGGAGGGCCGGGCGCCGGTGCGCAGGGCCGAGAACACGGCGGTGGTCAGCGGGAGCAGCCCCACCACGACGGCCGCGTGGGCGGTGGTGGACGTCTGCAGGGCGAGCGTGGTCAGCATCGGGAAGCCCAGCACCACTCCGGCGGCGACCACCGCCAGGGGGCCGAGATGACGCCGGGCCGGGAGTCGCACCCCCATCGCGAGCAGACAGCCGCCGGCGACGAGCGCGGCGAGGACTCCGCGCACCGCCACCAGCGACCAGGGGCCGAAGCTCTCCAGGCCCCAGGCGGTCGAGGGGAAGGTCAGCGAGAAGGCGGTCACGCCGAGGGCGGCCTGGACGGTGCCGAGGCCCTGAGGCTCCCGGGGAGCGATGACTGCTATCGGACTCGCGGTAGTAGCGCTACTCTGTGCTCTCATGGAACAGCGTAGCAGCGTGGCTGAACTGGCACAGCAGCTTCGGGGTGAGCTCGACCGCTACTCGCCTGGTGGAAAGCTGCCGTCGAGTCGGGCGCTGGTCGAGCGGTTCCGGGTGAGCCCGGTGACCGTCTCGCGGGCCCTGGCCCAGCTCGCCGCCGAGGGGCTGGTGGTCACCCGGCCGGGCGCCGGCGCCTTCCGGGCCCGGCCGCACACGCCTCAGACCCCGGCCGGGGACACCTCCTGGCAGGAGGTCGCGCTGAGCGCCGCCGGCGCCGCCGAGCTGGTGCCGCGCACGGTGGACGCCTCGGGCGTCACGGTCTCGCTGGCCGCCCCGCCTCCCGGGGTGCTGGAGTTCAGCGGCGGCTATCTGCATCCCTCCCTGCAACCGGAGCGGGCCATGGCGGCGGCCCTGGCCCGGGCCGGGCGGCGGCCCGGCGCCTGGGGGAGACCGCCGCTGGAGGGGCTGCCGGAGCTGCGGGAATGGTTCGCGCGCGGGATCGGGGGCGCCGTCACGGCCGCCGAGGTGCTGATCGCGGCGGGCGGCCAGGCCGCCCTGGCCACCGCCCTGCGCGCGCTCGCCCCGCCCGGCGCCCCGGTGCTCGTGGAGTCGCCCACCTACCCGGGCATGCTCGCCCTCGCCCGCGCGGCCGGCCTCAGGCCCTTCCCGGTGCCCGTGGACCCCGACGGGGTGCGCCCCGACCTGCTCGCGGACGCCTTCCAGGCCACCGGCGCCCGCGTCTTCGTCTGCCAGCCGCTGTTCCAGAACCCGACCGGCGCCGTACTGGCGCCCGCCCGGCGCGCCGAGGTGCTGCGCATCGCCCGCGAGGCCGGTGCGTTCGTCGTCGAGGACGACTTCGTCCGCCGGCTGGTGCACGCCGACGCGGGCCCGCTGCCCCGCCCGCTGGCCGCCGAGGACCCGGACGGCGTGGTCGTCCACGTCGGCTCGCTGACCAAGGCGACCTCGCCCAGCTTCCGGGTGTGCGCCCTGGCCGCGCACGGGCCGGTGCTGGAACGCCTGCGCGCCATCCAGGTCGTGGACAGCTTCTTCGTCCCCCGGCCGCTCCAGGAGGCCGCCCTGGAACTGGTCGGCTCCCCGGCCTGGCCCCGCCACCTGCGGGCGCTGTCGGCCGAGCTGAAGTCCCGCCGCGACGCCATGACGGGCGCGCTCGCCCGGCACCTGCCCGAAATCGCCCTGCCGCACATCCCGTCCGGCGGCTACCAGCTGTGGGTGCGGCTCCCCGAGGGCACCGACGAGACGGCACTCCAGTCCGCCGGCCTGCGTGCGGGCGTCGCCCTCACCCCCGGCCGCCCCTACTTCAGCGCCGAACCCCCCGCCGCCCACCTCCGCCTGAGCTTCGCGGCGGTGGCCGGTACCGGGGAGATCACGGAGGGGGTACGACGGCTCCGGGCGGCGTACGACGAGGTGCTGCGAAATCCACTCGTCACGGCGCAGCCGGGCCTGTGATGATCAGCGCATGAGCGACACACCCGGCCTCCCCGAGGGCTACGAGTTCTCCGCCGACACCGCCCGCGTCGACGTCGACCGTGTGCACGGCTGGCTGTCGTCCGACGCGTACTGGGCGATCGGCCGCCCCCGCGAGAAGCACGAGCGGGCGATGGCGTCCTCGCTGAACTTCGGGGTGTACGCGACGGCGTCGGGGGAGCAGGTGGCGTACGCGCGCGTGGTCACCGACCACGCGCTGTTCGCCTGGCTCGCCGATGTCTACGTCGACCCGTCCGTGCGCGGCAAGGGCGTCGGCACGGCGTTCGTCGGCCGTATCCGCGACCACCTGGCGCCCTTCGGTCTGCGCCGGCTGCTGCTGGCGACGGAGGACGCGCACGGGGTGTACGAGAAGCTCGGCTTCCGGCCGCTGGACCACCCGGACCAGTGGATGGTGCACTCCTTCCGCTAAGAGTGCGCATACCTCTGGTAACTCCGGGGTCACGGCTCTTGACCTGCACCTCTCGGCGGCTCACCATCACCGCATGCCACTGAGGGTGTCGTTCGTCGCCGCCGCGCGCAGCGCCCCGCTGCTCGCGGAGCGCTTCGAGGACGACCGGCCGCTGGACCAGGCCGGCTGGGACGAGGTGCAGCGCGTCGCCGGGGAGCTGCTGCCGCTGGCGGCGGCCGAGCTGCGCTACTGCTCCCCGACCCCGCGCAGCCGGGCCACCGGCGACGCCCTGGGGTACGCCCCGCTGGTCCAGCTCGCGCTGCGGGACTGCGACATGGGCCGCTGGCGCGGGCTGACGCTGGGCGAGGCGATGGCCCGCGAGCCGCAGGCGGTGGACTCCTGGCTCGCCGACGCGCGGTCCACCCCGCACGGCGGCGAGTCCCTGCTGGCGTTCATCTCCCGGGTCGGCGGCTGGCTGGACACCCGGCCGGTGGAGGACGGCGGCCGGATCGTCGCGGTGGCTGAGCCGTCCGTGATCCGCGCGGCCCTGGTCTACGTCCTGAAGGCGCCTCCCGCGACGTACTGGAACATCGACGTCCGCCCGCTGTCCACGACCACGGTCACGGGTCGCGCCGGCCGCTGGAACCTCCGCTTCGACGGGGTGCCGGCTCAGCCCTCGCGGACGTAGTCGGTGGTCAGGACGAGGTCCTTCGCCGGTCCGCCGACCCGCCACACCGTGCGCCAGTGGTCGGCGTCCCGGACGGTGAACTCGCCCCGGTAGAGGTCGGCCGAGCAGGGGTGGTCGGCGACATACCGCCCCTCGGTCAGGTCCAGCTCGTGGAAGGGCCGCCCGTCCGCGAACCGCACGTCCGCACTGCCCGGCACGGTCCCCGGCAGGAACCGCAGCGTCCGCGTGGCCGGCCGCGCCACGCCCTGCCAGGTGAACGTGCCGGACTCCTCGTGCAGCAGCCCGCCGCCGTCCGGCAGCGCGCTGAAGACGGTCACCCCCGTGAAGTGCCCCTCGGCCCCGCTCGCCAGGTCCCGCACGGTGCGCTCCACCCGCCAGCGTCCGGCCAGGTGGGCCAGGACGTCGGCCACGGGCCAGAACTCGCCCATCATCATCCCTGTCTGCTCGCCCCATTGACGTGCTCATACCCCTTCTCTATCTTGCCGTTCGAAGTGCTGACCAATGTCTGATATTTCGAACACGAGCCGCGGAGTATCCATGTCACGCACCACCCGCTGGAGACTCGGCCTGGGCACGAGCGCAGTCCTGCTCGCCACGGCCGCCCTCCCCGCCCCCGCCCACGCCGAGGACGTCACCGACTACGCGATCACCGTCGACCCCGCCGCCACCGGGCCGAAGATCGGCAAGACGATGTACGGCGTCTTCTTCGAGGACATCAACCGCGCCGCCGACGGCGGCCTGTACGCCGAACTCGTGCAGAACCGGTCCTTCGAGTACTCCGCCGACGACAACAAGGCGTACACCCCGCTGACCGCCTGGACGGTCTCCGGCACCGCACAGGTCCTGAACGACGCGGGCCGCCTCAACGACCGCAACCGCGACTACCTCTGGCTGGGCGCCGGTTCGTCCGTCACCAACGCCGGCTACAACACCGGCATCGCCGTCCAGGACGGCAAGACGTACGACTTCTCGGTGTGGGCCCGCGCCGAGTCCGGCAGCACCCTCACCGTCACCCTCCAGGACGCCGGCGGCGCGCTCGCGACCGCCCGGCCGATCGTCGTGAGGAAGAGCGGCTGGGCCCGGTACAAGGCCACCTTCACCGCCACCCGCACCAGCGCCGCCGGCCGGCTCACCGTGGCCTCCAGTGCCGCCGCGGCACTCGACATGGTGTCCCTCTTCCCGCGCGACCCCTACAAGCACGAGCCCAACGGCCTGCGCAAGGACCTCGCCGAGAAGGTCGCCGCCCTGCACCCCGGCTTCGTCCGCTTCCCCGGCGGCTGCCTGGTCAACACCGGCTCCATGCAGGACTACAGCGAGGCCTCCGGCTGGCAGCGCAAGCGCTCCTACCAGTGGAAGGACACCGTCGGCCCGGTCGAGCAGCGGGCGACGAACGCCAACTTCTGGGGGTACAACCAGTCGTACGGCCTCGGCTACTACGAGTACTTCCGGTTCGCCGAGGACATCGGCGCCATGCCGCTGCCCGTCGTACCGGCCCTGGTGACCGGCTGCGGCCAGAACAAGGCCGTCGCCGACGACGCCCTGCTCAAGCGGCACATCCAGGACACCCTCGACCTCATCGAGTTCGCCAACGGCCCGGCGACCTCGAAGTGGGGCAAGCTGCGCGCCGGCATGGGCCACCCCGAGCCCTTCCACCTCACCCACATCGAGGTCGGCAACGAGGAGAACCTGCCGGACGAGTTCTTCGCCCGCTTCACGCAGTTCCGCGCGGCGATCCAGGCGAAGTACCCGTACATGCGGGTGATCTCCAACGCCGGCCCGGACGACTCCGGTCCGACCTTCGACACCGCCTGGAAGCTCAACCGGGACGCCAAGGTCGACCTGGTCGACGAGCACTACTACAACAGCCCGCAGTGGTTCCTGCAGAACAACGACCGCTACGACTCCTACGACCGCTCCGGCCCGAAGGTCTTCCTCGGCGAGTACGCCTCCCAGGGCAACGCCTTCAAGAACGGCCTCGCCGAGGCGGCCTACATGACCGGCCTGGAGCGCAACGCGGACGTCGTCCAGCTCGCCTCGTACGCCCCCCTGTTCGCCAACGAGGACTACGTCCAGTGGCGCCCGGACCTGGTGTGGTTCAACAACCACGCCTCCTGGGGCTCGGCCAACTACGAGGTCCAGAAGCTGTTCATGACCAACGTGGGCGACCGGGTGGTGCCGAGCACGGCCACCGGCACGCCGAGCCTCAGCGGGCCGATCACCGGCGGGGTCGGCCTGTCCACCTGGAACACCAGCGCCTCCTACGACGACGTGAAGGTCACCGCCGCCGACGGGAGCACCCTGCTCAGCGACGACTTCTCCGGTGACGCCTCGAAGTGGACGCACACCGGCGGCGGCAGCTGGAGCATCCAGGACGGGCAGTACGTCGAGACGTCCGACACCGCCGAGAACACCATGGTCCAGGCCGGTGACGCGGGCTGGCACGACTACGACCTGCACGTGAAGGCCACCAAGAAGTCCGGCAAGGAGGGCTTCCTCGTCGCCTTCGGCGTCAAGGACACCGGGAACTACTACTGGTGGAACATCGGCGGCTGGAACAACACCCAGTCGGCGGTCGAGCAGGCCGTGGACGGCGGCAAGTCCACGCTGATCTCCAAGGCCGGGTCGGTCGAGACCGGCCGCGCCTACGACATCGCCGTCAAGGTACGGGGCCGCCAGGTCACCCTCTACCTGGACGGCAAGGAGTGGGGCAGCTTCACCGACGACAAGCCGGCCGAGCCGTTCCGCCAGGTCGTCACCCGGGACGCGAAGACCGGCGAGCTGATCGTCAAGGTCGTCAACGCCCAGTCCGCCGCGGCCCGCACGGCCATCGACCTCGGCGGTGCGAAGGTCGCGTCCAAGGCCGCCGTGACCACGCTCGCCGCCGCGCCGGACGCGGTGAACACCGAGACGTCCACGGCGGTCGCCCCCGAGACGTCCACGTTCGCCGGAGTGGCGGGGAAGTTCACGTACACCTTCCCGGCGAACTCGATCACGTTCCTCAGGATCAAGCAGAAGTAGGTTCCCGCGCGGGCTGCTGTCCGAGCGGCAGCAGCCCGCGCTCGGCGAAGACCTTCTTCGCCACGAACGTGGCGTTGAGCGCCTTCGGTATGCCGCAGTAGACGGCCGAGTGCAGCAGCGCCTCGGTGATCTGCTCCGGTGCGAGGCCCACGTTCAGGGCCGCGTTCACGTGCACGTCCAGCTGGGCCTCGCAGCCACCGAGCGCGGTGAGCATGCCCAGGGTGACCAGCTGGCGGTCGCGCGGGGCGAGCCCGGGCCGGTCGTAGATCTCCCCGAAGGCCCAGGCGACGATCTGATGGCCCAGCTCGGGGTTGATGTCCGCGAGCGAGTCCACGACCCGCTGCCCGGCCTCGCCGTCGACCCTCTTCAGAACGTCGAGCCCGTGCCCGAAACGCTCGTCACGCGTGGTGCTCTGTTCGTTGCTCATGACCGGAACCGTAGGAGTTGGAGCGCACTCCAACGCAAGCGGAGCCGGGGCCGCCCTGCGCGAGGCGCTGCGGACCCTCTTCGCGGCCCGCACGTCCGGTTCACCTTGAAAACACCTGCCGGAAATCCAAAGTTATCCGGCAGGACATGAAATTCACGCGGTGTTTCCCGTATTCGGAAGAAGTCGCCTCACTTTTGGGTGAGCGCACAACCATCCGGAATCACGCTCCGTCTAAGTCGGCGAATCGATGGGGCATACATTCTGTGAGGACCGCCGCAAATGCACCGCAGTCGACGGGGTGGGAAAGCGATATCCCGACCGAGGCAGGCCGCCGCCCTGCTCGCCGCGGCCGTCACGATCACCGCCTTCTGCGCCGGTGACGTCCTCGCGCGCAGCTACCCCTTCGGCCCCCGCACCCGGAACGTCAACGACCTCGGCAACCAGTACGTGCCCTTCCACGCCCATCTGTGGGACCTGCTGCACGGCAGGGCCGAGGGCGGTCTCCTCGTCAACTGGCAGTCCGGCTACGGCTCCAGCTTCCTGCCCGACCTCGGCACCTACCTGGGCAGCCCGTTCGCCCTGCTGGTCGCCCTCTTCCCCCGGGACCGGATCGACCTCGCGGTGTACGCGATCACCGTCCTGAAGATCGCCTCCGCCGCCGCGGCCATGGCCTGGCTGCTGCTCACCCTCCGCCCCGGCCGCTGGTGGGCCGCCGGCCTGCTCGGCGCCTCCTACGCGCTGTGCGGCTGGACCGTCGCCGACGCCGACTACAACCCGATGTGGCTCGACGGGCTGATCGCGCTGCCGCTGCTGTGCCTGGTCGGCGAACGGGCGCTCACCGGACGCCGGCGGCTGCCCGGCGTCCTGATCGTCGCCCTCGCCTGGGCCGCCAACTTCTACACCGCCTACATGGCCACCCTCGGCGCCGCCCTGGTCCTCCTGCTGCGCCTGCTGCTCGCCCGCCCGCCCCGCCGCGAGGCGCTCGCCACGGCAGGCCGCGCGGCCCTCACCACCGCTCTCGGCGTCGGCCTCGCCGCCCCGCTCGTGACGGTCATCTACGTCGGCACCAGGCACGCCTACCCGGGCCGCGTACGCCAGTTCGCCCCGGTACCGGCGGGGGACGTGGCCGCCCGCCTGCTCCCGGGAACGTACGGCTTCGGCTCCCCGGCCCTCTACGTCGGCATCACCGCCCTGCTCCTGGCCCTCGCGCTGCCCTTCCACCGGGCGGTCCCGGTCCGGATCCGCACCGGCTGGACCGCGCTGGTGCTCGCGGTGGCCCTGTCCCTCCAGTGGGGCCCCACCCACCTGGTCTGGCACGCCTTCGCCACCCCGCAGGGCAGCCCCTACCGGCAGGCGTTCGTGCTCTGCGGCCTGCTGGTCATCGCCGCCTGGCACGCCCTGGCGTACGGCGTCCCCGACCGGCGCGCCCTCGCCGCCGCGACCGCCCTGCTGGCCCTGGTCGTCGCCGTCGCCGGCCCCAGCACGCTGGTCCGCTGGTACACCTGGGCCGTCCTGCCGCTCGCCGTCGCGGGCGCCCTCGCCGGGCTGGCCCTGCTCGCCCGCGCCGGGCAGCGCACCCGGCTCGCCGCGCTGGCCGTCGTACTCCTGCTCGGCGCGCAGGTGGGCGAGACCGCCGCCACCTCCGCCGTGGCCACCCGGCTCCGCCTCGGGCACCTGGACGACTACGAGCCCTGGGGCGCGCGGCAGGACCGGCAGGCGGCGGCGATCGCCGGGGCCGACGACTGGCCCCGGTACCGCACCGAACCCGGCCGCGAGCAGACCGTCGGCAACGACCCGCTGCTGGTCGGCGGCGAAGGCGCCCAGTACTACAGCAGCCTGACCTCCGACGTCCTCAGCCGGACCCTCACCGCCCTCGGCGACGGCTGGACCTCGCGCGGCCGGAACGTCCAGAGCCTGGACAACGCCGTCACGGACGTCGTCTTCTCCGTCGGCGCCCGGGTGCACTCCCCGCCCGACCCGCACCAGAAGTACCTGTCCCCGGTCGCCGGCCCCGTGACCGTCACCCGGCGGGACGTGCCGCCCCTGGTCACGGTCCGGAGCGAGCCCGCGACCAGGCCCTTCGGCCCGTCGCCGTACCGCAACCAGGAGCTGCTGCTCGGCAGCCGCGTCTACACCGTGCCCCGCGTGGCCGTGCGCGACGACGCCGGGCGCCCGCTCCGGTCCCGCCGGGTCGGCACCGGGAACGCCCTGGCCCGGCCGGAAATCACCACCCGCTGCCCGGCCGGCACTCAGGTGTACCTGTGGGCCCCGCACTTCTCCGGCACCGCACGGCTCGCCGGCACCGGGGAATCCGCCCGGTTCCGGTTCGAGTTCCCGCGCAACCGCGCCGCCATGGAGCCGCTCGGCCCGGCTCCGGCCTCCGGACGCGTGGGCATCGAGCTGCGCCCGGACCGCCCGGGGCGCATCCCGGCCGGCGCCGTCGGCTGCCTGGACACCGCCCGGCTGGCCACCGCCGCCGCCCAGCTGAAGGCCGGCGGCGCCACCGAGGTGAGCGTCTCCGACGGCACCGTACGGGCCCGGCTGCCCGCCGGCAGCAAGGGGATCGCGGTGCTCGCGGCGCCCCGGATCGCCGGCTGGCGCTGCGCCACCGGCGACGGCCCCGAGCACCCCGCCGCCGACTACCACGGCCTGATCGCCGTCCCTCTCGACGGCACCTCGACCAGTCTGACCTGCACTTTCCATCCGCCGGGCCTGCGGCTGGGCGGGGCCGTGGGGGCCGCTTCGCTGCTCACCCTCGTCCTGCTCACCGCCCTCACCGCCATCCGCCGCAGGCGTGCCCCGGCGCCGCCCACGACCACATCACCGCGCGAGCACGTGACCACCGCTCTCTGACCGCGCCCAGGGGGGACCCAGCATGCTGATATCGATCGTCGCGCCCTGCTACAACGAGGAGGACGTTCTCGGCCGCTTCCACGAGGAGGTCCAGAAGGTCGCCGAGGAACTGCTGCCCCTCGGCCACGACATGGAGTTCCTGTACGTGGACGACGGCAGCCGCGACGGCACGCTCGCCGTCCTGGAACGGCTGGCGGACCAGGACTCCCGGGTGCGCTACGTCTCCTTCAGCCGCAACTTCGGCAAGGAGGCCGCCCTGCTCGCCGGGCTCCGGCACGCCTCCGGCGACTCGGTGATCGTCATGGACGCCGACCTGCAGCACCCGCCGGAGCTGATCAAGCGCATGGTCGAGCTGCGCGAACAGGGCCACGACCAGGTCATCGCCAAGCGCACCCGCACCGGCGACCGGCTCACCCGGACCCTCACCGCGCGCCTGTACTACCGGCTCGTCAACCGCCTGGTGGACGTCGAACTCGCCGACGGCGTAGGTGACTTCCGGCTCCTCTCGCGCCGGGTGGTGGACGCCCTGCTGGCCCTCACCGAGTACAACCGCTTCTCCAAGGGACTGTTCGCCTGGGTGGGCTTCCCGAGCGTCACCTTCGCGTACCGGAACGCCGCCCGCGAGGCCGGCCGCAGCTCCTGGAACCTGCGCGGCCTGCTCAACTACGGCCTCGACGGCCTGCTCTCCTTCAACAACCGCCCGCTGCGCGCCGCGCTCTGGCTGGGCGTCGGCCTGCTGCTGTGCGCGGGCCTCTACACCGCCTGGATCGTGGGCGCCGCGCTCGTCAACGGCGTCCAGACCCCCGGCTATGTGACCATCATCACCGCCGTGACCGCCCTCTCGGGCGTCCAGATGGTCATGCTGGGAGTCATCGGGGAGTACACCGGCCGCATCTACTACGAGGTGAAGGGGCGCCCGCACTTCCTGGTGAAGGCGACCAACGTGGAACGGACGAAAGACCTCATCCCCTGATGCCGAATCCTGCGATGTCGCGGCAGATTCTCACCTTCGCCGCGGTCGGTGTGATCAACACGGCCACCTACTACTGTCTTTACCTCTTGTTTCTGACCGCTTTTCCTTACCTGGCCGCGCACGTCCTGGCATTTGTGCTCAGCATGATCGGATCCTTTTTCCTGAACGCGCGCTTCACCTACCGGACCCGTCCCACCTGGCGGAAATTCCTGCTGTTCCCGCTGACCAACGTCACCAACTTCGTGATCACCACGGCCGGGGTGTACGTGATCGTCGACGTCCTGCACGCCGGCAGCCGGTTCGCCCCGCTGCTCGCCTCCGCCGCGGCCATCCCGGTCACCTTCGTCGTCTCCCGCTGGGTGATGCTCCCCAAGTCGATTGCATAAACGTGCAGCGATACGTATAGTCATGCCATCCAGAGGAGGATGGACATGGCAGTACGTGCGGCGGTGGCCGGAGCGAGCGGATACGCGGGCGGAGAGGTCCTGCGCCTGCTCCTCGCGCACCCCGAGGTCGAGATCGGTGCCCTGACCGGCAACTCCAACGCCGGGCAGCGGCTCGGCGCGCTCCAGCCGCATCTGCTGCCGCTGGCCGACCGCGTGCTGGCCGAGACCACGGCCGAGGCCCTCGCCGGGCATGACGTGGTCTTCCTCGCGCTGCCGCACGGGCAGTCCGCCGCCGTCGCCGAGCAGCTCGGCCCCGACGTCCTCGTGATCGACATGGGCGCCGACTTCCGCCTCAAGGACCCGGCCGACTGGGAGACCTTCTACGGCTCCCCGCACGCCGGCACCTGGCCCTACGGCCTCCCCGAACTTCCGGGCGCCCGCGCCGCACTGGAGGGGTCCAAGCGCGTCGCGGTGCCCGGTTGCTACCCGACCGCCGTCTCCCTGGCCCTGTTCCCGGCGTACGCGGCCGGTCTCGCCGAGCCCGAGGCGGTGATCGTCGCCGCGTCCGGCACCTCCGGCGCGGGCAAGGCACCCAAGCCGCATCTGCTCGGCAGCGAGGTCATGGGCTCCATGTCGCCGTACGGCGTCGGCGGCGGCCACCGGCACACCCCCGAGATGATCCAGAACCTCAGCGGGGTCGCGGGGGAGCGGGTCTCCGTCTCCTTCACACCGACCCTCGCGCCGATGCCGCGCGGGATCCTCGCCACGTGCAGTGCCAAGGCCGTCGCCGGGGTGACGGCGGACTCCGTCCGCGCCGCGTACGAGAAGGCGTACGCCGACGAGCCCTTCGTCCATCTGCTCCCCGAGGGCCAGTGGCCCGCCACGGCGTCCGTCCACGGTTCCAACGCCGTTCAGGTGCAGGTCGCCTACGACGCCGCCGTGGGCCGCGTCATCGCGATCAGCGCCATCGACAACCTGACCAAGGGCACCGCGGGCGGTGCCGTCCAGAGCATGAACATCGCCCTGGGTCTCGACGAGACCACGGGACTTTCCACGATCGGAGTCGCACCGTGAGCGTCACGGCAGCCAAGGGATTCACGGCGGCGGGCATCGCCGCCGGGATCAAGGAGAACGGCAACCCCGACCTGGCCCTCGTGGTCAACGACGGGCCCCGCCGTGCCGCCGCGGGCGTCTTCACCTCCAACCGTGTGAAGGCCGCGCCGGTGCTGTGGTCCGAGCAGGTCCTCAAGAGCGGCCAGATCTCGGCCGTGGTCCTCAACTCCGGCGGCGCCAACGCCTGCACGGGCCCCAAGGGCTTCCAGGACACCCACGCCACCGCCGAGAAGGTCGCCGAGGTGCTGGGCCGCGGCGCCATCGAGGTCGCCGTCTGCTCCACCGGCCTCATCGGCGTCCTGCTCCCCATGGACAAGCTGCTCCCGGGTGTCGAGACGGCCGCCGCCCAGCTGTCCGAACACGGCGGCGAGAAGGCCGCCATCGCCATCAAGACCACCGACACCGTCCACAAGACGTCCGTCGTCACCAAGGACGGCTGGACCGTCGGCGGCATGGCCAAGGGCGCCGGCATGCTCGCGCCGGGCCTCGCCACCATGCTGGTCGTCCTCACCACCGACGCCGAACTCGGCGACGAGGACCTGGACAAGGCCCTGCGCGCGGCCACCAAGGCCACCTTCGACCGGGTCGACTCCGACGGCTGCATGTCCACCAACGACACCGTCCTGCTGCTCGCCTCCGGGTCCTCCGGCATCACCCCCGAGTACGCGGAGTTCGCCGAGGCCGTACGGCAGGTCTGCGCCGACCTCGGCCGGCAGCTGATCGGCGACGCCGAGGGCGCCAGCAAGGACATCAAGGTCGAGGTGATCAACGCGGCGAGCGAGGAGGACGCCGTCGAGGTGGGCCGCTCCATCGCCCGCAACAACCTCCTCAAGTGCGCGATCCACGGCGAGGACCCCAACTGGGGCCGTGTGCTCTCCGCGATCGGCACCACCAAGGCCGCGTTCGAGCCCGACCAGCTCAACGTCGCCATCAACGGCGTCTGGGTGTGCAAGAACGGCTCCGTCGGCGAGGACCGCGAGCTGGTCGACATGCGCTACCGCGAGGTCCACATCGTCGCCGACCTCGCCGCCGGCACCGAGACCGCGACCATCTGGACCAACGACCTGACCGCCGACTACGTCCACGAGAACAGCGCCTACTCCTCATGACCACGACGCGGAAACACACGGCACTGCCCAAGGCCCAGATCCTCATCGAGGCGCTGCCCTGGCTGGTCAAGCACAACGGCAAGACGGTCGTCATCAAGTTCGGCGGCAACGCCATGATCGACGAGGACCTGAAGGCCGCCTTCGCGCAGGACGTCGTCTTCCTGCACCACGCAGGCCTCAAGCCCGTCGTGGTGCACGGCGGCGGCCCGCAGATCAGCGCCGCCCTCGACAGGCACGGCATCGTCAGCGAGTTCAAGGCCGGCCTGCGCGTCACCACCGAGGACGCCATGGACGTCGTACGGATGGTGCTCGCCGGGCAGGTGCAGCGCGAGCTGGTCGGCCTGCTCAACCAGCACGGCCCGCTGGCCGTCGGCCTCACCGGCGAGGACGCGCACACCATCACCGCCACCAAGCACACCCCCGAGATCGACGGCGAGCCGGTCGACATCGGGCGCGTCGGCGAGATCACCGCCATCGACACGGGCGCGATCGAGGCCCTGCTCGCCGACGGCCGTATCCCGGTCGTCTCCTCGATCGCCCGCTCCCAGGACGACGGACATGTCTACAACGTCAATGCTGATACGGCGGCTGCGGCACTCGCTGCGGCACTGGGCGCCGAAACCCTCATGGTCCTCACCGACGTCGAGGGCCTCTACGAGGACTGGCCGCACTCCGACGAGGTGATCAGCCGCCTCACCGCTTCCCAGCTGGAGAAGCTGCTGCCGGAGCTGAGTTCCGGCATGGTGCCGAAGATGGAGGGCTGCCTGCACGCCGTGCGCAACGGCGTGACCACCGCCCGGGTCATCGACGGCCGGGTCCAGCACTCGATCCTGCTGGAGATCTTCACCGACGAAGGCATCGGCACGATGGTCGTGCCCGACGAGACCGAGGGGGAGTCATGAGCAACCAGGAACTGACCGCGCGGTGGCAGGGCGCGCTCATGAACAACTACGGCACCCCGCGCCTGCCCCTCGTCCGCGGCGAGGGCACCAAGGTGTGGGACACCGACGGCCGGGAGTACCTCGACTTCGTCGGCGGCATCGCCACCAACGCGCTCGGCCACGCCCACCCCGCGATCGTCGAGGCCGTCAGCAAGCAGATCGCCTCCCTCGGCCACATCTCCAACTTCTTCATGGCCGAGCCCACCGTGGCCCTCGCCGAACGGCTCCTGACGCTGTTCGGCCGGGAGGGCCGGGTCTTCTTCTGCAACTCCGGCGCCGAGGCCAACGAGGCCGCCTTCAAGATCGGCCGGCTCACCGGGCGCACCCGCATGGTCGCCACCGACGGCGGCTTCCACGGCCGCACGATGGGAGCCCTCGCGCTCACCGGCCAGCCCGCCAAGCAGGACCCCTTCCTGCCGCTGCCCGGCGACGTCACCCACGTCCCCTACGGCGACGCGCAGGCGCTGGCCGCCGCGGTCACCGAGGACACCGCCCTCGTGATCATCGAGCCGATCCAGGGCGAGAACGGCGTGGTCGTGCCCCCCGCCGGCTACCTCAAGGCGGCCCGCGCGATCACCGCCGCCACCGGCGCGCTGCTGGTCCTGGACGAGGTGCAGACCGGCATCGGCCGGACCGGCACCTGGTTCGAGTACCAGGCCCACGAAGGCGTGCTGCCCGATGTCGTCACCCTCGCCAAGCAGCTGGGCGGCGGGCTGCCGCTCGGCGCGACCGTGGCCTTCGGCCGGGCCGCCGAACTGCTCCGGCCCGGCCACCACGGGACCACCTTCGGCGGCAACCCGGTCGCCTGCGCCGCCGGGCTCGCCGTCCTCGACACCATCGCCGACGCCGGCCTGCTCGACAACGTCAAGCGGCAGAGCGAGCGGTTGCGGGACGGAATCGAGGGCCTGAACCACCCGTTGATCGACCATGTCCGGGGCGCGGGCCTGCTCCTGGGTATCGTGCTCACCGGGCCGCGCGCGCCGCAGGTGCAGCAGGCGGCCCAGGAGGCCGGGTTCCTGGTGAACGCGCCCGCCCCGGACGTCGTACGGCTCATGCCGCCGCTGAATCTCCACGACGACGAGGTGGGCGCGCTGCTCCGGGCGCTCCCCGGCATCCTCGACGCAGCGAACCCTGACGACGGGGACGGACGAGCCGGAGAATGAGACGACGATGAGCGAGGCGCAGGACCACGAGCAGGCGGCCGGTGCCGGGCCCGCCGTGCCGCAGACCCGCACCGCACGGCACCGCCGGATCGTGGACATCCTCAACCGGCAGCCGGTGCGGTCGCAGAGCCAGCTGGCGAAGCTGCTCGCCGACGACGGGCTGAACGTCACGCAGGCGACGCTCAGCCGGGATCTCGACGAGCTGAACGCGGTGAAGATCCGCAACACCGACGGCGACCTCATCTACGCGGTGCCCAGCGAAGGCGGCTTCCGTACGCCGCGCGCCCCGCTGGGGGAGTCGGCGAAGGAGGAGCGGATGCGGCGCCTGTCCCAGGAGCTGCTGATCTCCGCGGAGGCCTCGGCCAACCTCGTGGTCCTGCGCACCCCGCCGGGCGCGGCCCAGTTCCTCGCCTCCGCCATCGACCAGGCGGAGCTGCACGACATCCTGGGCACCATCGCCGGGGACGACACGCTGCTGCTGATCAGCCGGGACCCGAGCGGCGGACAGGCCCTCGCGGACCACCTGCTGCGCCTGGCGCAGAACGGGCACTGACCCGCATGCGGGGCCCGGCCCGCCGACGGAGAATGAGCATGTGATCTTCCGCGGCGGGCGGGCAGGCGGGTGGGCAATCCCCTGGCGGCCGTCGCACGTATACAGAGGTGTGTCGGGCTCCAGGTCCCCCGTCGACCGCCTCCCGGACGAGGCTCTGCTGTCCGGGCTGGCCACCGGGGATCCGGAGCTGGCCGTGCTCTTCGTGCGGAGATTCCAGCACCGGGTCTTCGGAGTCGCCATGACCGTCACCCGGGACCGGCAGCTCGCCGAGGACGTCTCCCAGCAGACGTTCGAGCGCGCGTGGCGGCACGCCCAGATCTACGATCCGCGCCGCGGCTCGGTCATGACCTGGCTGACGACCATCGCGCACAACCTGGCCATCGACGCCGTCCGGGCGCGGCGGACGGAGCCGATGGCCCCCGCGGACCTGGAGGACCTCCTCGACGTCGTCACCGAGACCCCCGAGGAGTGGGCGCTGGCCGACGAGGCCTCCGCCCAGCTCCGCGCCGCCCTGGGACGCCTGCCGCGCGAACAGGCCCGGGCCCTGATGATGGCGGGCATCTACGGCATGACGGCCCAGCAGGTCGCCGACGCCGAGCGGATCCCGCTGGGCACGGCCAAGACGCGGATCAGGGCGGCGATGGCGAAACTGCGCACCACCGTCGCGGCTCCGAAGCGAGGCGACCATGTCCAGTGACGTGAACTGCGACAAGCTCCGGGAGATCGGCGCCGAGCTCGCGCTGGGCGTGCTGCCCGGCCGGGAGCGGGCCGAGGCGGTCGCCCATCTGGACCGGTGCGCCGACTGCCGGGAGTACGTCCGGCAACTGACGATGGCCGGCGACCGGCTGATCGGCCTGCTGCCCGGCAGCGAGCCGCCGCCGGGCTTCGAGACCCGGGTGGCGCGCCGGCTGGCCCAGCGGGCGACGGCGTCCGAGAGGCACCGGCCCGCACGCGCCTACGGCCGCTCCTGGCCGGGCCTGCGCGGCCACGCCCGGCGGGCCCGGCTGCGGCTCGCGGCGGTCGCCACCGCGCTCGCTGCCGTCGTCGGATTCGCCGGCTGGGCGATCGGCACCGCCGTCGAGGAGGTCACCGCCTCGCCGCCGCCCGCGGTCGAGTCCGAGCCCGTGCTGGTCGGCGACATGGACCCGGCCGGCGGCGGGCGGCCCGTCGGCGAGATCTACGCCCACCCCGGCACCCCTGGCTGGATCTTCGTCTCCGTCGCCCTCACCGGCCCCGGCACCCCGTACACCGGCCCCGCGTCCTGCCTCCTGGAGCGCGGCGACGGTACGACCGTCCGGGCCGGCGACTTCCACCTGCGCGACGGACGCGCCGACTGGGGGGTACCGGTCCCCGTCGACCTCCGGGACTTCTCCAGTGCCCGCCTGACGTCCCCGGACGGCACCGTCCTCGCCACCGCCGAGCTGCGGAAGGGCCAGGTCCTCACCCCGGAGGACTGAAGCCGCGGCGCGGGACGGGCAGCGCGGCCTCCAGGACGGCGGCCAGCGCGGCGACGCTCGGCCGGTCCGACGGATCGGCCCGCAGACAGCTGTCGACCGCCGCGGCGAGAGGGGGCGGCAACCGCCGCCGGGACACGACGGGCGGGGCACTCCGCTCCACCTGCGGACACCGGCCGCCCGCGCCACCGGTGCCGGTGCCGGCACAGGTCCCGGTCCGGGTCCCTTCCGTCCTCTCGCAGGTCCCCTCGCACGTCCCCTCGCAGTCGAACGGCCCCGCGCCACACGCCGTTTCGAACAGCGTGACGCCGATGCCCCACACATCGGCCGCGGCCGTGAGGGTCCCGCCACGGGCCTGCTCCGGGGCGAGGTAGCGGAAGGTGCCCACGCCCGCCGGCGCCAGCCCCGGAGGCCGCGCCACGCTCAGGTCCAGCACCTTCGCCCGACCGCACTCCACCACCACGTTGGACGGCTTGAGATCCAGGTGCAGCAGGCCCCGGCCGTGCAGATAGTGGACGGCGGAGCACAACTGCACACCGAGCAGCGCCACATCGGTCGCGGACGGCCGCCGCCGCAGCCGGTGGAGCAGATGGGACAGCGTCTCACCGGTGAGCGTCTCCAGGACCACGAGCGGCTCGGGCGCGGCGAAGACGTCGTAGCCGCGGACCAGATGGGGATGGGTGAAGTCGCGCAGCCACCGGCCCTCCCGCAGCAGCCGCTCACCCAGCCGCGCCTCGCCGCGCCGGTCGGGGCGCACCACCTTGATCACGCACCGGCAGTCCCGTTCCGTGCTCCAGGCGTCGTAGACGTCGAGCCAGCCGGTGCGGGTGAGCGGCGCCAGGATCGCGTAGCCCGGGACCGGTTCGGTGCCCGGGGCCAGCGGCGAGGGCCGCCGCGCGGCGGTGCCGCTCATGACGGCACCGCCCCCGCGTTCAGCCGGTGCAGCCGGGCGTACGTCCCGTCGTACCCGAGCAGGTCCTCATGGGCGCCGTGCTCGACGACCCGGCCGTGGTCGAGCACGACGATGCGGGTGGCGTCGCGGACGGTCAGCAGGTTGTGGGAGATGACGACGGTGGTGCGCCCGGCCATGAGCCGGCGCAGCGGGTCCATGATCCGCCGGCCCGACCGGACGTCGAGCCCGGCGGTGGGTTCGTCCAGCAGGAGAACGGGCGCGTCCCTGATCATCGCGCGGGCGATCGCCAGACGCTGGCACTGCCCGCCGGACAGCGTCCGGCCGCGCTGGCCGACCATCGTGTCGTAGCCCTCCGGGAGCCGCTCGACGAACTCGTGCGCGTCCGCCGCGCGCGCCGCCGCGACGATGTCCGCGTCCGTCGCCCCCGGCCGGCCGTACGCGATGTTGTCCCGCACGGTGCCGTGGAAGACGAGGGTCTCCTGCAGCACCACCGCGATGCTCTCCCGCACGTCGGACAGGGCGAGTTCGCGCAGATCGTGTCCGTCGAGGCGGACCGCGCCCCGGCCGGGGTCGTAGAAGCGCAACTGGAGCTTGGCGACCGTCGACTTGCCCGCGCCGCTCGCCCCGACCAGCGCCAGCGTCTCCCCGGGCGCCACATGGAAGGACACGTCCGACAGCGCCCAGGCCACGCCGCCGGGGTAGCGGAACCACACCCCGTCGAACTCCACCTCACCCCGCGCGCGGCCGATCCGCCGGGCGGGCGCGGCCTCGGCCACCTGGGGCCGCTGGTCCAGCAGCTCGATGACGCGCTCCGCCGCGGCGGAGGCCGCGTAGAAGGTGGTGCCGAGGTGGGACAGGCCGCGGACCGGGCTGTACAGCTTGCCGATCAGGGCGAGGAAGACCAGCAGCCCGCCGAGCGTGAGCTGCCCCTGCGCCAGCTTCCAGGTGCCCAGACCCATCACCGCCAGGCCGCCGGTCACCTCGATGATCTCGACCACGGGCCCGTAGACGGCACCGACGCGGACCGAGGCCATCGCCGCCCGGAACCGGCCGAGGTTCTCCCGCTCGAACCGGCGTTCCTCCCACGCCTGCCGGTTGTACGCCTGCACCAGGACGACATTGCCCAGCGACTCCTCGGCGATCGCGCTGAGCGAGCCGCTGCGGCGCCTGCGCTCCCGCGACGCGTCCTTGACCAGCCGGGCGAAGTGCCGGGCGGCGCCCCAGAACAGGGGCACGATGACCAGGGCGAGCAGGGTCAGGTCCCAGCGCAGGGAGAACAGCAGGGTGAGGAAGACGGCCAGGCGGATCACGTAGTAGAGGGCGTCCGCCACGCCCGAGAGCAGGAACGTCTCCACCGCGTCGACATCGCCGGTGACCCGGGACAGCACGTCCCCGAGCCGCCGGCGCTCGAAGAAGCCGAGCGACAGCCCCTGGACGTGCCGGAACACATCGGAGCGCAGAGCGAGCAGGAAGCGTTCGCCGACCCAGGCGGACGTCACGTCGTCGGCGTAGCCCAGCAGGCCGGAGCAGACGACCAGCCCCAGATAGGCGGGGGCGATCCACAGGAAGGGACGCAGATCGCGGGGGACGAGGACGTCGTCGACCACGATCTTGAAGAGCCAGATCTCCGCGGCGTCGACGGCGGGACCGGCCAGACTGAGCAGCGCGAGCGGCACGAGCCAGCGCCGTCCGCCGCGCGTGTACGGCCAGAACCGCCGGAACACCTCGCGCGGGGCCACCGGGGGCGCGGCCTCGACCACGGCGTCGGAGGCGTCGCCCACCGACAGCAGTCGCCGCAGGACGTGCGCCATGGCATGCGTTCCTCAGGTGCGGGGCACGGGTGGAGCGGACCGGGGCCTCCTGTCCCCGGTCCGCTCGGCCTCGTGTGCGATCAGCGGCTGCTACCAGTGGCGGCCGTGACCGTGGCTGCCGCCGTGGCCGTGGCCGTGACGGTCGCCGTGATCGTGGCCGTGCCCGTGGTCGTGGTCGTGACGGTGCCCGTGCCGCGAGCGGTCGTGCTTCGACGTGCTGTCGTCGCGGTCCCGGTGTTTCGCCGGCATCAGGCTGCTGAAGATGGCCATCCGGTTCCTCCTGAAACTCGCCTCACAAGGGGGTACGTCTCAGGGCGGACGCCGGATGGCGTTCCGGGTGAAAAATTGAAAAACGCTTCTTTTGGCGCCCGGTCCGGCCTTGCGGCCCTCGGTCCGGCCTGGGACGACGCTCAGCCCAGCCGCGCCGCCAGCCCCCCGGTGCACCGCACCTCGTCGCCCGCCGTGATCAGCAGCCCCTCCACGTCCGGCAGCGACTCCAGCCACGCGAGGCCCGCCCGCGACCCCATCGCGAACGCCGCGGTGGCCCAGCAGTCCGCCCAGGTCAGGCACGGTCCCACCACCGTCACCGCCACCAGGTCGGTCACGGCCGGCCGCCCCGTGCGCGGGTCGATGATGTGCGCCCCCCGCTCCGCCGTACCGGACGTGGCCACCGCCAGCTCCGCCGTACCCGCCGCCGAGACCACCGCCGCGAGACCGCCGGGCCGGAGCGGATCGGCCACCCCCACCCGCCAGGCCCGCTGCGGCTCCGGCGCGCCCAGGAGCTGGACGTCCCCGCCCCCGTTGACGCTCACCCCGAGCACCCCCTCGACCGCGCCGAGCAGCCGCGCGGCCCGCTCGGCCGCCCAGCCCTTGACGATGCCGGTGGGGTCGAGCGAGCCCTGGTAGCGCGTGCTGAACCAGCCCTCGCTCACCCGCTCCGCCTCGGCCGCAAGCTCCAGCACCTCGGCCATCTCGGGCGCGCACCCGTCGACGCTCAGCTCACCCCGGGCCAGCCGGGAGACCTCGCTGTCCTCGCGGTACGTGCTGAAGACCGCGTCCGCCCGGTGCAGCCCGGCGACCGCCTCGGCCAGTGCCGTCCGCACCGCGGCCGGGTCCCCGCCGCGGACGTCGAAGGAGAAGACCGTCCCCATGACCTCCTCCGCGTGACGCACCGCGGCGGGCGCCTTCGCCGGCTCGGCCACCGTGTCAGCCACCGGCCTGGTCCAGGGCCGACTGCAGGGACTCCTTGTAGCCGGTGCTGGTGTAGGTGGCTCCGGAGACGGCGTCGATGTCCGCGGTTCCGGCCGCTACCGCCTCCTGGTTGAGCTTGGGGACGGCGAGCTGGGTCTTCTGGTCGCTGAGGCCGCCCTTGGGTGCCTGGACCGCCTCGGCTTTGGTGATCTTCCCGCCGCTGACGGTGATCCGTACCTGGACCGGCCCGTACTGGGTCTGTGCCGCCTTCCCGGTGACGGTCCGGGCCTGCGCCGCACCCGAGGAGGCGGACCCGGAGGTCTTCATCCTGTCCAGCGCGGACTGCAGCGACTTCTTGTAGCCGTCGCTGGTGTAGGTGGCTCCGGAGACGGCGTCGATGTCCGCGGTTCCGGCCGCTACCGCCTCCTGGTTGAGCTTGGGGACGGCGAGCTGGGTCTTCTGGTCGCTGAGGCCGCCCTTGGGTGCCTGGACCGCCTCGGCCTTGGTGATCTTCCCGCCGCTGACGGTCAGCCGTACCTGCACGGCCCCGTACTGCGTCTGCGCCGCGTCACCGGTCACCGTGCCGGAACCGGCGGCCGCCTGGCCCCCGGCCGCCGAGCCGCCCTGCGGCGCCTCCTGCCCCGCCGCCGTCTGCTGCGGGGCCGCGCCCGCCGCCGACGCCGCGGCCGGATCCGACGCCGGCTTCAGCGACAGCAGCAGCACGACACCGGACACGGTCGCGGCGGTGGCCAGCACGACCCGCCGAAGGGGGTGGCTCTTCCTCATCGCTTCGCAGCTCCGCTCACATCTCGAACGACTCGTGGTGGATACGGCGGGCGGGAACCCCCGCCCCGCGCAGTGCCTCGAACACCGACTGCGCGAACCCGGGCGGACCGCACATGAAGACGTCGTGCGTCTCGATGTCCGGGATCTTCCGCTGGAGGTTCTCCGCGGAGATGTCCGGCCGCTCGCCCTCCGGGCTGTTCACGGCGTACATCAGCCGGGCGCCACGCTCCTTGGCGATGGCCGCCAGCTCGTCCCACAGCGCCAGGTCCTGGGTGGTGTTGGCCCGGTAGAGCAGGGTGATGTCCCCGGCGGCGCCCGGCAGCGTCTCGAACAGCGCGCGCATCGGGGTGATGCCCACCCCGCCCGCGACCAGCAGCACCTTGCCGCGGCTGCGGCGCTGCGCGGTGAGCGCTCCGTACGGGCCCTCCGCCCACACCCGGGTGCCCGGCGTCAGCTCCCGCAGCCGGGCGCTGTGGTCGCCGATCGCCTTCACCGTGATCCGCAGCATGTCGGGGCGCGGGGCGGCCGACAGGGAGTACGGGTGCGAGCTGAAGCGCATCCCCGGGGCGAGGAACCGCCAGCGGAAGAACTGGCCCGCCTCCGCGCCCATCCGGTGCAGCCTGCGCCCGCCGATCAGCACCGACACGATGCCGGGCGTCTCCTCGATGACCGCCTCCACACGCATCCGGTGCCGCAGGTTCAGCCGGATCGGGGTGAGGACGCGGTACCAGACCACCAGCGCGGTGACCGCGCCGTACAGGGCGTACCAGAAGGTCTTGGCGGTGGGCTCCACCGCGAAGTCGTTGCCGGTGGTGATCTGGTGCCAGAACGTCAGGAACACCGCCGCGTACGTCAGCAGGTGGACGTGGTACCAGGCGTCGTACGGCAGCCGGCGCCGGACCGGGCCGATCGACGTCAGCCCGATGACCACGAACAGGCCCATGCCGATGGCCGCCTTGCCCATGTCCGGCAGTTGGTTGATGGAGTCGATGGTCTGCTGCACGATGTCGCCGAGCGACTTGCCGGCCTGGCGCGCGTACCCCCACATGGTGAGGAAGACGTGCGCGACGATCAGGCAGAGCGTGTACCGGCCGGTCATCGCGTGCCAGCGGGCCACCCGGTCGGAGCCGACCCGGCGCTCCAGCGCCGGGACGCGCGCCATCTGGAGCACGACCAGCGCCATCAGATAGCCGGCGAGCAGGCCGGTGATCCGGCCCGCGCCGAGGATCCGGCCGGTGTCGTCGGCGATGGAGGGGGTGTTGTGCCACCAGAGCCACAGCACGGCCGCCGCGCCCGCCCAGAGGGCGAGCAGCAGCGGGACGGCCGGGGAGCGGCGCGGGCGGATGCGGCGCATCGTCTGTCGGCGGGCGGCACGTCCGCCTGCGAGCGTGGTGGTCACGGTTCCTCCGTGGGGACTTGACCCTTGGCCCACAGATACGTGCCGCATGCGCTGAGTGTTCAGAGGCCCGCGGAGTCCGGCGCGGGCCGGAGCGCCGACGCCCGGGACGGGGGTCGGTACCGGGCCGGGGCGCCGACGTCCGGGACGCGGGTCAGTACCGGGTGAGGGCCGTGGCGCCGCTCGCGGTCCCGATGGCCATGTGAGGCTTCTTCCCGGGCACCGCCCACCGCAGGATCCGCTGCATCGCGTCCTCCGGCACCGACACACAACCGGCGGTCGCGCCCTTCCCGTTGACGTGCAGGAAGATGCCGGCCCCGCGTCCGCGGACCGGCCGGTCGTAGTTGAAGCCGATGACCAGGCCGTACGCGTACTGGCCCTGGTAGTCGATCAGATGCTCGGACTCCGCGGCGCGGCAGTCGGCCGGCAGCGGGTCGACCCACCGGTTGTACGCGGCCGAGTCGTTGTCCTGGCACCAATAGGAAGTCTCCCGCACCGGGCGGTACGGCACGCTCGTCCCGGCCGGCGCCGCCTTGATGCCGAAGCCGAAGGGGAGGTCGTACAGCCCGGTCGGGGTCGTGTTCGTGCCCTGCTTGCGGGTGCTGCCCTCCGTCAGCCCGCCCGCGCCGAACCGGGCCGGCGCGGACCCTGCCTGGACCCACTGCCCGTCCCGCAGGTCCCACCAGCTGACCGTGCCCTCCGTGGCGCCGGTGTCCGGGGCCTGAGCGAGGATCAGCTGGCTGCCGCCGCCGGTGTCCGCCAGCTGGGCGGGCAGCGGCACCGGGTCGGCGCCGGGAGCGGCGCCGAGCAGGGCGAGTGCGGAGACGGAGACGAGGGCGAGGACCAGCCGGGGGTGCATGGCTCAGACGGTAGACGGCGGCAGCGGCAACGGCAGCCCGGGCAGTCCGTCCAGGCTGGTCGCGATGTGCTCCTTCTTGGTGAAGTACGCGCTCAGCGAGGCGTCGTCCTCGCGCGCGAAGCGCCGCCCGTGCAGATCGCGGTCCTCCTCGTACGCCATGTAGGGGACGGCGTACCCGCAGCTGTCCCGGACCAGTTCGGCGTGGACGACGATGACCGCGCGCAGCCCGTGCGCGCTCGGGTCGATGTCCGGGAAGCGGGCGAGGAGTTCCGGGAAGCGTGGGTCGTCGCGGAAGACCGGCTCGCCCCGGCCGTGCACGCGCACGATGTTCGGCGGGCCCTGGAAGGCGCACCACATCAGCGTGATACGCCCGTTCTCCCGGAGGTGGGCGATGGTCTCGGCGGTGGACCCGGCGAAGTCCAGGTAGGCGACGGACAGCTCGTCGAGCACGACGAAGGAGCCCTTGAGGCCCTTGGGGGAGAGGTTGACCGTGCCGTCGCCGGAGAGCGGGGCGGTCGCGGTGAAGAAGAGGGGCTGCTCCTCGATGAAGGTGCGAAGCCTGCCGTCTATGCGCTCATACGTCTTTCCCATGTCCGCCGAGTATCGCACCCAACTCTTTCGTTTGTCTGACGAACTGTTTGTCGTGGCCGCCCCGGTCGGCGTTCGGCGGGGCGGCCACGATGGCCCGCTACCTCACTTCGTGAGCGTGCAGGCGGCCAGGGAGTCCAGGCCGGTCGGCTTGGTGCCGGTGCGGCCGATGGAGAGGGCGATGCGGTCGATGGTGGAGGCGCGCTTGTCCTTGAGCGGGCCGAGGATCGCGTTGTTGACGAAGTTGGGGCCGCCCTGGCCGACGGTGTCCTTCAGTCGCTTGTTCGCTTCCTGGATCTGGGTCTGGAGGAGGGCGAGGTTGCGGTCGACCTCGGCCTTCGCGGAGGCGGGCACGGCGGGCAGCTTCGAGGCGACGTCCGGGCAGCTGATCGTGCCGGCCCCGGTGTTCCCGCCGGCCGCCGTGCCGGCGCCCGTGCCCGACTGCTGGGTCGCGGCTGTGCTCGGGGCGGTGGTGGCGGGCGCCTGGCCGCCGCCCGTGTTCGCGCCCCCGCTCAGGGTGCAGGGTGCCAGCGCGTCCAGTCCGGTCGGCTTGGCCGCCGTACGCCCGATCGCCGTGGCGATGCGGTTGACGGTCGACACCCGCTTGTCCTTGAGCGGGCCGAGGATCGCGTTGTTGACGAAGTTGGGGCCGCCCTGGCCGACGGTGTCCTTCAGTCGCTTGTTCGCCTCCTGGATCTGGGTCTGCAGGAGGGCGAGGTTGCGGTCGACCTCGGCCTTCGCGGAGGCGGGCACGGCGGGCAGCTTCGAGGCGACGTCCGGGCAGCTGATCGTGCCGGGGTCGGCGAGGGTACGGGCGTCGGTGGCGCCGCTGCTCTTCGCGGGGGTGCCGGCGAGTGCGGAGCCCGCGATCACCGCGCCGGACAGCACCACGGCGGCGGCGCCGCCGATGACCGCCACGCGACGCTTGTTGTACTTCGGAAGAGCCCTGGACATGCGGAAGCCTCACTTGGGTCGGAAGGGTCCTGAGTCGTCGACGCGGCGCCTGCGTCGGCGGGATATACGGGAAAGCGGTTTCCCGCGTTCAAAGGTCTCCGGGATTCCGATCACTCACCGGCTGATGGACGACCGATCCTCGGGTCGATTGACGAATCATGCAGAACCCTGCATACTCATGCATGTCAGCGAATGCACTGTGAGGAGAAACCCGTGACCGAGCGCGTCGTACTCGCCTACTCAGGCGGTCTGGACACCTCCGTCGCCATCGGCTGGATCGCCGAGGAGACGGGCGCCGAGGTCATCGCCGTTGCGGTCGACGTCGGCCAGGGCGGCGAGGACCTGGACGTCATCCGTAAGCGCGCCCTCGCGTGCGGCGCCGTCGAGGCCGAGGTCGCGGACGCCAAGGACGAGTTCGCCGACGAGTACTGCCTCCCGGCGATCAAGGCCAACGCCCTCTACATGGACCGCTACCCGCTGGTCTCCGCCCTCTCCCGGCCGACGATCGTCAAGCACCTGGTCGCCGCCGCCAAGAAGCACGGCGCCACCACGGTCGCCCACGGCTGCACCGGCAAGGGCAACGACCAGGTCCGCTTCGAGGCCGGCATCGTCGCCCTCGCCCCCGACCTGAAGTGCATCGCCCCGGTCCGCGACTACGCGATGACCCGGGACAAGGCGATCGCCTTCTGCGAGGCGAAGAACCTCCCGATCGCCACCACCAAGAAGTCCCCGTACTCCATCGACCAGAACGTCTTCGGGCGCGCCGTCGAGACGGGCTTCCTGGAGGACATCTGGAACGCCCCGATCGAGGACATCTACGAGTACACCTCCAACCCGGCCCTCCCGCGGGAGGCCGACGAGGTGATCATCTCCTTCAAGGAGGGCGTCCCGGTCGCCGTCGACGGCAAGCCCGTCACCGTCCTCCAGGCCATCCAGCAGCTCAACGAGCGCGCCGGCGCCCAGGGTATCGGCCGGATCGACATGGTCGAGGACCGCCTCGTCGGCATCAAGTCCCGCGAGGTGTACGAGGCCCCGGGCGCGATCGCGCTCATCACGGCCCACCAGGAGCTGGAGAACGTCACCGTCGAGCGCGAGCTGGCCCGCTACAAGCGGCAGGTCGAGCAGCGCTGGGGCGAACTGGTCTACGACGGCCAGTGGTTCTCCCCGCTCAAGCGCGCCCTGGACGGCTTCATCGACGAGGCCAACCAGCACGTCACCGGCGACGTCCGGATGACCCTGCACGGCGGCCGCGCGGTCGTCACCGGCCGGCGCTCGGAGGAGTCGCTGTACGACTTCAACCTCGCCACCTACGACACCGGCGACACGTTCGACCAGTCGGCGGCCAAGGGCTTCATCGACATCTACAGCCTGTCGTCGAAGATCGCCGCCAAGCGGGACCTGGCGTAACACGCAGGGGTTCACCTCGCCCGCATCAGCCTGACAGCCGCCTCCCCGCCTGGAAGGGTGGGGAGGCGGTGGCACACCAAGAGCTTCGAGGAGCAACGCAAGTGAGCAGCAACAGCGGTGACGTACGGCTCTGGGGCGGCCGTTTCGCCGACGGTCCCGCCGAGGCCCTGGCGAAGCTGTCCGCGTCCGTCCACTTCGACTGGCGGCTCGCGCCGTACGACATCGCCGGTTCGCGTGCCCACGCGCGCGTGCTGCACAAGGCGGGCCTCCTCACCGCGGACGAGCTGGAGCGGATGATCGCCGGGCTCGACCGGCTGGAGGCGGACGTCACCGCCGGCACCTTCGTGGGCACCATCGCCGACGAGGACGTCCACACCGCCCTGGAGCGCGGCCTCCTGGAGCGCCTCGGCCCCGACCTCGGCGGCAAACTGCGCGCCGGCCGGTCCCGCAACGACCAGGTCGCCACCCTCTTCCGGATGTACCTGCGCGACCACGCCCGGATCATCGGCGGACTGATCGCCGGCCTCCAGGACGCGCTGATCGGCCTGGCCGAGGCCCACCCGGACGTGGCGATGCCCGGCCGCACCCACCTCCAGCACGCCCAGCCGGTGCTCTTCGCCCACCATGTCCTGGCCCACGTCCAGTCCCTCTCCCGGGACGCCGAGCGGCTGCGCCAGTGGGACGAGCGGACGGCCGTTTCGCCCTACGGCTCGGGCGCCCTCGCGGGCTCCTCCCTCGGCCTGGACCCGGAGGCGGTGGCCAAGGACCTCGGCTTCGAACACGGCAGCGTCGGCAACTCCATCGACGGCACGGCCTCCCGTGACTTCGTGGCGGAGTTCGCCTTCATCACCGCGATGATCGGCGTGAACCTCTCCCGGATCGCCGAGGAGATCATCATCTGGAACACGAAGGAGTTCTCCTTCGTCACCCTCCACGACGCGTTCTCCACGGGCTCGTCGATCATGCCGCAGAAGAAGAACCCGGACATCGCGGAGCTGGCCCGGGGCAAGTCCGGCCGCCTGATCGGCAACCTGACGGGCCTGCTGGCCACCCTCAAGGCCCTGCCGCTGGCCTACAACCGCGACCTCCAGGAGGACAAGGAGCCGGTCTTCGACTCCTGCGACCAGCTGGAGGTGCTGCTCCCGGCCTTCACCGGCATGATCGCCACGCTCACCGTCAACCGCGAGCGCATGACGGAACTGGCCCCGGCCGGCTTCTCGCTCGCCACCGACATCGCCGAGTGGCTGGTCAAGCAGGGCGTGCCGTTCCGGGTGGCGCACGAGGTCGCGGGGGAGTGCGTCAAGGTCGCCGAGGCCGAGGGCAAGGAACTGGACGACCTCACGGACGAGCAGTTCGCGAAGATCTCCCCGCATCTCACCCCCGAGGTGCGGTCGGTCCTCAACGTCCCCGGCGCCCTGGCCTCCCGCAACGGACGGGGCGGTACGGCGCCGAGCGCGGTGGCCGTACAGCTGACGGAGGTCAAGGCGGACGTAGCCGCTCAGCACGAGTGGGCGGAAGCGAAGAAGAAGAGCTGAGGCGGGGCGCCCCGTCAGGGGCGCGGGGAACTGCGCGACAAGCCACGATGAACCCGCGGCCGCCACGACGCCGCACGAACCGAGTTGTCAGGCGGACCCGAAGGTCATCACGGGTTACGTTGGTCGAAGCCCTCACGGAGCCGACCCGACGGAGCCCGCGATGCCCTTCGCCCGACTGGCAACAGCAACCACGCCCACCTGCCACATCGGCCTGGGCCTCGCCGCGGTGGGCCGCCCCGGCTACATCAACCTCGGCCGCGACGAAGACCTCGGAGAGAACCGCAGCGCCGAAGCCCTCCGCGCCCGTACCCACGAACTCCTCGACGCCGCCTACGCCCAGGGCGTCCGCTACTTCGACGCCGCCCGCTCCTACGGCCGCTCCGAGGAGTTCCTCGCCGACTGGCTCGACGCAAACCCCGGCATCGACGACGTGGTCATCGGCAGCAAATGGGGCTACACCTACACCGCGGGCTGGTCGGCGGACGCCGAGACGCACGAGGTCAAGGACCACAGCCTCGCCGCCTACGACCGGCAGCGCGCCGAGACCGACGCCCTGCTCGGCGACCGGCTCGACCTCTACCAGATCCACTCGGTGACCCCGGACAGCCCGGCCCTCACCGACAAGGACCTCCACGCCAGGCTGGCTCAGGCCGCCGCCGGCGGTCTGACCATCGGCTTCTCCACCAGCGGCCCCGCCCAGGCCGACGCGATCCGCGCCGCCCTGGCCGTCACGGTCGACGGCGAGCCCCTGTTCCGTACCGTCCAGTCGACGTACAACGCCCTGGAGGCCTCGGCCGGCCCCGCTCTCGCCGAGGCGCACGACGCCGGGCTCACCGTGATCGTCAAGGAGGGCATGGCGAACGGCCGGCTGGCCGAACCGCACGCCCCCGACGCGCTGAAGGCCGTGGCCGCCGCGACGGGACTCGGCTGTGACGCCGTCGCCCTCGCCTGGATCCTGCGCCAGCCCTGGGTCGGTGTCGTCCTCTCCGGCGCCGCGACCGTCCCGCAGCTCCTCTCCAACCTGCACGCCCCCGTCGTCGACCTCGACCTGGACCAGCTGACCCGGCTCGCCACGCTGAAGGAGGAGCCGCGCGCCTACTGGGAGCGGCGCGGGCAGCTGCCCTGGCACTGAGCACCCGCTCTGACCAGCACCGATGAGTCACGCATGCCTATGGTGAGACATTCATGTCTCACTTGGGCTATCTTTGTCTCATGGCCCTCGATCGTGACCAGGTGCTGCGCAGCGCAGCCGCCCTGCTGACCCGCAAATCCACCGCGACCATGGACGAGGTCGCCAAAGCCGCCGGGATCAGCCGGGCCACGCTGCACCGCCACTTCGCCGGCCGCGACGCGCTCGTCCGGGCGCTGGAGCAGCTCGGCATCGCGGAGTGCGAGGGGGCGCTGGACCGGGCCCGGCCGGAGGAGGGCTCCGCCGCCGAGGCCGTACGCCGGCTGGTCCGCGAGATCCAGCCGGCCGCCGGACTCCTCGCGTTCCTCTACGGCGAGAACCAGCTGTGGGAGGGCGACCGGCAGAACGAGGGCTGGCAGCGCCTGGACGCCCGGATCGGCGCCCTGTTCCAGCGCGGACAGCGCGACGGCGAGTTCCGCATCGACCTCAGCCCGGTCTGGCTCACCGAGGCCCTGTACGGGCTGATCGCCTCGTGCGCCTGGGCCACCCTGGACGGCCGCGTGGCCTCCCGGGACTTCCCGACCATGATCGCCGAGCTGTTGCTCGGCGGCGCTCTGCGAAGAGAGGAATCATGACCAGCACCCTGCAGCCGGCACGGACGACCGAGGCGGTGAAGCGCCCGGGCCGCTGGCTCGCGCTCTCCGTGCTCGTCCTGGCCGTGCTGCTGGTGGCCGTCGACGCCACCGTCCTCGGCCTGGCGACCCCCTACATCAGCGAAGACCTGGCCCCCACCGGCACCCAGCTGCTGTGGATCGGCGACGTCTACTCCTTCGTCATCGCCGGCCTGCTGGTCTCCATGGGCAGCCTCGGCGACCGCATCGGCCGCAAGCGGATCCTGCTGGGCGGCGCCACGGCGTTCGGCGCCCTGTCCGTCCTGAACGCCTACGCGACGACACCCGAGCTGATGATCCTGGCCCGGGCGCTGCTCGGCGTCGCGGGCGCCACCCTGATGCCCGCCACCCTGGCCCTGATCCGCAACATCTTCCACGACCCGCGCGAGCGCAGCCTCGCCGTCGGCATCTGGGGCGCCACCGCCTCCGCCGGTACGGCCGTCGGCCCGATCGCCGGCGGATTCCTCCTCGAACACTTCTGGTGGGGCTCGGTCTTCCTCATCAACCTGCCGGTGATGGCCGTCCTGGTCCTGGTCGGCATCCGCACCCTGCCCGAGTCCCGCAACCCGAACCCGGGCCCCTGGGACCTGGTCAGCGTCCTGATGTCCCTGGTCGGCATGATCGCCCTGGTCTACGCGGTCAAGGAGGCCGCCACCCACGGCTTCACCTGGACCACCCTCGGCACCGGCCTGCTGGGCGCGGCGGCCCTGTACGGCTTCGTGCACCGCCAGCTGACCATGCCGGTCCCGCTCCTCGACATGCGGCTGTTCAGGCGCCGGGGCTTCAGCGGGGCGGTCCTCGCCGACCTGCTGACCGTCCTCGGCATGTCCGGCCTGGTGTTCTTCCTCTCCCAGTACCTGCAACTCGTCCAGGACCGGCGCCCGTTCGAGGCCGGTCTGGCGGAACTGCCCGCCGCCGTCGGCGCGGTGGCGGCCGGTCTGGTGGCCGGCCGTACGGCCCGGCGCTTCTCGGTCCGCGCGGTGGTCTCGGGCGGCCTGGCCGCGGTCGGCATCGCCCTCGCCGCGCTGACCACCTTCGGCCAGTCCACCGGCTACCCGGTCCTCGGCGCCGCCCTGCTCGTCGTGGGCGTCGGCGCGGGCTTCTCCTTCACCGTGACCGCCGACGTGATCCTCTCCAGCGTCCCCAAGGACCAGGCGGGTGCCGCCTCCGCGGTCTCCGAGACGGCGTACGAACTGGGCGCGGCCCTGGGCATCGCCCTGCTCGGCTCGATCGTGACGGGCGCCTACCGCGGCTTCACCGGCCCGGCCGGCACCCCGGCCACGGCCCACGAGTCCCTGGGCGCGGCGGTGCAGTCCGCGGCGGACATGCCCCCGCACCGGGCGGGGGCCCTGCTCGACGCGGCGCGCGACTCCTTCGTCCACGGCCTCCACCTGGCCTCGGCGGCAGGAGCGGTGGTCCTGCTGGCGGCGTCGGCGGTGGCGTGGTTCCTGCTGAAGGACCAGAAGCTGGAAGGCGCCGGGTAGCCCACCCGGCCGGGTGCGAACGAACCGGAACGTCAGCGTTTGTACCCCAGCACCGTCATCATCCCGCTCTCCGAGTGGTACTGGTTGTGACAGTGCAGCATCCACAGCCCCGGATTGTCGGCATCGAAGTCGATCACCAGCTTCCGGTGCGGCAGCACGAGCGCGGTGTCCTTGCGCGCGCCCACGGAGTCCAGCCCGGTCACCGAGAAGGTGTGCCCGTGCAGGTGCATCGGGTGCCACATGTCCGTGGCGTTGACGAGGGTGAGCCGTACCCGTTCGCCCGCGCGGACCGCGTGGCGCTGGCGCGCGGAGTACGGCTTGTGGTCGAACCCCCAGTTGAACTTCTGCATGTTGCCGGTGATCCTGATGCGCAGCTCGCGGTCGGGGTCGCGGTCGCCCAGGGCCACGGAGTCGTCGGGCTCCAGGCGGCGCGCGGGCACGGTCTTCCCGTCGAGTTCGTCCGGGCGGGCGTCGGTCGAGGGAAGGTTCTTGTTCCCTTTGTCGGTGCGCAGGACGGCGAGGGCCTTGCCCTTCTTGCCCTCGGGGAGCGCGACCAGGGGGAAGACCCCGTCCCGGGCGGTGATCAGCACGTCGTACCGTTCCGCCATGCCGATGAGGAGGGCGTCGGTCTTCTCGTGCTTCACGGGATAGCCGTCGGTGTGGGTGACGGTCATCCTGTGGTCGCCGAGCGCGACGCGGAAGGCGGTCTCCGAACCGGCGTTGATGATGCGCAGCCGCACGCGGTCGCCGGGACGGCAGCGGAACACCGACGGATTGTCCGGCAGCCGCCCGTTCACCAGGTAGTGCGGGTAGGCGACGCTGCCGCCCTCCCCGTGGAGCAGCCGGCTGTGGGACTTGTGCAGCACCCGGTTGGGGCCTGTGGACTTCTTGGACGACTTCGGGTGCGTGCTCGCCGACCGGCCGGGGCCCGGGCTGTGGCTGTGGCTGTGGCTGTCGTGGCCGGGTCCCATGGCCATGCTCCCCATCTCCATGGAGCCGCCGGGCCTCAGCTGGCTCAGGACCCCGTCGGGGGTGGAGCCCTCCACGCCGTCGAGCCAGTCGTCCAGGATCACGACCCACTCCTTGTCGTAGGAGAGGCGCTCCTTGGGGTCCTCGACGATGAGCGGCGCGTACAGGGCCCGGTCGGGCTGCATGCCGACGTGGGAGTGCAGCAGGTACGTGCCCGGGTGTTCGACGGCGAAGCGGTACCGGAAATCGGCCCCGGGGCTGATGGCGCGCTGGGTCAGGTCCGGAACGCCGTCCATGTCGCAGCGCAGCCGTACCCCGTGGGAGTGCAGCGT
Source organism: Streptomyces sp. NPDC046727 (assembly GCF_040645635.1). Taxonomy (NCBI): domain Bacteria; kingdom Bacillati; phylum Actinomycetota; class Actinomycetes; order Kitasatosporales; family Streptomycetaceae; genus Streptomyces; species Streptomyces sp. NPDC046727. Next base: position 132,713 of record NZ_JBEYYR010000012.1, read on the forward strand.
GGTCGTGTCGGGCAGCCGGTTGGCGAGCGTCAGGTCGAGCACGTCCCCCGCGGTGATCCGCACCAGCGGGCCCGGCACCTCCTCGTTGTACGCCCAGGTGCGCACCGACCGGCCGCCCAGGTCCAGCTCGGCCTCGGCGGCGGTGAAGGTGAAGGCGCGCACGCGGCCCGCCCCGCGTTTCCGCTCGGCGGCAAGCACCTCCGGGTCCGACGGGTTGACGTACCCTCTGGGCCCGGCCGGGACGAACTTCTCCCCGCCGCTCGCGCGTTGGGGCCCGGAGCTGGGCTCGGAATCGGAGCTGGTGCAGGCTGCCAGGAATCCCGCGCCGGCGGCGGCGATCGGGGCGCGCAGCAGAGTACGCCGAGAAGGTTTGTACATGTCTGAATCAGACATGTTGTGTGGTCATATGGCCGCTTTCATACGGCCGAATGCCCGATGTGTCGGCGGTAGATTCCACCGGCAGGCGGACGGACGCCGACCTCGCGCGGGTCCGTCGGACGGCTCAGGCGGCCTTGGCCTTGGTGGCGTACATGTCCACGTACTCCTGACCCGACAGGCGCATGACCTCGGCCATGACGGAGTCGGTCACGGCCCGCAGCACGTACCGGTCCCGGTCCATGCCCTCGTACCGCGAGAACTCCATGGCCTCACCGAACCGGATGGTGACCCGGCCGGGCCGCGGGATGCCCCGGCCGCCCGGCTGCAGCTTGTCCGTGCCGATCATGGCGAACGGCACCACCGGCGCGCCCGTCATCAGCGTCAGCCGGGCGATACCGGTGCGGCCCCGGTACAGCCGGCCGTCGGGCGACCGGGTGCCCTCGGGGTAGATCCCGAAGATCTTGCCCTCCTCCAGGATCCGCCGACCGGTCATCAGCGCGGCCACACCGCCGTTCGCCCCGTCCCGGTCCACCGGGATCATGCCGACACCGGTGAAGAACCACGCCATCAGCCGGCCCTTGACGCCCTTGCCGGTGACGTACTCGTCCTTGCCGATGAAGTACACCTGCCGCTTGGTGACCAGCGGCAGCACGACCGAGTCGATGAACGTGAGGTGATTTCCCGCCAGAATCACCGGGCCGTCGCCCGGGATGTGCTCCACGCCCTCCACCTGTGGGCGGAACATCAGGCGGATGATCGGTGCGAGCACTGCCTTGATGAGCGCGAAGCGGGACAACGGGTCCTCCGATGTCAAGGGGGGCGATATGAGTCTGTGCAGGTGAGGACATTACTCGGGGCTCCGGGCCGTGCGCACATCGAGAAGCCCGGGTTCACCGAGGTCTTACGAAGTGTTGACGCGGGTTTACCTGCGGTGGCGTGCGGAGGACGGCGCGTAACAGGCTTGCGGCGATGTGACGGACATCGCGCGGACCAGGGCATCCCGGGCGGCCGACGGCCCGTCAGCGTCCGCCGTCCGCCGGACACGCGACATCACCCAGGTGTTCGAGCCAGAGCCTCCCCCCGGTCATGTGCGCGCCCCTACGATCGGCCCGCACTCATGAACGAAGGCGGCAGGAGGGCGCTCATGGACAGCGACCAGGTGAACGGGCAGACGCAGGGAACGGGACGGCGGGCGCTCCTCGGGGCCGCGATGCTCGGCGCGGGCGGAGCGGTCCTCGGACTCTCCGGCACGGCCCGGGCCGCCGAGGCCCCGGCGGCCGGACGCGGTGGCCGCGGGCTGAAGAGCCTGCCGGTCCCGACGGTCATCGGCCACCGGGGTGCCAGCGGCTACCGTCCCGAGCACACCTTCGGCTCGTACGACCTGGCCCTCGACCTCGGCGCCGACATCGTCGAGGCCGGCGACCTGGTGCCCACCAAGGACGGCCACCTCGTCTGCCGCCACGAGCCGGAGATCGGCGGCACCACGGACGTCGCCTCGCACCCCGAGTTCGCCGACCGGAAGACCACCAAGGTCCTCGACGGCGTCCCCACCACCGGCTGGTTCACCGAGGACTTCACGCTCGCCGAGCTGAAGACCCTGCGCGCCGTCGAGCGCATCCCCGCCAACCGTCCGCACAACACCCTCTACAACGGGCGCTGGGAGATCCCCACGTTCGAAGAGGTCCTGAAATGGCAGGACGAGGAGACCCGCAAGCGCGGCAAGCAGGTCTGGATCTACCCGGAGACCAAGCACCCCACCTACTTCCGCAAGCTGGGCCTCGGCCTGGAGGAGCGGGTGGCGAAGCTGCTGCGCAAGTACCACAAGGACAGCCGGAACTCCCCGGTCATCCTGCAGTCCTTCGAACCGACCAGCATCCAGAAGCTCAACCAGCTGGTCGACAACCCGCTCGTCGTCCTGCTCTCCTCGGCCACCAGCCGCCCCTACGACTTCGTCGAGGCGGGCGACCCGCGCACGGTCGCCGACCTCGTCACGCCCAAGGGTCTGCGCGAGATCGCCGGCTACGCGCAGGGCATCGGCCCCACGCTGGACCTGGTCATACCGAAGAACGCGGACGGCACCCTCGGCAGGCCGACCACGCTGGTCACGGACGCGCACAAGGTCGGTCTGATCCTGCACCCGTACACCCTGCGCAACGAGAACCCCTTCCTGCCGGCCGAGTACCGCAAGGGCAGCGGGGCCGACGCCTACGGCGATGTCTTCGGCGCCTTCAGGACGTACTTCGCCACCGGCATCGACGGCGTCTTCACCGACAACGCCGACACCGGTCTGCTCGCCCGCGCCGACTTCCTCAAGGGCTGAGCCCCCCTCAGGGGGCGTCAACCGGCGCCCCGGCCGCACCCCGTTCGAGGTGACTGTGCGCCGCCCCGGCAACCCGCCGCCGGGGCGGCTCGTCGTTCCGCGTATGACGCACGACCTGGTAGCCGCCCTGCACCCCCTGCTCATCGCCGAGGCCTCCGCGGAGGCCCACTCCTCCGGAAGCGAGCCGGGCGACCTGGAGCAGGCCGTCTGGCTGCGGCTTCTGGAGCGGCTGGAGACCGACGGACCACCGCCGGACCCACCCGGCTGGCTGCGCCGGGCCGTCCGCGCCGAGGCCCGCCGCACCCGCCGGACCACCCGCCTCGAACGGCCCTACGACGGTGAACCGGCCGACGACACCCGCCCCGGGCCCGAACAGCACGTCCTGACCGCCGCCCGGTACCGCGCCCTGCGGGACGCGGTCCGCCGCCTGCCCGGCCGCTGCCCCCGCCTCATGGAGGCGCTGCTCTCGCCGGAGGACCTGACCTACCGGGAGATCGCGGGGGAGTTGGGTATCTCACAGGGCAGTCTTGGCCCGGAACGCTCCAGATGTCTGGGATGTCTGCGTCGTTTGCTCGCGCCGGAGGTTGCGGCGTGCGAAGTGCGGGGATAGGAGTGGGGGACAACAGGTGATCAGGTGAGCGGGAGGCATGCGCACATGGGCACGAGCGTGACCATCTCGGTGGCGACCGAACAGGACACGGAGCAGATCTTCAGGCTCCAGTACCTGTGCTTCCAGAGCGAGGCGGCGCTGTACGGCAACTACCGCATCGACCCGCTCGTGCAGACCCTGGACTCCGTCCGCCAGGAGGTCGCCTCCGACTGTGTCTTCGTCGCCCGGCTCGGCGACGAGGTGGTCGGCTCGGTGCGCGGCAAGGTGACCGAGGACGGCGCGGCGGCCATCGGCAAGCTCTGCGTCCACCCGCGCCTGCAGGGCCACGGCATCGGCGCGCGCCTGCTGCGCGCGGCCGAGGCGGCCCTCGCCGAGGAGCGGGGCGCCAAGAGGTTCCGCCTCCACACCGGCCACCGCAGCGAGGGCAACCTCCGCCTCTACCGCCGCTCCGGCTACGAGACGGTCGGCAGGGCCAAGGGCGCCGACGGGGTAGAGATGATCATCCTGGAGAAGCCGGCCGGGGAGTACGCGCAGACGGCCTGAGGGCAAGCGCCCCGAAGGGGCGCGGGGAACCGCGCGGGAAACCCCCGCGCAGCCGCACCCGTGAACGCTCCTCAGCCACCCCTGCGGGCAGGCGCCTTCCGCAGCCAGTACATCGCGGTGAGCGGCAGCAGCACCGGAATGAAGACGTAGCCCATCCCGTACTTCGACCACACGGTCGCGTCGGGGAACGCCGAGGGCTCCACGAGCGTCCACGTGCCGACGACCAGCACGCCCACCAGCTCGGCGGCGCAGCACACCAGCGCCGCCCTGCGGGCCGTTTCCCCGCCCCGGACCAGCGTGTACGTGATGAACGCGTACACCAGGCCGGCCACGGCCGACAGGGAGTACGCGAGCGGCGCCCGGTCGAACTCCGTGGAGATCTGGTACGCCGAACGCGACACCGCGCCGACGACCATCACGCCGTAGAACCACACGAGCAGCATGCCCGGCCCGCTGATCAGCCGGGCCGGCTTGCCCTCCACCGCGGTCACCTCAGCCTCCCCAGATGTCATAGAGCCGCACCTGCAGCACGGCCAGCACCACACCGCCGGCGGCCACCGTCACCGAGCCCCAACGGGTCCGCTCGGCCAGCGACATGAGCCCCGCCGCCGGCACGCACGCGAACGCGCCCAGCAGATACGCCACGAAGATCGTCGTGCCCTGCTCCGGCTTCTCGCCCCGCGCCAGCTGTACGACCCCGACCACCAGCTGGACGACCGCCAGCAGCGACACCACGGCCATGCCGATGAAGTGCCAGTCCTTCGTCGGCTGGTCGCGATACGCGGCCCAGCCGCACCAGGCGGCGAGCAACAGCGCGGCGACCCCGGTCACCAGCGTCAGGGCATTGAGCATGCGGTGACCTTATTACGGCCGAAACGGGCGAGAGCCGCCGCCCCCGCCGTACGCCGTAGGGTCTAGACCATGACGATCCATGCGCACGCCCTTCTGTTCGACAACGACGGCACCCTCGTCTCCTCCCTCGACTCCGTCGAGCGCTGCTGGACCCGCTGGGCCCAGGAGTACGGGATCACCGCCGAGGAGTTCGGACGCGTGGAGCTGCACGGGCGGACGGCCGTCGAGATCGTCGCCGACCTGCTGCCCGCCCGCCTGGTGCCGGAGGCGGTCGCCCGGGTCGAGCAGTTGGAGGTCGAGGACGTGCCGAACGGGGGAGTGCGCCTGCTGCCCGGGACCCGGGAGTTCCTGGACGCCCTGCCCGCCGACCGCTGGGCCGTGGTCACCTCCGCCACCCGGCGCCTGGCCGAGGCCCGCCTGGGCGCCGTCGGGATCTCCCCGAAGGCGCTGGTCACGGCCGACGACGTCACCCGCGGCAAGCCCGACCCCGAGCCCTACCTGCTCGCCGCCCGGCAGCTCGGCGTCGACCCCGCCCACTGCGTCGTCTTCGAGGACGCCCCCGCCGGACTGCGGGCGGGCCGCGCGGCCGGCATGACCACCGTGGCGTTGGCCACAACCCATGGGGCCCAGGAGCTGGACGCCGACCTGGTGGTGCGGGACCTGTCGGCCTTGTCGGCACTGGTCACCGACGGGGGAGTCGAGATCGCCGTCCACGGCTGAGCCCCCGGCCACGGCTGTCCGCCGCTGTCCAGTATGCGGACAGCGGCGACCGGTCAGCACCGTCCGTCTGCTTTACTGATCGCATGACCACGACGAGCTGCCGCACCCTTGCGACCGAGGCGACCATGACGCCCGGTGCTCGTTGTATGTGTCGCCTGATGTCGCGAATGTGCGCCTTCTAGAGGGCCCCCGCATCAGCTGAGCCTCGCGCCCCGAAGCGAGAGCCGTGGCCGTCCGTGCGCCGCAGACCGTACGTGACGAAGCACCACCTTCCATGCCGGAACCGCATGCACCCGTGCCCGGGCACACCCACGCCCGCGCACTCGACAGTGACGGAAACCCACGTGATCACCACCTCGGGCCTGACCAAGGTCTACCGCTCCCGCGGCCGTGAGGTCACCGCCCTCGACGGCGTCGACCTCCACGTCCGCGAAGGCGAGGTCTACGGCGTCATCGGCCAGTCCGGCGCCGGCAAGTCCTCCCTCATCCGCTGCGTCAACCTGCTGGAGCGCCCCACCTCCGGCACCGTGACCGTCGCCGGGCAGGACCTCACCGCCCTGGCCGGCCGCGGACCGCGCGCCGGCAAGGAACTGCGCCGGGCCCGCGCCAGGATCGGCATGGTCTTCCAGCACTTCAACCTGCTGTCCTCGCGGACCGTGCAGGACAACATCGAGCTGCCGCTCGAAATCCTCGGCCGGTCCGGGAAGGACCGTTCCCGCAAGGCGCTCGAACTCCTCGACCTCGTCGGCCTCGCCGACAAGGCGGGCGCCTACCCCGCCCAGCTCTCCGGCGGCCAGAAGCAGCGCGTCGGCATCGCCCGCGCCCTGGCCGGCGACCCCAAGGTGCTGCTCTCCGACGAGGCCACCAGCGCCCTCGACCCGGAGACCACCCGCTCCATCCTCCAGCTGCTGCGCGACCTGAACCGGCAGCTGGGCCTGACCGTTCTGCTCATCACCCACGAGATGGACGTCGTGAAGTCGATCTGCGACTCCGCCGCCCTCATGGAGAAGGGCCGGATCGTGGAGTCCGGCACGGTCAGCGAGCTGCTGGCCACCCCCGGCTCGGAGCTCGCCGCCGCGCTGTTCCCGGTGGGCGGCGAGGCCTCCGGCGCCGACCGGACCGTCCTCGACGTCACCTTCCAGGGCGAGGCCGCCACCCAGCCGGTCATCTCCCAGCTCGCGCGCACCTACAACATCGACATCTCGATCCTCGGCGCCGCCATCGACACCGTCGGCGGACTCCAGGTCGGCCGTATGCGCATCGAACTGCCCGGCCGCTACGAGGACAACGTGGTGCCGGTCGGCTTCCTGCGCGAACAGGGCCTGCAGATCGACGTCGTCGGCCAAGAGGGCCAGGAGCCCCTGCTCGTGAAGGATGGTGCCAAGTGACCTGGTCCGAGATGCAGCCCCTGCTGGAGCAGGCGTGTTGGGACACCCTCTACATGGTCGGCTGGTCCACGGTCATCGCCGTCGTCGCCGGGCTTCCGCTCGGCATCCTGCTCGTCCTGACGGACAAGGGCGGGCTGCTGCAGAACGTCGTCGTGAACAAGGTCATCGGGCAGATCGTGAACATCGCCCGCTCGATGCCGTTCATCATCCTCATGGTCGCCCTGATGACCTTCACCCGCTGGATCACCGGCACCACCATCGGCCGCGAGGCCGCCATCGTGCCGCTCGCCATCGGCGCCATCCCGTTCTTCGCCCGCCTGGTGGAGATGTCCGTCCGGGAAGTGGACGGCGGTCTCGTCGAGGCCGTGCAGTCCATGGGCGGCAGCACCTGGAAGGTCGTCCGCAGCGTGCTCGTGCCCGAGGCGCTCCCGTCGCTCATCTCGGGCACCACCACCACGATCATCGCCCTCATCGGCTACTCGGCCATGGCGGGCACGGTCGGCGCCGGCGGCCTCGGCGACGTGGCCGTCCGCTACGGCTACCAGCGCTTCGAGACCGGAATGATGTGGATCACGGTGGCCATCCTGGCCGTCGTCATCTCCCTGCTCCAGCTCGTCGGCGACTTCGCGGCCCGCTCGCTGCACCGCCGTACCGGCCGGACCGGCGGCCTGCTCCTGTTCCGTCCGCTGCGCGGGATCTTCGCCGGCACGGTCGCCACCGAAGCCGTCAAGAAGAGCTGACCCACCCCCTGAACTCCCCGTTCACCCATACACGGGGTCGCACCACCCTTAAGGAAAGGCACTTTTCGTGCGTAACACCGCCAAGCTCACCACCGCCGTCCTCGCCGCCGGAGCCCTCACCCTCGGGCTGACCGCCTGCGGCTCCGGCAAGGACTCCGGCTCCTCCGACAGCAACGGCCCGCTGGTCGTCGCCGCGAGCCCGACCCCGCACGCCGAGATCCTCGACTTCGTCAAGGACAAGCTGGCGAAGAAGGCGGGCCTCGACCTCGAGGTCAAGGAGTTCACCGACTACATCACGCCGAACACGGCGACCGAGGACGGCTCGGTGGACGCCAACTACTTCCAGAACCAGCCGTACCTCGACGACTTCAACAAGAAGCGCGGCACCCACATCGTGCCCGTCGTCACGGTGCACCTGGAGCCGCTCGGCCTGTACTCCCACAAGGTCAAGAAGGCCGACGCCCTCAAGAGCGGTGCGACCGTCGCCGTCCCGAACGACGCCGTCAACGAGGCCCGCGCGCTGAAGCTGCTCGCCGCCAACGGGCTCATCACCCTCAAGGACGGCGTCGGCAACGAGGCCACCCCGCAGGACATCACCAAGAACCCCAAGAAGCTCACGTTCAAGGAGGTCGAGGCGGCCCAGACCCCGCGCTCCCTGGACGACGTGGACGCGGCCGTGGTCAACGGCAACTACGCCATCTCCGCGGGCCTGAAGCCCGCCAAGGACGCCCTCGTCCTGGAGTCCCCGAAGAACAACCCCTACGGCAACTTCCTGGCCGTGAAGAAGGGCGAGGAGAAGGACCCGCGGGTCAAGAAGCTCGCCAAGCTCCTGACCTCGCCCGAGGTCAAGAAGTTCATCGAGGACAAGTACCAGGGCTCGGTCATCCCGTCCTTCTGAGCCGTCAGGGGGGACTGACATCATGCGCAAGTCCGTCATCGCCGTGGCGGCCCTGGCCCTCGGCCTCACCGCCTGCGGCTCCGGCACGGACTCCGGCAAGGGCGGTGGCAAGGACGACGACACCCTCGTCGTCGGCGCCACCGCCGTCCCGGCCGGCGAGGTGCTCACCTACGTCAAGGACCACCTCGCCGCCAAGGCCGGCCTGAAGCTGGAGATCAAGGAGTTCACGGACTACGTCCTGCCGAACACCGCCCTCCAGGAGGGCGAGCTGGACGCCAACCTCTACCAGAACCAGCCCTACCTGGACGACTTCAACAAGTCCAAGGGCACGGACCTGGTCTCGGTGGTGAAGCCCTACCTGCCGCCCATGGGCGTCTACTCCAAGAAGGCCAGGAGCGTCACCAGGCTCGCCGACGGAGCCACCGTCGCCGTGCCGAACGACACCACCAACGAGGGCCGCGCCCTCAAGCTGCTGGCCGCCGGCGGCGTCATCGAGCTGAAGGCCGGAGCAGGCCCGGACGCGTCCCCCGCGGACGTCACGGCCAACCCCCGGCACCTGAAGTTCAAGGAGCTGGAAGCGGCCCAGCTGCCCCGCTCCCTCGACGACGTGGACGCCGCGGTCATCAACAACAACTACGCCCAGGACGCGGGCCTCAGCCCCACCGAGGACGCGATCCTCCTGGAGTCGGCGAAGAACAACCCGTACGCCAACCTCCTCGCCGTCAAACGCGGCAACGAGAACGACCCACGGGTGAAGAAGCTCGCCGAACTGCTCGTCTCGTCGAAGACGCGGAAGTTCATCCAGGACAAGTACCACGGGTCCGTCCTGCCGGTGACCGGCGGCTGACGGCACGTATACGGCGTTTCGCGACGCACGGGGTCCACTCCCTCACCGGGTGTGGACCCCGTCGTGCGGTTCGGTGGTTTCATGCTGCATGCTGGGCAGTTCAGCAGGCCTGACGGTCCTGACGGTCTTTCGAGGAATTTCCGAACGTTACGGAGCGGCGCATGACGAGCACCTTCCCCAACATCTCCATCAGCACGGAGCGGTTGGTGCTGCGTCCCCTCGACGAGGACGACGTGCCCGCACTGGCCGAGATGATGAACGACGAGCAGGTCGTCGCCTGGACCACCGTGTCCCACCCGTACACCGAGGCCGACGCCCGCCAGTGGATCACCCGGCTCGCCCCGGACGAACGCACCGAGGGCCGCGGCATCGTCCTCGCCGTCACCGAGTTCCTCACCCAGCGGCTCGTCGGCATCGTGCACCTGAGGAACACGGACTGGCGCGTCCGCTCCAGCGAGATCGCCTACGTCATCGCCCCCTGGGCGCGCGGCGAGGGCTACGCCTCCGAAGCCGCCCTCGCCACCGCCCAGTGGCTCTTCCACGACCGGAAGTTCGAGCGGCTGGAACTGCGCACCGCCGCCGACAACACCGCCTCCCAGCAGGTCGCCCAGAAGATCGGCTGCATCAGCGAGGGCGTGCTCCGAGGCGCCTGGATAGCCCGCGCCAGGACCGGAGACGGTGCCTGGACCGAGGTACGCACGGACGTCATCGTCTGGAGCCTGCTGCCGGAGGACCTCGCCGGGGTCAGCGAGCAGCTCGCGGACACGGGGGGCTTCACCTCGTACTCGGACTGGAACTGAGCCCCGGGCTTCACCAGGTACTCTCACGGAGCCCGCCCCGGGCTCCCTCCGCCCGAAGACCCGCGCAGAACCACTGGAGACTGACGACCATGGCCGACCGGGTCACGGTGATCGGCTGGGACGGCTCGCCGCTGACCGACGCGGCACGTGCCGCCCTCGGCGCCGCCACGCTCGTGGCGGGCGCGCCCCACCACCTGGCGCTCCCCGAGATCCCGCCCACGGCCGAGCGCATCCGCCTCGGCAGCCTCGCCCTGGCCGCCCGCCGCATCGCCGCCCACCGCGGCACCGCGGTCGTGCTCGCCGACGGCGACCCCGGCTTCTTCGGCGTCGTACGGGCCCTGCGCGCGCCCGAGTTCGGCCTGGAGGTGGAGGTCGTCGCCGCCGTCTCCTCGGTGGCCGCCGCCTTCGCCCGCGCCGGCATGCCCTGGGACGACGCCCAGGTCGTCGTCGCCCACCCGCGCACCCTGCGCCGGGCCGTGAACGTCTGCCGCGCCCACACCAAGGTCGCCGTCCTCACCGCACCGGGCGCCGGCCCCGCCGAACTCGGTCTCCTCCTGGACGGCGTCCACCGCACCTTCGTCATCTGCGAGGAACTGGGCACCGCACGCGAACAGGTCTCCGTCGTCACCTCCGACAACGCCGCCGACCACACCTGGCGCGACCCCAACGTCGTCATCGTCATCGGCGGCCCGGCCGGCGCGGGGGAGGGCGGCGGCTGGATCGCCGGCCGCGATCCGGGCGCCGGCCCGCGCGGCTGGGTGCAGCCCGACGAGACGTACGGCGGACCGGGCGGCGCTCTCGGCGAGGGGGAGACGGAACTGCTGCGCGCCGCCCAACTCGCCCGCCTCGGCCCCCGGATCGGCGACCTCGTCTGGGACATCGGCTGCGGCGCCGGCGCGTTCGCCACCGAGGCCGCGCGCGCCGGCGCGGCCGTCATCGCCGTCGACCACGACCCGGCCGCCTGTGCCCGCACCGAGGGGATCGCGCGCCGCTTCGGCGTCCAGCTCCAGGTCGTCCACGGCAGCGCCCCGCACGTCCTCGAAAACCTGCCCGAACCGGACATCGTACGGGTCGGCGGCGGGGGACCGGCCGTCGTCTCCGCGGTCGCCGACCGGCGTCCGCAGCGCATCGTCACGCACGCCGCGACCCGGGACGCCGCCGAACGCGTCGGCCGCGACCTGACCGAGCACGGGTACCGGGTCGAGTGCGCCCTGCTCCAGTCCGTCGAGCTCGACACCCGGGCCTGGACCGAGACCGAGCGGAACGTTGCGTTCCTGCTCAGCGGGGTACTGCCGGATCGCGCCCCGTGATCCTGTTGTCGTACTGCGCGGGGTAGGCTGGCCGATCGTTGTACCGCACCGGTGGCCCGAACTTCGTTCGCCAATGTCCGGAACGCACGCCCGTTTTGGGGTGGGTGTGGTACTGCGGAACCGGAGGACGCGCAACGTGGCGCAGTCCACAGCGGGCTGTCGCGGATCATGCTGTCGCGACGGCGCAACGGCCGGGACAATGCCACTGAATGGCTTTGTCGCCTTTTCCGGCGGGTCGTTCGTGCCGCTGGGCACGGACGCTCGTTCTTCACTGCGGGGCGGTCGGTACGCCGTTCCGGGTGAGCTGGTCGTAGGAGCACGAAACCGATGGGCGAGGGGTACGCATGACCGACACCGGCCAGGTCCCGGGCGAGGGGCAGCCGGAGAGCGCAGGCATGGTGGAGCAGCCGGGCGTCCCCCCGCACGGCGCGTACACCTACCTCTCCGAGGCTCCCGCCGAGGACGAAGACCTGCTGCTGCCGGGTGCCCAGGGCGCGTGGGGCAACGAAGTGCCGCCACCCCCTCCGGAACCGGTGGTGGAAGCCGTCCATGAACCGGGCCCGCACGAGACGGCGGGCCGCGACAGCGGTTCGGTCGACCTCAGCGGTGTCCGCCTGCCGGGCCCGGCGTCGGTACCGCCGTCGCCGATCCTCTCGGCGCCGCAGGACGCGCCGGCCGCCCAGCAGCCGCCGCGGCGCCCGCTGCATCTCGGCCCGCCGATCCCCGACGCCTCCGCGAGCCCGGTCCGCTCCCTGGCCGACCGCGGCCCTGCCGGAGCGCCGGTACGCCAGCCCGGGGCGCCGGCCGCGGGCCCCGAGTACCTCGACGTCCAGCCGCTGCGCGAGATGACCCCGCAGAGCGCGGCCCCCTGGGGCGCGGCCCCGGCGCAGGTCGCCGCACAGGCCCCGGCTGCGGAAACGGTCAGTCCGCCGATGCCCGCGCCCGCCGAGCCGGCCGACGCCGCCCAGGCGGCGATGGCCCGCCTCGCCCACCAGGCAGCGACCCAGAGCCCGACGGGTGACACCGGCCAGGTGCAGCTCGTGCACGGCCATGACGGCGTACAGCCGGTGCACGGGCACGACGGGGTGTACACCGCGCCGACGGCCGCTGTCGCCGAGGGCGCTCCGGCGGCGGTGCAGGGGGCCGAGGGCGTCCAGGCGCCGGTGGTCCAGGGCGCCGACGGTGTCCAAGCGCCGGTGGCTCAGGCTGCTGAGGGCGTTCAGGTGCCGGTGGCCCAGGGCCCCGAGGGCGTTCAGGTGCCGGTGGCTCAGGCTGCTGACGGTGTCCAGGTGCCGGTGGCGCCGGGCGGTGTGACCGCCGAGGGTGCGCCGGTCGTGGCGGGTGCCGGCGCCGAGGGTGTCCAGGTCGCCGACGGTGCGCAGGCGGTCCCCGCGGAGGTGCCTGCCGGTGACGGCGGCGCCGTCGCCGACGGTGCCGTCGTGGCCGAGGCGGCCCCGGCCGTGGCCGAGGTGGCCCCCGCCGAGCAGGCCGTACCGGCCGCCGAGGGTGTCGTACCCGAGGGCGTCGTGCCCGGGCCCGAGGGCGGGGAGCCAGGACCGGCGCCCGCCGAGGTGCCGAGCGGTGCCGAGAGCCCGGTGCCCACGCAGGGCGTGGACGCACAGGTGCCCCCGGTGACAGAGGCGCCCGTGGACCCGGCGCAGCAGGCCGCCCCGGCCGAGACGCCGGACGGCGCGCAGGCTGTCGTCGTCGCGGGCGCCGCGGAGACCGGCCCGGTGGCCGAGCCGGCCCCGGTCGAGACGCAGGCGGCCGAAGCGGCCCGGCCCGCCGCACCCGCCGAGCCGACCGAGGCCGCCGTACAGCCCGCCGAGGACACGCAGCCGGTTGAAGCCCCGCAGACCGTTCCTCCCGCGCCCGACACCGCCCACCCCACGGACGCCGCGCAGGCTCCCGACGCCGTACACGTCGTCGACGTCCCGCAGCCTCCCGCCGACGCCCAGGGCCCGGTCGAGCCCGCCGATCCGGCTGCCGTCGTAGAGGCGGCTCCCACGTCCGAAGCGGCTGCCGCACAGGCGCCGGAAGCGGCCGTCCAGGCCGCCGGGCCGGTCACCCCTGTCGGCGCGACCGCCGCCGCCCAGCCGGATCCGGCGGACGCCCCCGGTGCCGTTCCGGTCGCCGAGCCCGCCGCGGCGCAGGTCCCGGAGGCCGACGCGGCACAGCCCGCCGTACCCGTATCCGCCGTGCCGGAGCCGATGGAGCCGGCCGTGCTCCAGGCCCAGGGCCCGCAGCTCGCCGAGAACGTCCCGCCGACCACCGGCGCCGACGCCCCGGCCGGGCCCGTCGTACCGCAGCAGCCGCAGGCGGCGGACACCGCCGACCCGGCCACCGCACCCGCCGGCCCGCAGGTCCAGCCGCAGGCGCCGGAGGCCGCCGTGGCCGACCCCGCGACGGCCCCGCAGGCGCAGCAGCCGGAGCAGACGCTCGGGCAGTTCGTGCCGGTGGAGGGCCAGGTGCCCACCACCCCGCACCTGGCGCCCACCCCGCCGCAGCCGCTCGTCCTGCCCGCGGAGGGCGCGCAGGAGCAGCCGGAGCCGGTGGCCATGGTGCCCGCGCCCCGGGAGGGCGAACCGGCCGCCGTGCCGGATGCCGAGCCCACCCCCGATGTCGTACAGAACGCGGAGGACCTGCAGACCAGGGCCGCCGACCAGGAAGAGAGCACGGCCGCAGTGGCGGAAGCACGACAGTCCACCGGCCCGGCCGCCCCCGGATACGCCGACGCCGAGCGCGAGGCCGTCCTGAAGGTGATGCGCGAGCGCCGCGACATCCGCAACGGCTTCCGCAGCGACCCCATCCCGCACGAGGTGCTGCTCAGGGTCCTGGAGGCCGCGCACACCGCGCCTTCCGTGGGCCACTCGCAGCCCTGGGACTTCGTCGTCATCAGATCCGCCGAAACCCGGCGCACGATGCACGAACTGGCGACGCGTCAGCGCGAGGCCTACGCCAAGTCGCTGCCGAAGGGCCGGGCGAAGCAGTTCAAGGAACTGAAGATCGAGGCCATCCTCGACACCCCGGTCAACATCGTCGTCACCGCCGACCCCACCCGCGGCGGCCGGCACACGCTCGGCCGTCACACCCAGCCGCAGATGGCGCCCTACTCCTCGGCGCTCGCGGTGGAGAACCTCTGGCTCGCCGCCCGCGCCGAAGGCCTCGGCGTCGGCTGGGTCAGCTTCTTCGACGAGCGGGAGATGGTCCGCGCGCTCGGCCTGCCCGAGCACCTGGAGGTCGTCGCCTACCTGTGTGTCGGGTACGTCGACGAGTTCCCGGACGAGCCCGAGCTGATGCAGGCCGGCTGGTCCAAGCGACGCCCCCTGTCCTGGGTGGTGCACGAGGAGACGTACGGCCGCCGCGCCCTGCCCGGAGAGGAACCCCACGACCTGCTCGCCGAGACCGTCGCACAGATCCGCCCGCTCGACGCCAAGGCGCTCGGCGAGGCATGGGAGCGCCAGAAGCGCATGACCAAGCCGGCCGGCGCGCTCGGCATGCTGGAGATCATCTCCGCGCAGCTGTCCGGGCTGTCCCGGCAGTGCCCGCCGCCGATCCCGGAGCCCGCCGCCGTCGCCATCTTCGCCGGTGACCACGGCGTGCACGCCCAGGGCGTCACCCCCTGGCCGCAGGAGGTCACCGCCCAGATGGTGGCCAACTTCCTGGGCGGCGGAGCCGTCTGCAACGCCTTCGCCACCCAGGTCGGTGCCGAGGTGTGCGTCGTGGACGTGGGCGTGGCCGCCGACCTGCCGGCCACCCCGGGCCTGCTGCCGCGCAAGATCCGCGGTGGCACGTCCGACATGACCACCGGCCCCGCGATGACCCGCGAGGAGGCCAAGGCGGCCATCGAGGTGGGCATCGAGACCGCCCGCGACCTGGTGGCGGCCGGCAACAAGGCGCTGCTCACCGGTGAGATGGGCATCGCCAACACCACCGCGTCCGCCGCGCTGATCTCCGTCTTCACCGGCGCCGACCCGGCCGAGGTCACCGGCCGCGGCACGGGCATCAACGACGAGACGCTGGCCCGCAAGACCGAGGTGGTCCGCCGCGCGCTGGAACTCCACCAGCCGGACCCGGCCGACCCGATCGGCGTCCTCGCGGCGATCGGCGGCTTCGAGCACGCGGCCATGGTCGGCCTGCTCCTCGGCGGCGCCTCCCTGCGCACCCCGGTGATCCTGGACGGCGTCAGCGCCGGCGCCGCGGCCCTCGTCGCCCGCGCCATCGCGCCGGAGGTCCTCGCGGCCTGCATCGCCGGCCACCGCAGCGCCGAGCCCGGCCATGTGGCCGCCCTGAACAAGCTCGGCCTGCGTCCCCTGGTCGACCTCGACCTGCGCCTGGGAGAGGGCACCGGCGCGCTGCTGGCGCTGCCGCTGGTCCAGAGCACCGCCCGGGCGATGCACGAGGTGGCGACGTTCGACTCCGCGGGAGTCACCGAGAAGTAGGCGTCACCCCAGGGGTGGTCCGGTGTTCGACTGCCGGACCACCCGTGCGGTCGCCCGCGCGCACACCTTAAAATCCGCACGTCAGGGCCGCTCCGGAGCCGCAGCGCGCCCACCGCACAGCTGTCCGAGGAGCCGTCCCTCATGGCCGAACACCCCGCTTACCCCGTAGGCCTCCGTCTCTCCGGCCGCCGTGTGGTCGTCCTCGGCGGCGGCCAGGTCGCCCAGCGCCGTCTCCCGGCACTGATCGCGGCCGGCGCGGACATCCGCCTGGTGTCCCCCGAGGCGACCCCCTCCGTGGAGGCGATGGCGGACGCGGGCGAGATCACCTGGGTGAGGCGCGGGTACGAGGACGGCGACCTCGCCGACGCCTGGTACGCCCTCATCGCCACCAGCGACCCCGAGGCCAACACCCGGGCCTCCGCCGAGGCGGAACGGCACCGGGTCTGGTGCGTCCGCTCCGACGACGCCGACCGGGCGACGGCGTGGACCCCGGCCACCGGCCACAGCGAGGGCGTCACGATCGCCGTCCTCACCACGGACGCCAAGGGCCGCGACCCCCGCCACACCGCCGCCATCCGGGACGCGGTCGTCGAGGGCCTGCGCGACGGCACCCTCGTCGCCCCGCACCACCGCACCCGCACCCCCGGCGTGGCCCTCGTCGGCGGCGGACCCGGCGACCCCGACCTGATCACGGTCCGCGGCCGGCGCCTGCTCGCCGAGGCGGACGTCGTCATCGCCGACCGGCTCGGCCCCCGCGACCTGCTCGCCGAGCTGCCCTCGCACGTCGAGGTGATCGACGCGGCGAAGATCCCGTACGGCCGCTACATGGCCCAGGAGGCCATCAACAACGCGCTCGTCGAGCACGCCCGGCAGGGCAAGGCGGTCGTCCGGCTCAAGGGCGGCGACCCGTTCGTCTTCGGCCGGGGCATGGAGGAGGTCCAGGCGCTCGCCGAGGCCGGCATCCCGTGCACGGTGGTCCCGGGCATCTCCAGCTCGATCTCGGTGCCGGGCGCGGCCGGCATCCCGGTCACGCACCGCGGGGTCGCCCATGAGTTCACCGTGGTCAGCGGCCATGTGGCGCCCGACGACGAGCGCTCCCTGGTCGACTGGCCCTCGCTGGCCAGGCTCACCGGCACCCTGGTGGTCCTGATGGGCGTCGACAAGATCGGGAAGATCGCCGAGACGCTCGTCGCGCACGGCAGGTCCCCGAAGACGCCGGTCGCCCTGGTCCAGGAGGGGACGACGGCCGCCCAGCGCCGCGTGGACGCCACCCTGGCCACGGTCGCCGAGACGGTGGCGGCCGAGGACGTGAAGCCCCCGGCGGTCATCGTCATCGGCGAGGTCGTGACGGTCGGCCCGGAGCCCGCCGCGTGACCACGAGCCGCTTGATCACGCGTAACCCGGGGTAACCCACCCCTTCCCAGCCGTTGGCACCACACCCAGGACAAGGCAGTATCACCCTGTGGCCGATCTCATCACCGTCGAGGATCCCGACGACCCGCGCCTGGCCGACTACACGGGCCTGACCGACGTCGAGCTGCGCCGCAAGCGCGAGCCCGCCGAGGGCCTGTTCATCGCCGAGGGCGAGAAGGTCATCCGCAGGGCCAAGGAAGCGGGCTACGAGATGCGGTCGATGCTGCTCTCGGCCAAGTGGATCGACGTCATGCGTGACGTCATCGACGAACTCCCGGCCCCGGTGTACGCCGTCAGCCCGGAAGTCGCCGAACGCGTCACCGGCTACCACGTGCACCGCGGCGCCCTCGCCTCCATGCAGCGCAAGCCGCTGCCGACGGCCGGCGAACTGCTCCGCTCTGCCCGCCGGGTCGTGGTCATGGAGTCCGTGAACGACCACACCAACATCGGGGCGATCTTCCGGTCGGCCGCGGCGCTCGGCATGGACGCGGTGCTGCTGTCGCCCGACTGCGCCGACCCGCTGTACCGGCGGAGCGTCAAGGTCTCCATGGGCGCGGTGTTCTCGGTGCCGTACGCCCGTCTGGAGACCTGGCCGAAGGGCCTGGACTCGGTCCGCGAGGCCGGCTTCACCCTGCTCGCGCTCACCCCGGACGAGAAGGCCCGCAGCCTGGACGAGGCCGCCCCGCACCGGATGGGCCGGGTGGCGCTCATGCTCGGCGCCGAGGGCGACGGACTGTCCACCCAGGCGCTGGTCGCCGCCGACGAGTGGGTCCGCATCCCGATGGCCCACGGCGTCGACTCGCTCAACGTGGGTGCCGCGGCGGCGGTGGCGTTCTACGCGGTGGCGACGGGCCGGCCGGAGTCCTGAGGCGGCCCGCGCCCCGGTCTTCGGGGCGCGGCGCTCAGTTCCCGGCGTCGCGGCTCACCGACGAGCCGTGCTGGTCCGAGGGGGGCCTGCCGTCGCTCGACGGCGCATAGCTCGGCTGCGCGTTCCCCTGCCGGTCGCCGCCCCCGTCGTCGCCCAGCCCGCGTGCCGGGCCCTGGCAGCCCTGGGCCACCGCGATACCGAGCGCCACCAGCAGCGTCACCACCACGAACACGAACAGCCGCTGCCTGAGCAGCCGCGGATTGGCCGGCCGCCGCCCGATCCGCGCGGGACGCTGCCCCGGCCGCCCGGAGCCGCCCCGCGCGGCGGGCCGGCCGCCACCGGAGCGCTGGCCGCCGCCGCGCGGCGGCGGGGTGGGGCGCGACGCACCCGGCCGCCCGGAGGGGGTGCCACCGCGCGCTCCGCTGCCGCCGCGCGAGGCCGCGCCACCCCGGGACGGCACATCGCCGCGCGCGGAGCCCCCGCCCCTGGACGGCACACCGCCCCGGGCCCCGGTGCCCCCGCGCGGCAACGGCGTACCGGGTGCGGTACGCCGCTGGCCGCGCTGCTGCTCCGGGTAGGTCTCGGGGTAGGCGTCGACGAGCCGTCCGGTGGGCCGGTCCACCTCGCCGCCCCGCGGCGCCGGCGGCCGTACGCCGTCCAGGCCCTGCGCCTCCCGGGCGGCGATCTCCTTGAGCCGCAGCGACAGCTGCAGGGTGCTGGGCCGCTCGTCGGGGTCCTTCGCCAGACAGGCCCGGATCAGCGGGGCCAGCGCGTCCGGTACGCCGTACAGCTGCGGCTCCTCGTGCACCACCCGGTACAGCATCACCTCGGAACTGCCGTGCCCGAAGGGCGAGTCACCGGTCGACGTGTACGCCAGGGTCGCGCCCAGGGAGAACACGTCGGTGGCCGGGGTGACCGCCGCGCCGCGCACCTGCTCGGGGGCGAGGAAGCCGGGGGAGCCGACCGCGGTGCCCACGTGGGTGAGCGTGGAGGCGCCGGTGGCCCAGGCGATGCCGAAGTCGATGATCCGCGGCCCCTTGGGGGACAGCAGGATGTTGGAGGGCTTCAGGTCCCGGTGGACGACACCGGCCTCGTGCACGGCGACCAGGCCCTCGGACAGGGCCGCGCCGATCGCCGCCGTGTCCGCCGCGCTGAGCGCGCCCTCGTCGGCGACCTTGTCGTGCAGGGAGGGGCCGGGCACGTACTGGGTGGCGAACCAGGGCCGCTCGGCCTCCAGGTCGGCGGCGACCAGCCGGGCCGTGCAGCCGCCGCGGATACGCCGGGCCGCCGACACCTCGCGCGCGAACCGCGACCGGAACTCCTGGTCCTCCGCCAGGTCGGGCCGGATCACCTTCAGCGCGACACGCTGCCCCTTCTTGTCGGAGCCGAGGTAGACCACACCCATGCCGCCCGCGCCGAGCCGTCGGTGAAGCCTGAACGAGCCGACGACGCGCGGGTCCTCGCGCCTCAGGCGCATCATCGCCATGTTCATCCCCGCTGCCCGGTCTCTGTGACGTGGCACAGCTTACGTTTCCACGGCCGCCTGCGCGCATAGGCCGCGCCCTCTCGCCCGGACGGATTGTGTGGGCCGTCCGGGGGAGGTGAAACGCGGTCAAGAAGCCCCGCCGCACGGCGACTTCGAGTCACCGCCGACGTCAACCGGCCGATACGGAAGGGAGGTTGGACCCGCTCGACTGCGCGGAGCGGGTCGCCGCACCCCTGTAGGCCACCCGTGGCCCCCAGCCCCCGGACCCGCCCGCACCCCGAACCGGGATCCGCCCCCGGCATCCGCCCCGAACCCACCCGAAGTGATCGAAGTCACTCCGCCCGGCCCGCGGGACGCTTCGGAAATGACCGGACAGAGGGGACGGCCCCCTCCGGGAAGACCCCGAGACCCTGGTCCGCGTCTCCACCCAGGGGAGTACTCCGCAGGTCATGGCTCATCCTCCGGGAGGCCCGGCAATCGGTACGAGGGCATGACGCCCGAGGCGTGCGGCGCGCCTAGATTTGAGGTCAAGCGGCGGGTGCAGCACTCGTCCCCCGAGGTCAGACACCCGCCGCTGCAGACGACAACCGAAACGGTCAGGAGAGGGACCATGGCCCACACGGCACCGCGACGCACGGCGTTCGCCCCCCGCCGCACGGGCCGCCGCCACCCCCTGGTGGCGACACTCATGGCCCTTCCCCTGGCGGCCCTGCTCCTACTCGTCTTCGACGGCTGGGAGACGGTGGCCACACAGGCGTCGTCCGTGGGTGCGATGCTGGGGCGCTGAGCGGCGACCCCAGGCCCGGAAGAGCGGTCCGGGCGGGGACATCCATCCATGAAACCCCGTGGGGACGGGGGTACGGCGGACGGCAACAATGCCGGCGCAGCTGGGGAGCTGCGCCGGCATTAGCCGTTCCGGTGCCGTCGGCGCTGTGCGCAGTCGTGCCGCCGGGTCGGCGCCCGTCCTGAAGAAGGGCGCACTCCCCGACGGGGGCGAGTCACCCGGCCCCCGCCCCAGTACCCTCGGCCGGACAGCCCACCCCGCACGAGGCAGCCTTGACCGCAGACACAGACAGCCCCGCCCTCCTGTCCGCGCTGACCCTGAGAGCCAGGGCCGTCGCCCACCCCCGCACCCCCCGCGCCCCCTGCGCCTGCGGCAGTACCCCCCTCGCCGACCGTCAGGACGCCACGGTCGTCCGGCATGCCGGTGCCGTCGCCAAGGCGCACGCCCCGGACTCCGACCCCGCCGCGCTGGCCCTCCGCGTCACCACGGCCGCCCGCCTCCCGGACCTGCTCCTGCCGCCGCTCGTCCCCGCTCCCACCCCGCTGCACGACCGGCTCGTGACCTTCTGGCCGTACGGCGTCCCCGTGGACCCGGACGACCCGGACGCGGCCCCCTGGGAGGCCGCCGCCACCCTCCTGGCCCGTCTGCACCGCGCCCCCGTCCCGGACGGCCTCCCCCCGATGCGCGGCCCCGCGAAGGCCGCCCGGGCGATCGACCGGCTCCGCGCGGCCCTGCGCACCACACCCCACGCGGCCGCCCGCCCCGTCCTGGACGCGTGGGCCGCCCTGCCCGCCTGGGCCAGGGCGGCGGGCCCGATGCCCGGCCCGGCGGCCCTCTGCCACGGCGATCTGCACCTCGGCCAGCTCGTCCGGCACCCGGCGCCGGACGGGCCGTGGAGGCTGATCGACGTCGACGACCTCGGAGCCGGCGTCCCGGCCTGGGACCTCGCCCGCCCCGCCGCCTGGTACGCCTGCGGACTCCTCCCGCCCGACGAGTGGACCCGCTTCCTGACCGCCTACCGGCAGGCCGGCGGCCCGGCCGTACCCGCGGCCGGCGATCCGTGGCCCGCCCTGGACGTCCCGGCCCGCGCGCTGACCGTGCAGACGGCCGCCCTGGCGCTCACCAAGGCCCTCGCCGCGGACCGCCCGCTGGACGAGGTGGAGCAGGCCGTGGCCGACGCCTGCGCACGCATGGCGTCCGTCCCTTGCGGCCCCTCCCGGCCGGCGACCGGATTCCCGGACTAGGCTGCAACCGCCCGGGCCGAGACGGAGTCTGTCCTGGGGAAACACGAAGCACGACCGACCGGCGAGGAGTTGAGCCGACCATGCAGTGTCCGAAGTGCCATGCGCCGATGCACACCTACAACCGCAATGGCGTCCAGATCGAGCAGTGCAGCGGTTGCCGCGGCATCTTCCTCGACTACGGCGAGCTGGAGGCGCTGACCCGCCTGGAGTCCCAGTGGTCGCAGCCGGCCCCGCCCCCGCCCGCCGCCCCGCAGGCCTACCCCGCAGCCCCGCCCGCGCCCGCCTGGGGCGCCCCGCACGGCGGTGGCCACCACGGCGGTCACGGCCACTACGGCCACCAGCGCCACAAGAGCTTCGGCCACATGCTGTTCTCCAGCTGAGCACACGCAGAAGCCCCCGGCCGTACGAGACGGCCGGGGGCTTCTGGCTGTGTGGACGATACTGGGATTGAACCAGTGACCTCTTCCGTGTCAGGGAAGCGCTCTCCCGCTGAGCTAATCGTCCGGGAGCCGTGACCCGTGAGTCACAGACAGTGCGCGATACTGGGATTGAACCAGTGACCTCTTCCGTGTCAGGGAAGCGCTCTCCCGCTGAGCTAATCGCGCGGGTGTGATCTTCGAAAAGATCAGGATCAGAAGATCCAGTGGACGATACTGGGATTGAACCAGTGACCTCTTCCGTGTCAGGGAAGCGCTCTCCCGCTGAGCTAATCGTCCTTGGAGGTGGAGACGGGATTTGAACCCGTGTAGACGGCTTTGCAGGCCGTTGCCTCGCCTCTCGGCCACTCCACCAGGAGTGTAGGGGATCGGGATGACCCCTTCTTCCTTCGAGCGGACGACGAGGCTCGAACTCGCGACCTCAACCTTGGCAAGGTTGCGCTCTACCAACTGAGCTACGTCCGCTTGTCGTTTCGTTCCGCTTCCGCGTCCCGGCGACGTGTTGAACTCTAGCGGATTCCTGGGCCAGCACAAAAACGCGTTTGCGCAGCGTGCTGCGGTGGACCTGGCGGACCCGGTGGTCAGGACCCCCTCCGGGACATCCCGGGGTCACCTTCCGGACACCCGACCTAGACTCGACCACGTGCTCCTCCACCCTCCTCTCGCCCGCTTCGGCGACCGCGTCGCCACCGGCCTCCTCGACGTCACCAGCGATCCGGCCGCCCTGGACTCCACGGGCTTCTGGGCCGTGTGCGCGGACTTCGAGGGCCGGCTGACCTGCGCCCGCTTCGCGGACGTACGGGAGGAGCCGGTGCCCGCGCCGGTGCCCGGCGGATGGCGGGGCCCGGCGGCGGGGGACTGGACCTCCTCCCTGGACCGTGCCGCGTACACGGCGGCCGTCGGCCGGATACGCGAGCACATCGCGGCCGGCGAGGTCTACCAGGCCAACCTCTGCCGGGTGCTGAGCGCGCCCGTCGCCCCCGGCGCCGACGTGGACGCCCTGACCGCCCTGCTGGCCCGCGGCAACCCGGCGCCGTACGCGGGAACGATCCGGCTGCCGGAACACGGTGTGGAGATCGCCACCGCCTCGCCCGAGCTGTTCCTGCGCCGGGACGGCCGCACGGTCGAGTCGGGGCCGATCAAGGGCACGGGGCGTACCGAGGCGGACCTCCTGGAGAAGGACTACGCCGAGAACGTGATGATCGTGGACCTGGTCCGCAACGACATCGGGCGTGTCTGCACGACCGGCAGCGTGACCGTCCCCGACCTGTGCGCCGTGGAGAAGCATCCGGGTCTTGTCCATCTCGTCTCCACCGTCCGCGGCGAGCTGCGCGCGGACGCCGGCTGGCCTCAGCTGTTGGCCGCGGCCTTCCCGCCCGGCTCGGTGACCGGTGCCCCCAAGTCGAGCGCGCTGCGGATCATCGAGGCGCTGGAGCCGGCCCCGCGCGGCCCGTACTGCGGCGGCATCGGCTGGGTGGACGCCGACCGGGGCACCGCCGAGCTGGCCGTGGGCATCCGCACCTTCTGGATCGACCGCGCCGCGGGCGCCCTGCGCTTCGGCACCGGCGCCGGCATCACCTGGGGGTCCGACCCGGAGGGGGAGTGGCGGGAGACGGAGCTGAAGGCCTCCCGGCTGCTCGCGGTGGCGTCGGGGGCGTACGACGAGACCGAGGGGGCACTCACATGAGGATCTGGCTGGACGGCGGGCTGCGGGACCTGGAATCGGCCCGGGTCTCCGTCCTCGACCACGGGCTGACCGTCGGCGACGGTGTCTTCGAGACGGTGAAGGCGGTGGACGGCGAACCGTTCGCGCTCACCCGGCACCTCGACCGGCTGACCCGCTCGGCCCGCGGCCTCGGCCTGCCCGACCCGGACCACGACGAGGTCCGCCGCGCCTGTACGGCCGTACTGGAGGCCAACCCGATGCCGCTGGGCCGGTTGCGGATCACCTACACCGGCGGCCACGGCCCGCTCGGCGCCGGCCGCGGCGAGCACGGTACGACCCTCGTGGTCGCCGTCGGCGAGACCACCGGCCGCCCGGACTCCACCGCGGTGATCACCGTCCCGTGGACCCGCAACGAACGCGGCGCCCTCACCGGAGTGAAGACCACCTCGTACGCCGAGAACATCGTCGCCCTGGCCCGCGCCCACCAACACGGAGCCTCCGAGGCGCTGTTCGGCAACACGGTGGGGCAGCTGTGCGAGGGCACCGGGTCGAACGTCTTCGTCGTACTGGACGGCGAGATCCACACCCCGCCGCTCGCCTCCGGCTGCCTGCCCGGCATCACCCGGGACCTGGTCATCGAGTGGACGGACGCCCAGGAGACCGACCTGCCGCTGGACGTCCTGCGGCACGCCGACGAGATCTTCCTGACGTCCACCCTGCGGGACGTCCAGGCCGTGCACCGGGTCGACGACCGCGAACTGCCCGGCGCCCCGGGCCCGGTGACCGCCGAGGCCATGCTCCTCTTCGACGAGCGTTCCGGGCAGGACCTGGACCCCTGACCCGGGAGGAAGGGGACGACAGGGTGCCGCAAACGGGCTGACGCGGCCGGTCGTCGCGGGTAGAACACCTGTGATGACGACGACCCTGCGGCCGGCCGAGCCGCTCCAGCAGCACCCCGACGGAACCCGCTCCCGCCGCTACGCGGTGTGCGTGAACAGCCGCCCCGTCGGCGAGATCCACCTCGGCACCTCGCCGTCCCTCGGCGACTCGGTGGCCCGCATCGTCGACCTGCGGATCGCCGAGCCCGACCGGCGGCGCGGCCGGGGCACCGTGGCGGCGCTCGCCGCGGAGGAGGTGGCCCGAGGCTGGGGCTGCGTCCAGATGGAGGCCGTGGTGCCCGCCACGGCGCCGGCGGCGCAGCGCCTGTTCGCCGCCCTCGGCTACACCGTGCGCAACCGCGGCATGGAGAAACCCCTCGGCACCACTCCGCCCGCGCTGCCGCCGGGCAGTCACGCGCGGCCCATGACCGGGGCCGAGTTCGACGCCTGGGAGGCGACGGAGCGCGAGCGGTACGCGCGCATGTGGATGGACCAGGGCATCCCCGAGGCCGCGGCCCGCGCCAAGTCCCGCAACGACCACGCGCGACTGCTGCCGCACGGCCTCGCGACCGACGGCATGCTCTTCAGCGTGCTGGAGCACACGGGCGACCGGGTGGGCACCCTGTGGCTGGCCCTGGACGAGGCCAAGGCGTACGTGTTCGACGTGGAGACCGACGCGGCCCACCGCGGCCGGGGGCACGGCCGTACGCTCATGCTGCTGGCGGAACGCCAGGCGATCGAGGCCGGCCGGCCGCTCCTCGGCCTCAACGTGTTCGCGGGCAACACCCCGGCCGAGCGGCTGTACGCGTCACTCGGCTACGAGCCGGTGACCCACTCGCTGGCCAAACGCCTCCTCTAGGCCCCTGTGCGCCTCGGGGCCGCCCCATGGCCGTGCTCGGGGACACCATGCACAAGGCGGCCGACGCGCTGACCGCCGTCCCCTCGGCATCGCCTTCGTGCTGGGCCGGCGGGCGGCGACCCGCCGGTTCACCTACGGCTACGGCCGTGCCGAGGATCTCGCGGGGCCGGTCGTCGCCCTCAGGAATCCCCGGCCTCCCGGTCGGCCAGCAGCCGGTCCGCGATCTCCTCGATGCGTTCGCGCAGTCCCTCCTGGCTCTTGCCGCCGTCGAGGCGTTCCCCGCCGATGACGTACGTCGGGGTGCCCGTCACCCCGATCGCCTTGCCCTCGGCCTGGTCGGCGTCGACGACCAGGATGTGCCGGCCGTCGATCAGCGCGGTGTCGAACTCCTCGGCGTCCAGGCCGAGTTCCCGGGCCGTCTCGACCAGGAGGGGTTCTCCCTGACGGTCCAGGTCCGCCACCCGCTCCAGCACGGCCTCCACGTACGGCCAGCCCTTGCCCTGCTCCAGCGCCTCCTCGGCGGCCTGCGCGGCGGCGAAGGAGTGCTGGTGCTTCTCCAGCGGGAAGTGCCGCAGCCGCAGTTCCAGCCGGTCGCCGTAGCGGGCGCGCAGGGCGCGGATGTCGTCCAGGGCGCTGCGGCAGTCGGGGCACTGCAGTTCGCACCAGACGTCGAGGACCAGGGCATCGGTGCGTACGGGGGAGGAGTCGCTCATGCCCACCAGTCTTCCAGGCCGGGCGCGGCCGACCCAATCGGCACCGCGCCGCCCGGGGACGGCGCGGGACCGGCACTCCAGGAGGAGACGACCCGGAGATCTCCCTGATGTCCGGCCGGAGCATGGCATCGCGGGGATCAGGCGGTGCACGATGGAAGCGACGCACCGAGCCCGCCGGGAGGACCGCATGATCGCCGAGACAGTGTGCTCCGCCGTGTCCGCGGCGGGCCTGGGTATCGCGGTGGTCACGGCCTACCGCAAGCGTTTCCTGGCGGCGGCCCGCACGGCGGCCTACGCGCTGGTGCCGGTCGGCCTGGTGATGACCGGGGTCGTCGGCTGGCTCGCCGACACCGCGCTGAGCCCCACCGCCTGGGCGGGCTTCGGGGTGCTGGGTGCGGCCTGGCTCCTGTTCGCCGGCACGCGTGCCGTGGAGCGCCGGCGCGGAGGTGCCGGTGCCGGGCGCAAGGCGGCCCGACGCGCGGAGCGGGAAGCGGTGGCGCCCGCGGCCTCGGCGCCGTCCCTGGGCGAGGCGACCCGTCCCGCGGCCCGCCCGACCACCGCGCCCCGGGGCGGCACGTCCCGCTCCACCGGCCCGGCGGAGGACTTCAGCGACATCGAGGCCATCCTCAAGAAGCACGGCATATGACAGTCACATGACTCGCTGAAACGACACAGTGGGTCCCCGGGCGCCCGGAATCGTTCACCAGCCGAACGAGACCTCACGGTATTCGGCGAACTCCCGCAAGATCCCTGTGCGCTGATCGCGGGCGGGGCGCCGGGTGCGTCATGATCTGCCGCGAGATGCTGGACACGACAGAGAGCGAGGCCGCGCCGCCGAAGGACGAGCCGCGCGGGTGCCTCTTCGCCCTTTCCCAGCCACCGCTGATGATCTTCCTTGCGGTGATCGGGTGTCTACTCCTCACGGCGGCGCTGCACGATCTGCTGTTGCTGTGAGCCGTACACGTCCGTCCCGGCGCCACCCGCCGGGACCGACGTCGCATCCCGCTCGCACCCGGTGCGTACGCCTCAGCCGGCCGCCTCCTTGCGCCGCGCCCGGTAGGCGGCGACATGCAGCCGGTTCCCGCAGGTGCGGCTGTCGCAGTAGCGGCGCGAGCGATTGCGGGACAGATCCACGAAGGCGCGCCGGCAGTCGGGTGCCTCGCAGCGCCGCAGCCGTTCCTGCTCCCCGGCCACCACGAAGAAGGCGAGCGCCATCCCGCAGTCGGCGGCGAGATGGTCGGCCACGGAGGCGCCCGGCGCGAAGTAGTGCACATGCCAGTCGTAGCCGTCGTGGTCCGTCAGGCGCGGGGTGGTGCCCGCCGCGGCCACCAGCTCATTGATCATCACGGCCGCGGACCGGGCGTCCGGGGCCGCGAAGATCGCCGCGAACCGCCCCCGGACCCTGCGCACCGCCGAGAGATCGAACTCCGACAGCGTGCCGACATCGCTCATCTTGTGGTTTCGCACGAAATCCGTGAGAGCCGGGACATCGGGCAGTCCGTCCGCCGCCGCCTCGTCCTCCGGCGCGGAGTTCACCAGATCCACCACGGTGTCGAGGGCGCACCGGGTGTCGTGGGTGATCAGCACGTTTCACTCCCTGGCCTGGGGGTCGGGCGGGCGCCCGCCGATGCTGGCCGATGGTAGCGACAACCGCGCCCGGCGCACCGGTCCGTGCCCACTCGGATTGCCGGGACAACGCCCGCGCGCCCCCAGGGGTTCCCGGCCGTCCCGGCCGGCCCGCCGGCGGACAGCGGCCGCCCCCTCACGGACCGCAGCGGTGCGCGCACAGTGCGACGCCGTCCCCGTGAAACGCTCACGGTGACGGCGCCGTTCTGTGCCGTATGCGGTTGTCTTGGCCCGAGCCGTCTCCCCGAGTGGACGGCGCCGGGCTGCTCCGAAGGGCCGCGACCTAGCTCTCCGCCAGGATGTGCGAGAGCTCCTGATCCAGATCGAAGTGCCGGTGTTCCGTGCCGGGGGGCACGGCGGCGTCGGTTCGCTTCAGGAAGGACTCCAGGGCCCGCGCCGGGGCCTCAAGCAGAGCCTCCCCCTCCGGGGAGCTGAGGGCGATGCACACGACGCCCTGACCATGACTGCGGGATGGCCAGACGCGGACGTCGCCGGTGCCGGTGGGCCGGTGCAGCCCCTCGGCGAGGAGGTCGCGGGCGAACACCCACTCGACGGTCTCCTCGGCTCCGGTGTGGAAGGTGGCGTGCACGGCGTAGGGGTCGGCCGTGTCGTACCGCAGGCCTGCGGGGACAGGCA
Source organism: Streptomyces sp. NPDC046727 (assembly GCF_040645635.1). NCBI lineage: Bacteria > Bacillati > Actinomycetota > Actinomycetes > Kitasatosporales > Streptomycetaceae > Streptomyces > Streptomyces sp. NPDC046727. The sequence continues at coordinate 161,171 of NZ_JBEYYR010000012.1, forward strand.
GGGAGGACTCGCTCGACACAACGAGGCGCAGGTGCAGCTCGCAGCTGACCGTGGTGTTCATAAGCGCCAGGGCCTTTCGCTCAGTGTGCGCTCGGGGATTCGCACGTCGGCGAAATCGACATGCCACCTACGGTGCCGTTGTAAACCCCTCTGAGGGTTTTGCGTGCCTTTACGTAACTCTTCCGGCCGAGAACTCGTACCAGACCTACGACCATTCCGGTGACTGGATTCACTCCGGTAGGGTTTGTCTGTATGAATACGGGGAGTGACGTGCCGGGCGAGGTAGCCATGGCAACGGACAAGGCGAAGTCGGACCGGCCGGAGGCCGGACAAGAGGCGGCGCAGGGGCTCGGCTCACGGGCGCCGGAATTCATCAAGGCCCGCAGGCTCCTGCATCTGAGCTGGCAGGTCGGGGTCTTCGTGGTCGGCCTCGCGGTGGTCGCCGCGGGCATCGTCATGCTGCCGCTGCCCGGGCCCGGCTGGGTGGTGATCTTCGGGGGCATGGCGATCTGGGCGACAGAGTTCGTCTGGGCCCAGCTCGTGCTCCGCTGGACCAAACGGAAGGTCACCGAGGCGGCCCAGCGGGCCCTCGACCCCAGGGTGCGCCGCCGCAACATCACCCTGACCGTGATCGGACTGGTGATCATCGGCGTACTCGTCGGGACCTACCTGTGGAAGTTCGGCGTCGTCATGCCCTGGAAGATCAAGGACCAGTGACACGGCTCCCGGGGCCGACGGCGTCCGCCGCCCGGCCCCTGGTCGGAAGCACCTCCTGACATGGGGTAATGTTCTTCCTGCGCCCGGGCGATTAGCTCAGTGGGAGAGCGCTTCGTTCACACCGAAGAGGTCACTGGTTCGAACCCAGTATCGCCCACCCGGACCGACGGCCCACCTGCGACAAGCAGGTGGGCCGTCGGCGTATCGGTGCCTTCCGGAGCCGGGCCGCGGCCGAGACGTCTGTGCCACTCCCACACGAACCCCGGGTTCATTCACCGGATCCCTCGGTTACGTCCCCTCGGGCCGCGTCGGCGCGCCGGGCGGCCCGGGTCGCACAGCCGCGCGACCGCCGCGGGCCAGTCCAACGCGGTCTGACGGACCCGGCGAGCGAGTTTTCTCGAACCGGCAACAACCCTGGTCACCGCGGCGCCACCCACCGGATCATCGTCACACCCCCAGGACCGACACTCCTACCGCGCCCGCCGCCCGACCTCACCCACCTGCCGCACACACCCTCGACTGCCCAGCACCCCGGCCGTCGGCGATGCTGGTCGGGCCTTCCAGCGCCCGCCCACGTGTCGTGCAGATCCGGCCTTCCAGTGCGCCGGCCGCCTGCCGTGTACGTCCGACGTTCCGGTGCGCCGGTCGTCTGTCGTGCTGGTCGGGCCTTCCAGTGCCTGCCCACGTGTCGTGCAGATCCGGCCTTCCAGTGCGCCGGCCGTCTGTCGTGTACGTCCGACGTTCCGGTGCGCCGGTCGTCTGTCGTGCTGGTCGGGCCTTCCAGTGCCCGCCCACGTGTCGTGCAGATCCGGCCTTCCAGTGCGCCGGCCGCCTGCCGTGTACGTCCGACCGTCCAGCGCCCCGCCACCTGTTGTGCAGGCCCGACTTTCCAATGTCCCGCCCACTAGCCGCGGAGTCCGACCGTCCGGCCCCGTACCGCCCACCTCGCCGTCCGCGCCGCCATGACCAGCGGCTCACGCGCCCGCACGCACTGACCTGGCCGGACCGTACGCCCCATCCCCTCTTCGCCATGCCGGGCTGGCCTCGGCCCGGTCGTCCCAGCGTTCTGCCTCGATTCCGCTGCCTGGTCAGCCCCGGCTCAGCCACCCTGAGGGCTGTCCCGGCTCTTGCCGGCCCGCCGTCCCCGGGGGTCTCTGACCTGCCCGGACAGCACGCCGTTCCACCGCGCACAGCCCGCTTCGCCATCTCGGCCCACTCATCCCAGCTCCCTCCAGCTCAGCTCACCCGCCTCGTCCAGCCTCCCGCTCAGCTGCCCCACCGGTGACCTCTCGGCTCAGCCGCCTCGCGCAGCGTGAGCCCACTTCGTCCAGCCCCTCCAGCTCAGCTGCCCCGGCCCGAGCTCAGCCTCCTCAGCCCGGCCGCGCGGAGGCCGAGGTCGAGCCCGATGTGCGCGGCCGGCTCTCCGGCTTTCACGCGGCACTGTCCGCCGGCACCATGCCCGCGCCGGGCGCCCCCGACCCGCACTTCGTCGGCGCGGGCACCCTGCGCGAACACTTCCCTGCCGGCGTTCTCCCGGCGTGGCGGGGGAGCGGGACCTGGACGTCCACGGGTGTCCGCGCATGCCTCGATCGCGTCGGCCAGCCAGGCCAGGGAGACGTCCTGGGCGCCCCCGACGAACAGCGAGGGCTGCACGATCGGGGCACCTTCGTGACCGGCCAGATCGGCCCAGTCGCGGTCCGTGTTCCGGTACCGGTTCAGGCCCCGGTCGTCCCGGTCCGCTCGAACTCACCGGCGCCCGGCCTCCACAGCGCGCACGCCCTGGACCGATGCGGGCACTTCGTCCAGCAGGGACACCCGGACGAGACGAACCGGATCCCGCTCGACCGGCCGGCGGCCCTGCCCGGCTGATCCCTTGTTCGGCCTGTCGGTCATGCTCCCTCTCACCAGTGGGAACGGCCGGCAGGCCGGTCCACGGCCCCCGTCGGCCGGAAGAAAATCCTGTCCGAATCATTGACGCACCCCCGACCCCTCCGTACCTTGTGCCAGCAAGCGCTTACTTGAAACGATTCATGAGCACGGTGACGACGCTGCGGGGAGGGCCCGACTGTGGGAACCAGGAATCTTGACAGGCGTACGATGCTGAAGGCGGCGGGGGCGTCGGCGGCCACGCTCGGGCTCGCCGCGACCACCGGATGCGGCGGCGGCACCGGTTCCGGGGACGGCACGGTGACGATCCGTTACTCCTGGTGGGGTGCCGAGGAGCGGGCCAAGAAGATCAACCAGACCATCGCGCTCTTCGAGGACAAGTACCCGAAGATCAAGGTCAAGACCGACTTCCAGACGTACCAATCGTTCTGGGAGAAGTTCCAGACACAGGCCGCCGGCGGAAATCCCCCGGACGTTTTCCAAAACGCCGTCACTTTCCTTAGGAAGTACGACAAGCGAGGAATTCTCCTCGACCTCAGCTCTCAGGTGCAGGCCGGAAATCTGAGCCTGGATCACTTCCGCAAGGGCGTCACGAAGGTCGGCGAGGTCGACGGCAAGCAGCTCGGAATTCCGGTCGGGTCCAACACCATGGCACTCGTCATCGACAAGAAGGTCTTCCGGAAGGCGGGCGTCGAACCGCGGCCCGGCTGGACCTGGGACGAATACTTCAAGGCCCTGAAGACCATCCACGACAGGACGAAGGTCCCGGGGGACACCGGCTACTTCGCCATCATGTACCTGTACGACCTCTACCTGCGGCAGAACGGCAAGGCGTTTTTCACCGGGGACGGACTCGGCTTCGACAAGGCCGATCTGACGGAGTGGTGGGCCGACGGCTACAACCGGATCAAGGCAGGCGTCGTCACCGACCCCAAGGTCGTCTCCCAGGACTCCCCCAAGTCCTCGCTCTCCGCCGGTCACGCCGCCTCGGAGTTCACCTGGGACAACTTCACCGTCCGCTACCGGACGGAGGGGAACAGCGAATACGGCCTCGCCCCGATCCCCACCACGGACGGCAAGCAGACCGGCCAGTACCTGGCCTCCCTGATGCTCAGCGCGTCGGCCCGGACCTCGCATCCCAAGGAGGTCGCGCAGTTCATCGACTTCATGGTCCACGACCCCCGGGTCGGCAAGATCATGGGATACGACCGGGGCATCCTCGCGAGCACCGAGCAGTACGAGGCATACAAGCCGACCGACGCGGTCAACAAGGAGATCGCGCAGTACGAGGAGGACACCGCCAAGTCCGGCGTCCTCGGCACGATCACCCCGCACCCCTCCGGTGCCGACACCATCGAGGCCGCCTTCCTGCGCCTCGGCGGCGACCTCGGCCAGGGCAAGACCAAGGTCGCGGACGCGGTGAAGCAGTTCTTCACCGAGGCCGAGGCCGCCTTCCAGGCCTGATGGGGACCGCTGTGACGCTCGTCAAGGACTCCGTGCCCAGGACCCGCGCGGCACGCTCGGCCGCCACCGCGAGAACGGGGCGGCCGGGCCGGCGGCGGGAGAACCTCGCCGGGTACCTCTTCATGTCCCCGTGGATCGCCGGCTTCGTGCTGCTGACCGCGGGCCCGATGGTCGCCTCGCTGTACTTCGCGTTCACCGACTACAACCTCTTCACCGCCCCGAAGTGGGTCGGGTTCGACAACTTCACCAAGATGTTCGACGACCCGCGCTGGCAGAAGTCGGTGGAGGTGACGGCCAAGTACGTCGTCATCGGCACCCCGCTGAAACTGCTGCTCGCCCTCGGTGTGGCCCTGCTGCTCGCCCAGAGCCGCCGCGGCCAGGCCTTCTACCGGGCCGCGTTCTACGCCCCCTCGCTCATCGGCGCGAGCGTCTCGGTCGGCTTCGTCTGGCGGTCGCTGTTCTCCGACGACGCCGTCGTGGACCGCACACAGACCTTCCTCGGCTTCCCTGTCGGCGGCTGGGTCGGCAACGCCGACTGGGTGCTGTACTGCCTGGTCGCGCTGACCGTGTGGCAGTTCGGCGCGCCCATGGTCATCTTCCTGGCCGGGCTCAAGCAGGTGCCCAGGGAGTTGTACGAGGCGGCCGAGATGGACGGCGCCGGGCCGTTCCGGAAGTTCTGGAACATCACCCTGCCGATGATCTCCCCGGTGCTGTTCTTCAACGTGCTCCTGGAGACCATCCACTCCTTCCAGATCTTCGGCTCGGCCTACGTCGTCTCCAACACCTCCTGCGGTCCGGCCGACGCCACGCTCGTCTACACCTGCTACCTCTACCAGCAGGGCTTCAAGAACGCCCAGATGGGCTTCGCCTCCGCCATGGCCTGGATGCTGCTGCTCGCCGTGGCCCTGGTGACGGCCGTCCTCTTCTGGTCCCAGAAGAAGTGGGTGCACTACGAGGAGGGCGCCCGATGAGCGCGACCACCACCAAACCGTCCGCGCTCACCCGTCGGCGCACCGGCTCCCTCGCCTGGCACCTCGGCGCCCTGCTCATCCTGGCCGTCATCCTCTACCCGGTCGTCTGGGTGATCGGCGCCTCCTTCAAGCCCAGCAAGGACATCATCAACAGCCTCACGCTGATCCCGTCCCACCCGATCCTCGGCAACTTCAAGGGCCTCGCCGACGGCATAGCGGACATCGAGATCTGGACGTTCTTCCAGAACTCCCTCTTCTACGCGGTCGGCGCGGTCGTCGGTGTCCTGGTCTCCTGTTCGCTGACCGCCTACGCCTTCGCGCGCATCAGGTTCGCCGGGCGCAACCTGCTGTTCTCCCTCATGATCGGCACCCTCCTGCTGCCGTACCACGTGCTGCTGATCCCGCAGTACGTGATGTTCCAGAAGCTGGAGCTGGTCAACACCTATGTGCCGCTGCTGATCGGCAAGTACCTCGCCACCGAGGCCTTCTTCGTCTTCCTCATGGTGCAGTTCATGCGGAACCTGCCCCGCGAACTGGACGAGGCCGCCCGGCTCGACGGCTGCGGGCATCTGCGCATCTACTGGTCGATCGTGCTGCCTCTGTGCCGGCCCGCGCTCATCACCAGCGCGATCTTCACCTTCATCAACGCCTGGAACGACTTCATGGGCCCGCTGATCTACCTCAACGAGCCCGGCAAGTACACCGTCTCCCTGGGCCTGATGATGTTCCGCGACTCCGACGGCGTGGCCGCCAACTACGGCGGCATGATCGCCATGTCGCTGGTCGCGCTGCTGCCCGTGCTGCTGTTCTTCCTCGCCTTCCAGCGCTACCTGATCGACGGCATGGCGACCTCCGGACTGAAGGGCTGAGCCATGACTCAAGCACGGGTGAGGGCGCGCGGGGAGTCGGTCTTCGCGGACCGGTTCGGGATCTTCGCCGAGTGTCTGCTCACCGGGGTGTGGATCGCGGTGGCCTCCCTCGGAGTCGTCACCTACCCCGCCGCGTTCGCCGCCGGAGCCCGGCATCTGCGCCGGCGTACGGCCCATGAGGGCGGCGGATGGCGGGAGTTCGCCACGGACTTCCGGTCCGCGCTGCGCGGGGGATGGGCCGTCGGCGTCGCCGGGTGGGCCGCGGTGGCGTTCGCCTGGCTGGACGTCCAGGCCGTCCGTGCGGGGCTGCCCGGCGGGCCGCCGGCCGGGGCCGTGGGACTGTTCGCGCTGATCGGGCTCGCCGTGGCGGGGCTGCGGGCGGCGGCGGTCTGGGCGCCGGGGGAACGCTGGCGGGCGCTGCTCGCCGGTGCCGGGCGCCGTACCGTCCGCGACCCCGCCGGGTCCTTCCTCCTCATCGGCGGAGCCGTCCTGACCTGCTGCTCCGCCCTGCTCATCGCCCCGCTCGCGGTCCCGGTGCTGGGAGCCGTCGCCGCGGCGGCCGTCGCCGTCGAGGAGCGGTACCGGCGCCGCTGAGCCGCACCCGGGGTGCCGGTCCCGGCCGGTGCCTCGCGCGAAGGCGCCGGTGCGCGCCCCGCAGGCCCGCGCCCGTGAAGGCCACGCCTCTTTCTGTCATGCCCCTGACCAGCCGTACGGAAGGAAAGGTCATGTCCCCCATCCCCCGCAGGTCCCTCCTCAAGGCCGCCGCGGTCGCCGGAGCCGCCGCCCAGTTCAGCTGGGTCCCAGGGGCCAAGGACGCCCAGGCCGCACCCGGAGCCGCCGCCGACGGCGCCGACCCGGTCACCCTGGACTGGCTGGAGGACGGCGGCCTCGGCGCCGCGCCCGGCTCCACCGTCGGCGTGCCCTGGCCGATGGGCGCCCACCAGGAGGACCAGACCTTCGCCGTCAAGGACGCCGACGGCAAGGACGTCCCCGTGCAGACCTGGCCGCTCGCCTACTGGCCCGACGGCTCCCTGAAATGGACGGCCCACGCGGTCAGCTCCGGCACCGGCAGGCTGACGCTCACGACGGGCACCCCCAAGGCCCCCGACAAGAAGGTCACCGTCGACAGGACCGGCGGCACGATCGACGTCTCCACCGGCGTCATCACCGCGAAGATCGGCAAGAGCGGGTCCACGCTGATCAAGTCCGTCACCCGCGGCTCCACCGAGATCGCCAGGAACGGCCGGCTCGTCCTCCTCCGGCAGCCCGAGATCGAGGACGAGGACCAGGGCACGGCGAAGACCGAGCGGTTCGACGGCGCGATCGGCGAGGTCACCGTCGAGCAGGACGGACCGGTCCGCGCGGTGGTCCGCGTCGACGGCAAGCACCGCAAGGGCGACCGCGGCTGGCTGCCGTTCTCCGTCCGGCTGTACTTCTACGCCGGCTCCGACTCCTTCCGCATGGTGCACACGATCACCTACGACGGCACGCAGGAGCCCGGCAAGGCGTCCGGCGACTTCGTCCGCGGCCTCGGCGTCCGCTTCACCGTGCCGATGCGGGACGCCGCCTACGACCGGCACATCCGCATCGGCGGCGAGGGCACCGGCCTGCTGCGCGAGGCCGTCCAGGGCGTCACCGGGCTGCGCCGCGACCCGGGCGCGGCCGTCCAGGCCGCCCAGTACGAGGGCGGGAAGCTGCCCGACCCCGCCACCTGGGACCAGCGCGTCACCACCCGCCTGCAGTACATCCCGCACTGGGGCGACTACACCCTCGCCCAGCTCTCCGCCGACGGCTTCACCGTCCGCAAGCGCACCAAGAAGGGCCACGGCTGGATCGCCGCCGGCGGCGGCAGGCGGGCCTCCGGATTCGGCTGTGTCGGCGGCGCGAGCGGCGGATTCTCCTTCGGCCTCCGGGACTTCTGGGAGAAGTTCCCCGCCCAGCTCGACATCCGCGACGCCCACACCGACGAGGCCACCGTCACCCTCTGGCTCTGGTCGCCCGAGGCCCAGCCCATGGACCTGCGCTTCTACCACGACGGCATGGGCCAGGACACCTACGCCAAGCAGCTCGAAGGCCTCAACATCACCTACGAGGACTACGAGCCCGGGTTCGGCACCCCCTACGGCATCGCCCGCACCTCCGAACTCCTCTTCTGGGCCAACGAGTCGACACCCTCGGCGCAGACCCTGGCCCAGCAGGTGGCGGCCGTACGGGTGCTGCCCCAGCTCGCCGCCCCGCCCCGGCAGCTCATCAAGGCCAAGGTCTTCGGCCCCGGCCTCTTCTCCGAGCCGGACCGCTCCACCGCCGCCAGAGCGAAGATCGAGGACCATCTCGACTTCCTCTTCACCTACTACAAGGACCAGGTGGAGATGCGCCGTTGGTACGGCTTCTGGGACTACGGCGACATCATGCACACCTACGACTCGGCCCGGCACGTGTGGCGGTACGACATCGGCGGCTACGCCTGGGACAACTCCGAGCTGTCGCCCGACCTGTGGCTCTGGTACGCGTACCTCAGAAGCGGCCGGTCCGACATCTTCCGGTTCGCCGAGGCCATGACCCGGCACACCGGCGAGGTCGACGTCTACCACCTCGGCAAGTGGGCCGGCCTCGGCACCCGGCACGGCGTGCAGCACTTCGCCGACAGCGCCAAGCAGCAGCGCATCGCCAACACGACGTACCGGCGCTTCTACTACTTCCTCACCGCCGACGAGCGCGTCGGCGACCTCATGCGCGCCAACGTCGACTCCGACGAGACCTTCCTCGTCCTCGACCCGCAGCGCAAGGTCCGCACCGACCCCTACACCCCCGACCCGCACGCCCTGTCCATCGGCTTCGGCACCGACTGGAGCGGCCTGGTGTCGGCGTGGCTCACGGAGTGGGAGCGCAAGGGCCCGAAGTGGGAGAAGGCGAAGGCGCGGGTGCTGTCCACCATGGAGACCATCGCCGCCCAGCCCAACGGATTCGTGCAGGGCAGCGGCCTGTACGACATCGACACCGGGAAGTTCGCCGTCGCCGACAAGCCCGTGGTGTCCGTCTCCCACCTCTCGGCCGTCTTCGGCCTGAACGAGCTGTGCGCCGAGCTGATCCACCTCGTGGACATGCCGAAGTTCAAGGAGGCCTACCTCGACTACTGCCGCTACTTCAACGCCACCAAGGCCGAACAGGCCGCCCGCTACGGCTCCCACTTCGGCACGCTGCTGCTCTTCCAGGGCCACTCGCGTCTCGACGCCTACGCCGCCGTACAGACCGGGGACGCGGCCCTCGCCAAGCGCGCCTGGGCCAAGTTCTACAGCTCCGACGGCTACACCGAGTCCTCGCCGTGGAAGACCGAGAAGCTGACCGGTCCGGCCACCCTGGTCGAGGGCAGCGAGGCGACCTGGGTGTCCACCAACGACACCGCCCTCTACGGGCTCGCCGCCATCGAGAACCTGGCCCTGCTCGGCGACAGGATGCCCGGCCAGCGGTGATGGGGGAGCGCCGTCGCACGGGCGGCGGCGCTCGTCCCCCGAGTCTGACCCGGGTGACCGCCCGGCGCATGAGTACGCGTACTCAGATTTATGCACGTGTTCGCGCCACACTCGGTGCATGGACCGCAACCACTACCGCTTCCGCAGCGTGTGGTCCCTGCCCGCCCCGCCGGCCGCCGTGTACGCGGCACTGGCCCGGGCCGAGGACTATCCGCGCTGGTGGCCACAGGTGCGGGCGGTGACCCGCCTGGACGACGACACCGGCGTGATCACCATCCGCTCCCTGCTGCCCTACGGCCTCACGTGCACCGTGCGCCGGACCCTCCGGGACCCGGCCGCCGGCGTCCTCGAAGCCGAGCTCTCCGGCGACATCGACGGCTGGGCCCGCTGGACGGTCACCGCCGACGGCCCCGGCACGCTCGCCCGGTACGACCAGGAAGTCGAGGTCACCAAGGCGCTGCTCCGACTGCTCGCCGTACCCGGACGGCCCCTCTTCCGTCTCAACCACCGCCTGATGATGCGGGCCGGGCGGCGCGGACTGCTGCGCCGTCTGCGAGCGGTTTGAACGAACGGCGCCCGGACCTGTATTGTTCAGTGCGTTCCCGGGCGATTAGCTCAGTGGGAGAGCGCTTCGTTCACACCGAAGAGGTCACTGGTTCGAACCCAGTATCGCCCACCGGGAGAGAGCCGGTCCGCACAGCGGACCGGCTCTTTTGACATACCTGCTCATGTGACGCAGCGGCTGTTGTGATGCCACGGGGGGTGCCGTGACCGGAACAGGAAGCAAGGCGAGACAGGCAGTTGGCGCATGGCTGCGCCGGCGCGGGGTGCGGAGCCTGGCCGGGCTGCTCGCCCTCGTGCTGCTGCTGGGCTGCGCCGTGGCGAAGGCCCGCACCGACGGCAACGAGGAACGGGTCACCCGCATGTGGGTCGGCGCCCGGATCTCCGCCGCCGGCACCGCCCAGGTCACCGAGGTCATCGACTACGACTTCGGACACCCCGGCACCGCCCGGCACGGCATCTACCGCGACCTGCCCGACCTGCCCTTCGACGCGGACGAGGCCGAGGTCGCCGTCACCCTGGACGGCCACCGCGTCCCCTGGGAACTCACCGCCGGCGACCACTACCTCGAACCGGACGGCCGCCGGGAGATCGCCACCCGCATCAAGGTGGGCGACCCCGACCGGACCGTCACCGGGCTGCACCGCTACCGGATCCGGTACACGCTGGAAGGCGTCGTGAAGAAGGGCCGGCTGGCCTGGGACGCGGTGGGCACCGGCTGGCAGGTCGACCGCTCCCACGTCGAGATCCACGCCGTCGCCCCCTACCGTCTCACCGGGCAGCGCTGCGTCCAGGGCACCGAGGGCACCCGCGGCAGCTGCACGGTCGGCCGGCCCGAGGCAGGCCACCTCACGATCCGGGCCGACCGGCTGGGGGGCAGGGAAGGCCTCACCGTCTTCGCCTCCCGCGACCCGGGCCCGGCCGTGGCGCGGCCCGCCCTGCCGGCCCCGCCCACCGGGAAGGCCGCCGGTGCCACCGTGGCCCGCCCGGCGCCGGCTCACCGCCGGCCTCACCCCGAGCCCCACACCGCCCGACGGGCTGACCCCCGCCCAGGGCGGCGTCCTGCTCGCCGAGCGGGTCGAGCCGCACCACCAGATCGCCTGGCTGCTCGGCGCCGCCGCCGACCGTCACCTCGCCGTCTACGGCTCGGAGCAGCAGCCCACCGTCCGCCGCTCGCGCAACGCCCCCACCGCGCCCGACCCGGCCACCAAGGACGTCCTGCACACCATGTTCGCGGGCCGCTCCGAACTCCGGCTCGGCGGCTCCTACGACCCGAGGTTCCGCGCCGGCTGGGACAAGCTCGCCGGCCACCTCAAGGCATGGCGGGCCGACAGCGGGCTGTGGACCGAGGGCTCCGGCAAGCGCGTCCGCGCGGTGCGACTGGCCGGCCTCGCCGTCACCGTGCTCGGGCTCGTCGGGGCCGTGGCGGGCGCTCTTCTCGGCGCCGGCCACGACCCCGCCGGCGACCCCGTCCTCACCGCGGGCGCGCTCGCCACCGGCGTCGGCGCCGCGCTCGCCTGCTACGGCTGGGAGCTGCACTCCCGCACGCCCCGGGGCACCGCCCACTGGCTGCGCACCGAAGCCTTCCGGCGCTACCTCGCCGACCCCTCCACCGTCCCGGACGCCGAACCGCTCGACGACCGGGAGGTCCAGCGGTACACGGCGTGGGCGGTGGCCTTCGGCATGGCCGGCCGCTGGCAGCGGGCCCTGGAAGCGGCCACCGTGCCCGTCCGGCACCCCAACTCCCAGGCGGTACGCCTCGGTACCGCCATGGCCGCCGGACTCTTCGTCGCCTCGGCGGCCTCCCGCCGGAGCCCGGCCTCCAGCGGCTCCACCAGCTCCGGCGGCAGCTCGTCCGGCGGCGGCTTCTCGGACAGCGTCGGCGGCGGAGCGGGCGGCGGCGGAGGCGGCTCCTGGTGACCGGCGCGCCGCCGGACACCGCCGAGCCGCGTCCGGCACCGGCGCGCCCCGCCGCTACGCCGCCGCGGGCAGCTCCGGGCGCAGCGGCCACTCCGTGCTGACGACCTCCTCCGAGCCACTGCGCGCGAACCACGCCTGCAGCCCCCGCGCCTGCGCCGCATGCCAGTTCGCCTGCAGCGTGTGCAGCTCGGCGGGGGAGAGGCGCTCCAGCCGGGTCGCGAAACGGCGGCCCAGCGCCCGTACGACATCCATCGCGGCCAGCGCGTCCTCCGCCGCGTCGTGCGCGCCCTGCAGCGTCACGCCGTAGTGCGTGCACAGGTCCGTCAGCGTGCGCCGGCCCTTGCGGTATCGGTCCAGGTGCTTGTCCAGCACCCGCGGGTCCAGCACCCGCAGCGGCACCGACTCGAACCAGCGGTCCAGCGAGGACGCCCGGTGCCGGCGCAACTCCCGGTCCAGCAGCGTCAGATCGAACGGCGCGTTCATCACCACCAGCGGACGGCCCAGCGCCGCGTGCTCCGCCAGCTGCTCCGCTATCTCGTACATCACCGGAGCCGGCCAGCGCCCGTTGTGCTGCAGGTGCTCCTCGGTCAGCCCGTGCACCTCCGTCGCCGCCTCCGGCACCGGCACACCCGGGTTCACCAGCCACCGGGTGACCCGAGGCCGGGTCCCCGGCGCATCCTGGACGACGACGGCGGCCGACACGATCCGGTCGGTCTCGACGTCGACGCCCGTCGTCTCCGTGTCGAAGGCGGCCAGTGGCCCCTCGTACCAGGTCGTCATCCGCACCCAACTCCTTGTTCACCCATGGCAGGTGACGTTCCGTCTTCTGCCCGTTTGGTGATACCCGGGCCGTTTGCGCCGTACGCCGCGAGGAGACAACAGGAGTACGGGTCTTTGCAGTTCAGCGGCCCGCAGCGGGGAAACACTTGCCTGGGAAGGCTGTTGGTCATGGCCATAGCGCAGCCCGAGCGGGGCGGGCTGCTGCCCGATCGTCCGGGCACCCTTCGCGGCACGCTCGCCACCACCGCCTGCATGGAGACACTGCAGGTCGGCTATCTGCACGCGGTCGCCGCCGCGGCCGGCTGCTCGCTGTCGCAGCCCTTTCCGGACAACGGCATCGACTGGCACGTCAGCCACAGCGCGCCCGGACACACCGTCGACGACGAGGTCACCATCAAGGTGCAGCTCAAGGCCACCTACCAGGTCGCGCCGAACCCCCCGGGCCGCTCCTTCTCCTTCACCCTCGACAACGACCACCTGCGCAAGCTCGCCCGCAGCCCCGTCTCGGTGCACAAGATCCTGGTCGTCATGCTCGTGCCGCGCTCCCAGGACGACTGGCTGCGCGCCAGCCACGACCGCCTCGACCTGAGGCACTGCTGCTACTGGGTCAACCTCGCCGGCCACCCCGTGACCGGCCGGCACCGGACCACCGTGCGGATACCGACCTCGCGCATCTTCGACGACCGGGCCCTCTGCGAGATCATGACGCGGGTCGGGACGGGAGGCAGGCCATGAGGAACCGTCCCTACGACGAGCCGGTACGGCAGGTCCGGCCGCACCCCGACGACCTGCCGTGGAACCGGCCGCCGCGGCCCGCCGACGTCGACCCCGCCGTGCTCGGCGCCCTGCTGCGCCGACACGGCTGGCAGCGGCGCGGCGGAGCCCCGGGCCGGTACGGCCGCTGGACCCCGCCCGGCCCGGGCGGCGGCGGAACCAGCCTGCTCGTCCCCGAGAACCGCGCCTTCCCCGACAGCGACGACCTGCTCGGCGAGGCCCTCGACGCCCTCACCCGCAGCCACACCCCCGCCGCGCGCGAGGTGCTGATCTCCCTCGCCGTCCCCAGCGACGAGATCCGCTGGTGGCGCGACACCCTGAGCGGACCCGCCGGCGCCGCCCCCTGGGCCGCCGACGACCACCTGCGCGGCGCCGCCCGGCAGATGCTGCTCGCCGCCGCGCTCGCCACACGCGCGCGGGCCGGCTACTACGGCGCCCGCCACCGCCGGGCCGCCGGCGACCTCATACGGGACGTCCTCGTCGGCCCCGCCACCGAGGGCCGCACCCTCACGGCCTTCGCGCCCGTGCCCGCCGGCCGGCCCCTCGCCGTCCGCCTCCACCAGGCCCTCCACGCCGCCCGCGAGGCCATCGACTACCAGCGGGCCACCGGGGGCATGGACGCCTTCGACGGCGCCGTGGAGGCCGGCGTCAGCCGCGAGCTGACCGAGGCGCTCAGCGCGCTCGTCCGGGGCACCGAGGGCGCCCGCGTCGCCGTCGCCTGGGCACCCGGCGCCGGCGTCCCCGAGGGCTGCGCCCCCTCCGCCGAACCCGTCGAGTTCTCACCCGGCGACCTGCCCGTGCTCCGCGAGGCCGCCGCCCGCTACCTCCGCGAGGAACCCTCCGTCCCGGTCCGCGTCACCGGCGCCGTCGTCCGCATGCGCCGCTCCGGGCCCGGCGGCGAGGGCACCGTACGCCTGCGCGTCCTCGCCGGCGCCGAGGTCACGCACGTCCGCGTCACCCTGGACGAGGAGGACTACCGCATCGCCGGCCACGCCCACCTCGTCGGCCTCCCCGTCCGTGTGCACGGCAGGCTGGAGCGCCGGGGCGGCTTCCGCAGGCTCACCGGCGCCTCCGGAGTCGTACCCGTGCAGGTGGACGACGCCGAGCGCGACCGGCTGATGAAGTCCCTCCAGGAGAACCTCGACTTCTTCGAGGAGGCGTGCGGGGAAGCGTACGGGGACGAGGACTGAGGGTGACCGTTTCGCGGTCGGTGCCGTCGGGTCGGTACGATCGCCTGTGCGCGCGCTCCTGGTATGGCGCCGCACCCCACCTTCAGTCAGGAGAGACCGGTGTCAGACGTCCGTGTGATCATCCAACGCGATTCCGAGCGGGAAGAACGCGTGGTGACGACGGGCACTACGGCCGCCGACCTCTTCGCGGGCGAGCGCTCGATCATCGCCGCACGCGTGGGCGGCGAGCTGAAGGACCTCACGTACGCACTGTCCGACGGCGACGAGGTCGAGGGCGTCGAGATCTCGTCCGAGGACGGCCTGAACATCCTGCGCCACTCCACCGCGCACGTCATGGCGCAGGCCGTGCAGGAGCTGTTCCCCGAGGCCAAGCTGGGCATCGGCCCGCCCGTCAAGGACGGCTTCTACTACGACTTCGACGTCGAGAAGCCGTTCACGCCCGAGGATCTCAAGGCCATCGAGAAGAAGATGCAGGAGATCCAGAAGCGGGGGCAGAAGTTCTCCCGCCGTGTCGTCACCGACGAGGCCGCCCGTGCGGAGCTGGCCTCCGAGCCGTACAAGCTGGAGCTGATCGGCCTCAAGGGCTCGGCCTCCCACGACGACGGCGCGGACGTCGAGGTCGGCGCCGGCGAGCTGACGATCTACGACAACCTGGACGCCAAGACCGGCGACCTGTGCTGGAAGGACCTCTGCCGCGGTCCGCACCTGCCCTCCACCCGCCTCATCCCGGCGTTCAAGCTGATGCGCAACGCCGCCGCCTACTGGCGCGGCAGCGAGAAGAACCCGATGCTCCAGCGCATCTACGGCACCGCCTGGCCGTCCAAGGACGAGCTGAAGGCGTACCTGGACTTCCTCGCCGAGGCCGAGAAGCGCGACCACCGCAAGCTCGGCAACGAGCTGGACCTCTTCTCGATCCCCGAGCAGATCGGCTCCGGCCTCGCCGTCTTCCACCCCAAGGGCGGCATCGTCCGCCGGGTCATGGAGGACTACTCGCGCCGCCGGCACGAGGAAGAGGGCTACGAGTTCGTCTACACCCCGCACGCCACGAAGGGGAAGCTCTTCGAGACGTCCGGCCACCTGGACTGGTACGCCGAGGGCATGTACCCGCCCATGCAGCTCGACGAGGGCGTGGACTACTACCTCAAGCCCATGAACTGCCCGATGCACAACCTGATCTTCGACGCGCGCGGCCGGTCGTACCGTGAACTGCCGCTGCGCCTCTTCGAGTTCGGGACCGTGTACCGGTACGAGAAGTCGGGCGTCGTGCACGGCCTGACCCGCGCCCGGGGCTTCACGCAGGACGACGCGCACATCTACTGCACCCGTGAGCAGATGTCCGAGGAGCTGGACAAGACGCTCACCTTCGTCCTCGGCCTGCTGCGGGACTACGGCCTGACCGACTTCTACCTGGAGCTGTCCACCAAGGACCCGGAGAAGTTCGTCGGCTCCGACGAGGTCTGGGAGGAGGCGACCGAGACCCTGCGCCAGGTCGCCGAGAAGCAGGGCCTGCCCCTCGTGCCCGACCCGGGCGGCGCCGCCTTCTACGGCCCGAAGATCTCCGTCCAGGCCAAGGACGCGATCGGCCGGACCTGGCAGATGTCGACCATCCAGCTCGACTTCAACCTGCCCGAGCGCTTCAACCTGGAGTACACCGGCCCGGACGGCTCCAAGCAGCGCCCGGTCATGATCCACCGTGCCCTGTTCGGCTCGATCGAGCGCTTCTTCGCGGTGCTCCTGGAGCACTACGCGGGCGCCTTCCCGGCGTGGCTCGCCCCGGTCCAGGCGCTCGGCATCCCGATCGGCGACGCGCACGTCGAGTACCTGGAGAAGTTCGCTGCGGCGGCCCGCAAGAAGGGCCTGCGCGTCGAGGTGGACTCCTCCTCGGACCGTATGCAGAAGAAGATCAGGAACGCGCAGAAGCAGAAGGTGCCGTTCATGGTCATCGCGGGCGACGAGGACATGTCGAACGGCTCGGTGTCCTTCCGCTACCGCGACGGCTCGCAGGAGAACGGCATCCCGTTCGACGAGGCCATCGCGAAGATCGCGCAGGTCGTGGAGGAGCGGACCCAGGTCTGAACAGCCTGAGCCGAGCGGCCCCCGGGATCACCGTCCCGGGGGCCGCTTCTCGTCGCTCGCGAGGGAGAACGTCTGGATCAGCCAGGCCGAGAACGCTCCCGTCACCGCGCCGAGCAGGGCGAGACCGCAGGCCATCATCGCGATCGCGATCGTCCGGCCGAGCGTGGTCACCGGGGTGACGTCGCCGTAGCCGACCGTGGTGAGGGTCGACGCGGCCCACCACACGGCGTCACCGAACGAGTGCATGGTGGCGCCGGGCGCCCCGCGCTCCTGCTGGTACACCGCGAGGGCGCCGGCGAACCCGAGCAGCAGGGTCGACAGGCTCGCGTAGGCGATCACACGGGCGTGCACGGAGAGCCGGGGTCCTCCCTGCCGGCTCTGGACGACGTCGTAGAGCGGAACGATCCGCAGCGGGCGCAGCAGCGGCAGGACGACCACAAGGGTGTGCAGGAAGTGCGTGGCGGCGAAGCGCGGGAAGCGCTGCCCGCCCAGTCGCCAGCGCACCACGTAGTCCGCGGCGAACACCACCCACAGGCCGAGCATCGCGAACGCGCACAGGTCCCGCCAGACGTCCGGCAGGCTCACGGCCAGGACTCGGGTGGCGTAGGCGGCGATGAAGACCAGCGACGCCAGGTAGAGCGGGATCTCGGTGCGCCGCTGCCAGCGAGCCGCGCGACTTTCGTCGTCCACCGGCCAAGCTTGGCCGGAGAATACCGGCGGGGCGCCCCGGCGACACGCCGGGAGGGGGTGAAGCCATATGCTGCCTAGCATGACGAGTGAGCCGGAGCAGCAGATCGGAGTGGGGACCCAGGACGCGTTCCAGCGTCTGTGGACGCCCCACCGGATGGCCTACATCCAGGGCGAGAACAAGCCGACCGGTCCGGGGGCCGACGACGGCTGCCCCTTCTGCTCGATCCCGGCCAAGTCCGACGAGGACGGGCTGATCGTCCGGCGCGGTGAGCATGTGTACGCCGTCCTGAACCTGTACCCGTACAACGGCGGCCATCTGATGACCGTGCCGTACCGGCATGTGGCCGACTACACCGACCTCACCGGGCCGGAGACCGCCGAGCTGGCGGAGCTGACCAAGCAGGCCATGACGGCCCTGCGCACCGCGTCCGGCGCGCACGGGTTCAACATCGGCATGAACCAGGGCGGGGTCGCGGGCGCCGGTATCGCCGCCCATCTGCACCAGCACATCGTGCCGCGCTGGGGCGGCGACACGAACTTCATGCCGGTCGTGGGGCACACGAGAGTGCTGCCGCAGCTGCTGGCGGACACCCGGAAGATGCTGGCCGAGGCCTGGCCGGCGTAGCTCGCCGCCGGTGCCCTCCGCCGAGGGCACCGCTCACGCGTCGTACAGGTCGGCCTTCCGCGGCGAGGGATCCTGGACGTTGCCGCTGAGGAACGCCGAGCGGGCGCCGAACTTCTCCGTGTTCACGCCGTTCTCCTCCAGGACCCTGATCGCGGCCGAGTGCACCACGCGCAGCACCGGTGTGGCCGCGCGCAGCGCGTCGTCGGCCATGAAACGGTGCCGCCACGGCTGGTCGGCCCAGGCGTGCCGCAGGCCGAACGGCTCGGGCAGGCCCAGTGAGCCGCCGAGCCAGTTCAGCAACGGCGGGTACCAGGTCAGCGGGGCGCGCACGGCGAGCCGGACCACCTCGTCGGTGCTGACGAGCGGCAGCTTGATCGTGCGGTTCTCCCAGGGCTTGAGGGACTTGGCGACCTCCTTGGTCGGCGCCTCCGGCTTGCTGGTGAACAGCGAGTTCACCGGCCCCAGCGCGTGCCCGGTGACCTCGATGCGCAGGGTCTCGTGCAGCACGGTGACGGTGATGAGCATGGTGATGACCAGCTGGCCGTCCCACAGGGTCCACTGGACGCCCAGGTAGTGCCGGTCGCCGCTGCCGAACTGCTGCTTGTTGCAGATGTCCTGTATGGCGTGCGGCTTGACCTGGAAGGCCTCGACCTCGGTGCCCTCGGGCCGGGACACCGCCGTGGCCTTCTCGCCGATCGGGGTGACGATCCAGTGCCGTACCGACGGCTTGGGGAAGCCGCCGGTGTTGAGCGGACCGCGCTCCAGCAGGGCCAGCTGGTCGTGGATCGCGCGTATGACGTCCCAGCTGCGGAAGGGGTGGATCTCCCGGCCGGGGTCGGCGGGCACCAGGTCCTCGGCGAGCTGCCAGGCGCCCCAGCGGGTGCCCATGCCGAGTATGCCCTTGGGGCCGGCGTAGAAGACGGAGTTGGACTGCTGCTCGGCGCTGAGCCGGGCCAGTGACTGGCGCAGCGTCTCGGCGGCGGTCTCGCCGGGGCCGCGCGGCACGGCCTCCGGGACCTTGGCGCCGACGCTGGTGCCGGAGAGCAGGCCGTCCCAGCGGGCCCGCAGGTCCTTGGCGGTGCGCTCGCAGATCTGCTTGGCCCAGAGCCAGCCGAGCACGGGGACGACGACGGCCGCACGGGCGTACCACGCCCAGAAGCCGGTGAACGGCATCTTGATCAGGAACAGCGCGGCGAGCACGCCGACGCCCAGGAGCAGGGCCGTGGCCAGCGCGCCGGCGCGCTTGTCGTCACGCTTGGCGACGAAGGTGCGCAGCTGGAAGACGAGCAGCCAGCCGAGCATGCCGGGCAGGAAGAGCAGGCCGCACACCACGGTGATGGCGGTCAGGCGGTTGTCGCGCTCCCGGCGGATGTTGTTGGCGGCCAGGGCGTGCTCCACCACGAACTGCGGTTCGGAGCCGAAGGACTGGATGAGCGGCTTGCGGCCGGGGGCGAGCATCCGGTCGACGAGAGCCCGGGAGAACGCCTCGCCGAGATTGGGCCGGAACAGCTTGATCCGGCCGGGCTTGACGGTCGACTGGTGCCACTCGTTGTCGGCCTTCTTGATCTCGTCGATCGGGCTGTCCCGGTACGCCGCGGAGGCCAGCGCGGAGGTCGCCGCCTGCCCCTCGTCGCCCGAGACGGGTACCTGGGGCCCGTCCCACTCCGTTCCAAACGACATTCCCGCCCCCATCGCCGCCGGTGCCGTTCCTGCGGCCTTCCCGACTTCCCTGCTGCGCACACCTGTTGGACCGGTCGCCGTGCCGATACCGGACGACCGCCGGACGGGTGCGGCACGACGTGATCAGGTGATCAGCGTATCCGCCGGCACCGACAGCGCGTGGGCGGACGGCCGAAGCCGCCCGCCCGTGCGCCGGGCCTGTGCCCTCGTACTACCCCTCGTCCCCGGCCTGTTCGCGGATGCGTTCGGCGATCTGCGGCGGCATCGGCTCGTGCCGGGCGTAGCTCCGGTCGAAACGGGCCGTGCCGTGGGAGAGCGAGCGCAGGTCGACGGCGTACCGGCCGATCTCGAACTCGGGGACCTCGGCACGGATCAACGTCCGTCCGGAGCCCACCTGTTCGGTGCCGAGCAGCCGGCCGCGGCGGCCGGACAGGTCGCTCATCACGGGCCCCACGTAGTCGTCGCCGACGAGGACGCTCACCTCGGCGACCGGCTCCAGCAGATGGATCTTCGCGTCCGCCGCGGCCTCGCGCAGGGCGAGGGCGCCCGCCGTCTGGAAGGCGGCGTCGGAGGAGTCCACCGAGTGCGCCTTGCCGTCCAGCAGCGTGATCCGCACGTCCACCAGGGGGTAGCCGGCGGCGACGCCCTTGGCGGCCTGGGCCCGTACGCCCTTCTCGACGGACGGGATGAACTGGCGGGGCACCGCGCCGCCGACCACCTTGTCCACGAACTCGATGCCCGAGCCGCCCGGCAGCGGCTCCACCTCGATCTCGCAGATGGCGTACTGGCCGTGGCCGCCGGACTGTTTGACGTGCCGGCCGCGCCCGGTGGCCTTGTTCGCGAACGTCTCCCGGAGGGAGACCTTGTGCGGCACGACGTCGACCTGGACGCCGTAGCGGCTGCGCAGCCGTTCCAGGGCGACGTCGGCGTGGGCCTCGCCCAGGCACCACAGGACGACCTGGTGGGTGTCCTGGTTCTGCTCCAGGCGCATCGTCGGGTCCTCGGCGACCAGCCGGGCCAGGCCCTGCGAGAGCTTGTCCTCGTCGGCCTTGCTGTGCGCGTGGATGGCGAGCGGCAGCAGCGGGTCGGGCATCTGCCAGGGCTCCATCAGGAGCGGGTCGTCCTTGGCGGAGAGGGTGTCGCCGGTCTCGGCGCGGCTCAGCTTGGCCACGCAGACCAGGTCGCCGGCGACGGCACGGGTCACCGGGCGCTGCTGCTTGCCGAAGGGCATGGTCAGAGCGGCGATCTTCTCGTCGACGTCGTGGTCCTCGTGCCCGCGGTCGGCGAGGCCGTGCCCGGAGACGTGCACGGTCTGGTCGGGGCGGAGGGTGCCGGAGAAGAGGCGGACCAGGGAGATCCGGCCGACATAGGGGTCGGAGGAGGTCTTGACGACCTCGGCGACCAGCGGGCCGTCCGTGTCGCACGGCTTCAGCTCGCGCGGCTTGCCGTCGATCGTGGTGACGCCGGGCAGCGGGTGCTCGAACGGGGTCGGGAAGCCGCCGGTGACCAGCTCCAGCAGCTCGACCGTGCCGAGGCCCTGCCTGGCGCCGTCGGCGGCGGGGGCGGCGGCCAGCACCGGGAAGAACGCGCCGCGCGCCACGGCCCGCTCCAGGTCCTCGACGAGCGTCTTGACGTCGACCTGCTCGCCGCCCAGATAGCGGTCCATGAGGGTCTCGTCCTCGCTCTCCGCGATGATCCCCTCGATGAGCCGGTTGCGGGCCTCCTCGATGTCCGGCAGCTGGTCCTCGCCCGGTTCGGACTCCTTGCGCTCCCCGGTCGAGTAGTCGAACAGCTTCTGCGACAGCAGTCCGACCAGGCCCGTCACGGGCGCGTGCCCGTCGGGACCCTCGGGGCCGCGCAGCGGCAGGTACAGCGGCAGGACGGCGTCGGGGTCGTCACCGCCGAAGGCCTCGGCGCAGGTCCGGGTCATCTCCTCGAAGTCCGCGCGGGCGGCCTCCAGGTGGGTGATCACGATCGCGCGGGGCATGCCGACGGCCGCGCACTCCTCCCACACCATGCGGGTGGAGCCGTCCACGCCGTCCGAGGCCGAGACGACGAAGAGGGCCGCGTCCGCCGCCCGCAGACCGGCCCTCAGCTCCCCGACGAAGTCGGCGTACCCGGGGGTGTCCAGAAGGTTGATCTTGATGCCGTCCCATTCGACCGGCGCGAGGGAGAGCTGCACGGAGCGCTGCTGCCGGTGCTCGATGTCGTCGTAGTCGGAGACGGTGCCGCCGTCCTCGACGCGGCCCGCCCGGTTGACCGCCCCCGCGGTCAGCGCGAGGGCCTCCACCAGAGTCGTCTTGCCCGAACCGGAGTGGCCGACCAGTACCACGTTCCGTACGGACGCGGGCCGGTCGGCCTCCAGAGCCCTGCCGGCGGCCCCGGGGTGGTGTGTCTGTGCCTTGTCGCCCATGATCCTGCCTCCCGTGCACGGTGAGGTCACTGTGGGCGCGGACACGCAGGATCCTCCCCCAGAGGGGGCTCCCCCAGGCGGCTCCGGCGACGCCCGCGGTTATTCGAGCTTTCCACTCCCGTCATGCCGCGTCCATACGAAGGACCACGAACGGTACGGATGGGGCACCGATCGCGTCCCGCACCACACGCGCGCCGTGGCGCGCGCCGGTTCCCGGCGCGGCTGCGGGTGCCCGCCCGCCGCGCACACGCGCGCGTGGCTACGATGGGCCAGCCGGCGGCCACCAGGGCCGCGGCGTCACCGACCGTCGGGAAGGCCATGCTGAACAAGTACGCGCGTGCATTCTTCACGCGTGTCCTCACACCGTTCGCCGCGTTTCTCATCCGCCGGGGCGTGAGCCCCGACACGGTCACGCTCATCGGCACGGCCGGTGTGGTCGCGGGAGCGCTGGTCTTCTACCCCAGGGGCGAGTTCTTCTGGGGCACGGTCGTGATCACCCTGTTCGTCTTCTCCGACCTGGTCGACGGCAACATGGCCCGCCAGCTGGGCCGCTCCAGCCGCTGGGGCGCCTTCCTGGACTCCACCCTGGACCGGGTCGCCGACGGCGCCATCTTCGGCGGCTTCGCGCTCTGGTACGCGGGCCATGGCAACGACAACGTGCTGTGCGCGGTGTCGATCTTCTGCCTGGCCAGCGGGCAGGTGGTGTCCTACACCAAGGCGCGCGGCGAGTCGATCGGGCTGCCGGTCGCCGTCAACGGACTCGTCGAGCGTGCCGAGCGGCTGGTGATCTCGCTGGTCGCGGCCGGTTTCGCCGGCCTGCACAGGTTCGGTGTGCCGGGCATCCAGTGGCTGCTGCCGATCGCGCTGTGGATCGTCGCCGCCGGCAGCCTCGTCACGCTGATCCAGCGGGTCGTCACCGTCCGCCGCGAGTCCGCGGAGGCGGAGGCCGCCGCTCGGCAGAGTCCCAGTGAGGCCGCGCAGTGAGCGCCGCCGAACGGCTCACCGACGCGCTGTACGGCGTCGGCTGGAGCACCGTCAAGAAGCTGCCCGAGCCCGCCGCCGTGCGCCTCGGCCAGACCATCGCCGACCTCGCCTGGAAGCGGCGCGGCAAGGGCGTGCAGCGCCTTGAGGCCAACTACGCGCGCGTGGTGCCCGACGCCACTCCGGAGCGGCTCGCCGAGCTGTCCCGCGCGGGCATGCGCTCGTACCTGCGCTACTGGATGGAGTCCTTCCGGCTGCCGGCCTGGAGCGCCGAGCGCGTGCGCACGGGTTTCGACCCGAAGGACGTGCACCACCTGACCGACGGCCTCGCCTCCGACCGGGGCGTGATCCTCGCCCTGCCCCACCTGGCCAACTGGGACCTGGCCGGCGCCTGGGTCACCACCAAGCTGGAGACGCCGTTCACGACGGTCGCCGAACGCCTGAAGCCCGAGTCGCTGTACGACCGCTTCGTCGCCTACCGCGAGGGCCTCGGCATGGAGGTGCTGCCGCACAGCGGCGGCTCCGCCTTCGGCACCCTGGCCCGCAGGCTGCGCGACGGCGGCCTGGTCTGCCTGGTCGCCGACCGCGATCTGTCCGCCTCCGGCGTCGAGGTCGACTTCTTCGGCGAGACGGCCCGCATGCCGGCCGGACCTGCCCTGCTCGCCCAGCAGACCGGCGCGCTGCTGCTGCCCGTCACCCTCCGGTACGACGACTCGCCGGTCATGAAGGGCCAGGTGCATCCGCCGGTGGAGGTACCCGAGTCAGGTACCCGGGCCGAGAAGACGTCTGTCATGACACAGGCACTGGCCGACGCCTTCGCCACCGGGATCGCCGAGCACCCGGAGGACTGGCACATGCTCCAGCGGCTGTGGCTCGCCGACCTCGACCCCGCGAAGGGACCCGCGTGAGAATCGGGATCGTCTGCCCGTACTCCTGGGACGTGCCCGGTGGCGTCCAGTTCCACATCCGCGACCTCGCCGAGTACTTCCTCCGGCTCGGACACGAGGTCTCCGTCCTCGCCCCGGCCGACGACGACACCCCGCTGCCGCCGTACGTCGTCTCGGCCGGCCGCGCGGTCCCGGTGCCGTACAACGGCTCGGTGGCCCGGCTGAACTTCGGGTTCCTGTCGGCCGCGCGGGTGCGGCGCTGGCTGCACGAGGGCGCATTCGACGTGGTCCACATCCACGAGCCGACCTCCCCGTCCCTCGGCCTGCTGACCTGCTGGGCCGCCCAGGGCCCCATCGTGGCCACCTTCCACACCTCCAACCCGCGCTCGCGCGCGATGATCGCCGCGTACGCGATCCTGCAGGCCGCCCTGGAGAAGATCAGCGCACGGATCGCGGTGAGCGAGTACGCCCGCCGCACGCTGGTCGAGCACCTCGGCGGGGACGCGGTGGTCATCCCCAACGGCGTCGACGTGGACTTCTTCGCCAAGGCCGAGCCCGAACCGGAGTGGCAGGGCGACACGATCGGCTTCATCGGCCGCATCGACGAGCCCCGCAAGGGCCTGCCCGTCCTCATGAAGGCCCTGCCGAAGATCCTGGCCGCCCGCCCGCAGACCCGCCTGCTGGTCGCGGGCCGCGGCGACGAGCAGGCGGCCGTGGCGGACCTGCCGAAGGAGCTGCGCCCGCGCGTGGAGTTCCTCGGCATGATCAGCGACGAGGACAAGGCGCGCCTGCTGCGCAGCGTCGACCTGTACATCGCGCCCAACACCGGCGGCGAGAGCTTCGGCATCATCCTGGTCGAGGCGATGTCCGCGGGCGCCCCCGTGCTCGCCTCCGACCTGGACGCGTTCGTGCAGGTCCTCGACCAGGGCGAGGCCGGCGAGGTGTTCGCCAACGAGGACGCCGACGCGCTGGCCGAGGCGGCCGTACGGCTCCTGGAGGACCCGGCACGCCGCACCGAGCTGCGCGAACGCGGCAGCGCCCATGTCCGGCGGTTCGACTGGTCGACGGTCGGCGCGGACATCCTGTCCGTCTACGAGACGGTGACGACCGGCGCGGCAGCGGTCGCCGCGGACGAACGGACAACGGGCCTACGGGCCCGCTTCGGCCTGGCACGGGACTGAGCCGGGGCGTGATGCCGGCGGCGTCCGGGCGGACTGCGGCACCCCGATAGCCTTCGGCCGTGACCGCAACCCTCATTTGGATCCTCGTCGCGCTTGTCGCCATCGGTGTGTACCTCAGCTGGACCGCCGGGCGGCTGGACCGGCTGCACGTGCGGATGGACGCCGCGCGGGCCGCGCTCGACGCCCAGCTGCTGCGGCGGGCGTCCGTGGCGCAGGAACTGGCGACCTCGGGCGTGCTGGATCCCGCCGCCTCGATCGTGCTCTACGAGGCCGCGCACGCGGCCCGGCAGGCCGAGGAGGAGCAACGGGAGGTCGCCGAGAGCGAGCTGAGCCAGGCGCTGCGCGCGGTCTTCGAGGATCCGGCGCAGGTGGAGGCCGTACGCGAGGCCCCGGGCGGCGAGGAGGCGGCCCGTGAGCTGGCCGAGGCCGTCCGCCGGGTGCCCATGGCCCGCCGCTTCCACAACGACGCCGTGGGGGCCGCCCGCAGACTCCGCGAGCACCGCAAGGTCCGCTGGTTCCGGCTGGCCGGCCACGCCCCCTTCCCGCTGGCCTTCGAGATGGACGACGAGCCGCCCGCCGCCCTGGTCGAGCGGGTCTCCTGAACACCTCGTGGACCAAAAGGATCCACCGGCTTGCCATTGGCCCTTGCTGTGGCCTGGTCCACTCACGTTTCCTCTCTGGAGCAGTAACCCGCTTTCTCCCCTTTCAGTGAGGTCACCCGTGTCCACCACCGAGAACCAGGCTCCCGAGACCGGCACCGCCCGCGTGAAGCGCGGCATGGCCGAGCAGCTCAAGGGCGGCGTGATCATGGACGTCGTCACGCCGGAGCAGGCGAAGATCGCCGAGGACGCGGGCGCCGTCGCCGTCATGGCCCTGGAGCGGGTCCCGGCCGACATCCGCAAGGACGGCGGCGTGGCCCGCATGTCCGACCCGGACATGATCGAGGGCATCATCAACGCCGTCTCCATCCCGGTCATGGCCAAGTCCCGCATCGGCCACTTCGTCGAGGCCCAGGTGCTCCAGTCCCTCGGCGTCGACTACATCGACGAGTCCGAGGTCCTCACCCCGGCCGACGAGGTCAACCACTCCGACAAGTGGGCCTTCACCACCCCCTTCGTGTGTGGTGCCACCAACCTGGGCGAGGCCCTGCGCCGCATCGCCGAGGGCGCC
The DNA here is from genome assembly GCF_040645635.1 of Streptomyces sp. NPDC046727. Taxonomy (NCBI): domain Bacteria; kingdom Bacillati; phylum Actinomycetota; class Actinomycetes; order Kitasatosporales; family Streptomycetaceae; genus Streptomyces; species Streptomyces sp. NPDC046727. The sequence goes on from NZ_JBEYYR010000012.1 coordinate 187,477, forward strand.
GCGATGATCCGCTCCAAGGGCGAGGCCGGCACCGGCAACGTCGTCGAGGCCGTCCGCCACCTGCGCCAGATCAAGGGCGAGATCGCCAAGCTGCGCGGCTGCGACAACAACGAGATCTACGCCGCCGCCAAGGAGCTGCGCGCCCCGTTCGAGCTGGTCAAGGAGGTCGCCGAGCTCGGCAAGCTCCCGGTGGTGCTGTTCTCCGCCGGTGGTGTGGCCACCCCCGCCGACGCCGCGCTCATGCGTCAGCTCGGCGCCGAGGGCGTCTTCGTCGGCTCCGGCATCTTCAAGTCCGGCGACCCGGCCAAGCGCGCCGCCGCCATCGTGAAGGCCACCACCTTCTACGACGACCCGAAGATCATCGCGGACGCCTCCCGCAACCTGGGCGAGGCCATGGTCGGCATCAACTGCGACACCCTCCCCGAGGCCGAGCGCTACGCGAACCGCGGCTGGTAAGGCACCGGAACCCATGAACACCCCCGTGATAGGCGTCCTGGCCCTCCAGGGCGACGTACGGGAGCACCTCATCGCCCTGGCCGCGGCCGACGCCGTGGCCAGGCCGGTGCGGCGCCCCGAGGAACTCGCCGAGGTCGACGGCCTCGTGCTGCCCGGCGGCGAGTCCACCACCATCTCCAAGCTGGCCATCCTGTTCGGCGTGATGGAGCCGCTCCGCGCGCGCGTGCGCGCGGGCATGCCCGTCTACGGCACCTGCGCGGGCATGATCATGCTCGCCGACAAGATCCTCGACCCGCGCTCGGGCCAGGAGACCGTCGGCGGCATCGACATGATCGTGCGCCGCAACGCCTTCGGCCGCCAGAACGAGTCGTTCGAGGCCGCGGTCGACGTGAAGGGCATCGCGGGCGATCCTGTGGAGGGCGTCTTCATCCGCGCCCCCTGGGTGGAGTCCGTGGGCGCCGCCGCCGAGGTGCTCGCCGAGCACGAAGGCCACATCGTCGCCGTACGCCAGGGCAACGTGCTCGCCACCTCGTTCCACCCGGAACTGACCGGCGACCACCGCGTGCACTCCCTGTTCGTCGACATGGTGCGCGCCAACCGGACACCGGAGTCCTTGTAGGATCTCTGGCGTTCATACAGAGATGGGTTACGCGAAGGAGACAGGCAGATGTCCGGCCACTCTAAATGGGCCACGACGAAGCACAAGAAGGCCGTGATCGATGCCAAGCGCGGCAAGCTCTTCGCGAAGCTGATCAAGAACATCGAGGTCGCGGCGCGCATGGGCGGCGTCGACCTCGACGGCAACCCGACCCTCTACGACGCCGTCCAGAAGGCCAAGAAGCAGTCGGTCCCGAACAAGAACATCGACTCCGCGATCAAGCGCGGCGGTGGTCTTGAGGCCGGCGGTGCCGACTACGAGACGATCATGTACGAGGGCTACGGCCCCAACGGTGTCGCGGTGCTCATCGAGTGCCTCACCGACAACCGCAACCGCGCCGCCTCCGACGTGCGCGTCGCCATGACCCGCAACGGCGGCAACATGGCGGACCCGGGCTCGGTGTCGTACATGTTCAGCCGCAAGGGTGTCGTCATCGTCCCCAAGGGTGAGCTGTCCGAGGACGACGTGCTCGGTGCCGTCCTGGACGCGGGCGCCGAGGAGGTCAACGACCTCGGTGAGACCTTCGAGGTCATCAGCGAGGCCACCGACCTGGTCGCGGTCCGCACGGCCCTCCAGGAGGCCGGCATCGACTACGACTCCGCCGAGTCCAGCTTCGTGCCGTCCGTCCAGGTCGAGCTGGACGAGGAGGGCGCCAAGAAGATCTTCAAGCTCATCGACGCGCTGGAGGACAGCGACGACGTGCAGAACGTCTTCGCCAACTTCGACGTGAGCGACGAGATCATGGAGAAGGTCGACGCGTAGCGCTGCCGCGGGCTTCGCAGGTTCTCACGGGCCGACGGGACACACCCCGTCGGCCCGTCGCTGTACCGGGCGCCGGTGCACGGCGTTGTCAGTGGCACCCGATAGCCTGCACGAATAGCTGATCGAGCCGGCGACAGAAGGGGGCACGGTGCGGGTACTGGGGGTGGACCCGGGGCTGACCCGGTGTGGTGTCGGCGTCGTCGAAGGCGTCGCGGGCCGCCCGCTCACCATGCTCGGCGTCGGTGTCGTCCGCACGCCCGCGGACGCCGACCTCAGCCACCGGCTGCTCGCCGTCGAGCAGGGCATCGAGCAGTGGCTGGACGAGCACCGGCCCGAGTTCGTCGCCGTGGAGCGCGTCTTCAGTCAGCACAACGTGCGCACCGTGATGGGCACCGCCCAGGCCAGCGCCGTCGCCATGCTGTGCGCCGCCCGGCGCGGCATCCCGGTCGCCCTGCACACCCCCAGCGAGGTCAAGGCCGCCGTCACCGGCAGCGGGCGCGCCGACAAGGCGCAGGTCGGGGCCATGGTGACCCGGCTGCTCCGGCTCGCCGCGCCACCGAAGCCGGCCGACGCCGCCGACGCCCTCGCGCTCGCCATCTGCCACATCTGGCGAGCCCCCGCCCAGAACCGACTCCAGCAGGCCGTGGCCCGGCACGCGGTCCACGCAACGAAAGGCCGTACGGCATGATCGCCTTCGTCAGCGGCACGGTCGCCGCGCTCGCCCCCGACACAGCGGTCGTCGAGGTCGGCGGCGTCGGCATGGCCGTCCAGTGCACGCCGAACACGCTGTCGACGCTCCGCATCGGCCAGCCGGCCAAGCTGCACACCTCCCTCGTCGTCCGCGAGGACTCGCTCACCCTGTACGGCTTCGCGGACGACGACGAACGCCAGGTCTTCGAGCTGCTGCAGACCGCGAGCGGTGTCGGCCCGCGCCTCGCGCAGGCGATGCTCGCCGTGCACACCCCGGACGCGCTGCGCCGCGCGGTCGCCACCGGTGACGAGAAGGCCCTCACCGCCGTCCCCGGCATCGGCAAGAAGGGCGCCCAGAAACTGCTGCTGGAGCTGAAGGACCGGCTCGGCGAGCCCGTCGGCGCCCCCGCCGTCGGCGCACCCGTCAGCCAGGGCTGGCGCGACCAGCTGCACGCGGCCCTGATCGGCCTGGGCTACGCCACCCGCGAGGCCGACGAGGCGGTGGCCGCCGTGGCACCCCAGGCCGAGGCCGCCGCCGGCACCCCGCAGGTCGGCCAGCTGCTGCGGGCCGCCCTGCAGACCCTGAACCGCGCCCGCTGACCTGCGTCACCCCGCTAGGAGAACTTCGTGAACTGGGACGACACGACCGACACCCCCGCCCCCGAGCGGCTCGTCGGTGCGTCCGCCGACCGGGAGGACCAGGCCGTCGAGGCCGCCCTGCGCCCCAAGGACCTCGGCGAGTTCATCGGCCAGGAGAAGGTCCGCGAACAGCTCGACCTGGTCCTGCGCGCCGCACGCGCGCGCGGGGCCACCGCCGACCACGTGCTGCTCTCCGGCGCACCCGGCCTCGGCAAGACCACCCTGTCGATGATCATCGCGGCCGAGATGGGCGCCCCCATCCGCATCACCTCGGGCCCCGCCATCCAGCACGCCGGGGACCTCGCCGCGATCCTCTCCTCCCTCCAGGAGGGCGAGGTCCTCTTCCTGGACGAGATCCACCGCATGTCCCGGCCCGCCGAGGAGATGCTGTACATGGCGATGGAGGACTTCCGCGTCGACGTCATCGTCGGCAAGGGCCCCGGCGCCACCGCGATCCCGCTGGAGCTGCCCCCCTTCACCCTGGTCGGCGCCACCACGCGCGCGGGCCTGCTGCCGCCGCCGCTGCGCGACCGCTTCGGCTTCACCGCGCACATGGAGTTCTACGAGCCGCACGAGCTGGAGCGCGTCGTCCATCGCTCGGCCAGCCTGCTGGACGTCGAGATCGAGCCGGACGGCGCCGCCGAGATCGCCGGCCGCTCCCGGGGCACGCCCCGTATCGCCAACCGCCTGCTGCGTCGCGTCCGGGACTACGCGCAGGTCAAGGCCGACGGGCTGATCACCCGCGAGATCGCCGCCGCCGCCCTCGCCGTCTACGAGGTCGACGCGCGCGGCCTCGACCGGCTCGACCGGGCGGTCCTGGAGGCCCTGCTGAAGCTGTTCGGCGGCGGACCGGTCGGCCTGTCGACGCTCGCCGTCGCGGTGGGGGAGGAGCGGGAGACCGTGGAGGAGGTCGCCGAACCGTTCCTGGTCCGGGAGGGCCTGCTCGCCCGCACCCCGCGCGGCCGGGTCGCCACCCCCGCCGCCTGGGCGCACCTCGGCCTCACGCCGCCGCGCTCGTCGGGTACCGGAAACGGACAACAGGACCTGTTCGGGGCCTGATGGCAGTTGCGCGGCGAGGGCGATGGCCCAGCAGGAACCCAGGTGCCATGCTGAGCGTTGTTCCATGCGAGCGGACTCGCTTAGACTCCGCCGATGCCGCCCTTGCGGGCGGCGCCGACCCACCCCCATCCAACAGGCCGCTCACCGCGCGGTCGCGCGAAGGAATTTCCGTCCCGTGAATGCCTATACCCTTCTCCCGTTCATCGTGCTCATCGCGGCCATGTTCCTGATGACGCGCTCGGCCAAGAAGAAGCAGCAGCAGGCCGCCCAGATGCGGAACGAGATGCAGCCCGGCTCCGGTGTCCGCACGATCGGGGGTATGTACGCGACGGTCAAGGAGGTCAACGAGGACACGGTCCTCCTCGACGCCGGACCGGGCGTCGACCTCCTCTTCGCCAAGAACGCCATCGGCGCCGTCCTCTCGGACGACGAGTACAACCGCATCGTCCACGGCATCGAGCACGACCTGAAGTCCGACGTCGTCCCGGACGACGCCTCCTCCCTCACCGAGACCGACGAGACCGACGGATCCGCCGCCGCTGCCGCCGCCTCCGACGACAAGATCGACCTCGGTAAGAAGGACGCCGCCGAGGACGGCACCGACGCCGCCGAGGCCCCGGAGGCCAAGGCTGACGACGAGCCGAAGAAGACCGACGGCGACTCCGACGCGAAGTAGTCACGCCCCGGGACACGCGGCGGCGGCATGATGGCGCCCCGCGTATCCCGGGCGCGTCTGTTTCCCGCACGGGAGCCCGACACCATGTCATGGCCGACCGCGCCGACCGGGCGCGGGGCGGCCCGAGAGGGAGTACGAGAAGGTGGCAGCACCTAAGAGGGGCCGAAGCGCGAGCGCCCAGAGCAAGCCGGGGCGCTCGCTGGCCCTCATCCTGATCGCCATCGTGGCGCTCACCGGAGGGATGTTCCTCTCCGGGCACACCACTCCGCGTCTCGGTATCGACCTCGCCGGTGGCACGAGCATCACGCTCAAGGCGAAGGCCGACCAGGGGTCCGCGATCAACAAGGCCAACATGGACACCGCGGTCGACATCATGAACCGCCGTGTCAACGGCCTGGGCGTCTCCGAGGCGGAGGTGCAGACCCAGGGGACCGACAACATCATCGTCAACATCCCCAAGGGCACCAACTCCAAGGAGGCCCAGCAGCAGGTCGGCACCACCGCCAAGCTGTACTTCCGGCCGGTCCTGGCCAGCGAGCCCAGCGGCCCCGCGACGCAGAGCCCCTCGCCGAGCGCGTCCTCCAGCGGCAGCTCCTCGCCGAAGCCGGGCACGAGCCCGTCGTCGAGCGCCTCCTCGAAGGAGAAGGCGTCCTCGTCCGGCTCCGCGTCCCCCACGGCCACGGCCACCTCGCAGGGCCGCGCCGTCAGCGACGCCCTGAAGGCCGACTCCACCCCCTCGCCGGGCACCTCCGCCTCCGGCAGCGGCAAGCCCTCGGCCACCCCCTCGGCCTCCCCGAGCGGCGGCGCGAAGAGCGACTCCAAGCTCCAGGCGCAGTACGCGGCCCTGAACTGCACCAAGGCCACCGACCGCGCCAAGGCCGGCAAGAAGGCCAAGCCGAGCGAGACGACCGTGGCCTGCGGCGAGGTCGACGGGGCCTGGTACAAGTACCTCCTCGGCCCGGCCGCCGTGGACGGCACCGAGGTGAAGAAGGCCGCGGCGGTCTTCGACACCACGGGCGCCTCCGGCTGGCAGGTCCAGATGACCTTCACCAAGAGCGGCGCCGACAAGTTCGCGGACATCACCGGCGAGCTGGCCAAGAACCAGCGGCCGCAGAACGAGTTCGGCATCGTCCTGGACGGCGAGGTCGTCTCCAGCCCCTTCGTGCAGCAGGCCATCACCGGCGGCCAGGCGGAGATCTCCGGCAGCTTCAAGCAGGAGGAGGCGCAGAGCCTCGCCAACATGCTGTCGTACGGCGCCCTGCCGCTGTCCTTCCAGGAGCAGTCCGTCACCACCGTCACCGCCGCGCTCGGCGGTGAGCAGCTGCACGCCGGTCTGCTCGCCGGCGCGATCGGTCTCGCCCTGGTCGTGATCTACCTGGTGGTCTACTACCGCGGCCTGTCCGTCGTGGCCATGGCCTCGCTGCTGGTCTCCGCGATCCTCACCTACGTGATCATGTCGCTGCTCGGCCCGGCCATCGGCTTCGCGCTGAACCTGCCGGCCGTCTGCGGCGCCATCGTCGCGATCGGCATCACCGCGGACTCGTTCATCGTGTACTTCGAACGCATAAGGGACGAGATCCGCGAGGGCCGCTCGCTGCGCCCCGCCGTCGAGCGGGCCTGGCCGCGTGCCCGGCGCACCATCCTGGTCTCCGACTTCGTGTCGTTCCTCGCCGCCGCGGTGCTGTTCGTCGTGACCGTCGGCAAGGTGCAGGGCTTCGCCTTCACGCTGGGCCTCACCACCCTGCTCGACGTGGTCGTCGTCTTCCTCTTCACCAAGCCGCTGATGACGCTGCTCGCCCGCCGCAAGTTCTTCGCGAACGGCCACAAGTGGTCCGGACTCGACCCGAAGAGCCTGGGTGCCAAGCCGCCGCTGCGCCGCACCCGCCGTCCCGCCGGTCCCGTCTCCGGCCCTGTCGACCCGAAGGAGGCGTGAGCGATGTCGAAACTCGGCAACCTCGGCGCTCGGCTGCACCGCGGCGAGATCAGCTACGACTTCGTCGGCAAGCGCAAGATCTGGTACGGCGTCTCGATCCTGATCACCATCACGGCCATCGTCGGCCTGGCGGTGCGCGGCCTCAACATGGGCATCGAGTTCCAGGGCGGCGCGGTCTTCACGACGCCCACGAAGATGAGCACGTCGGTGGCGCAGGCGGAGGAGTACGCCGACGCCGCCTCCGGCCATCAGGCGGTCGTGCAGAAGCTGGGCAACGGCAGCCTGCGCATCCAGATCGCCGGCATCGACACCGGCCAGTCCGACAGGATCAAGCAGGAGCTGGCCAAGGACCTGAACCTCGACCCCGAGAAGCTCGCCGCCGACCTGGTCGGCCCGAGCTGGGGCGAGCAGATCGCCAACAAGGCCTGGGAGGGCCTGGCGATCTTCATGGTCCTCGTGGTGATCTACCTCGCGATCGCCTTCGAGTGGCGCATGGCCATCGCGGCGCTCGTCGCGCTGATCCACGACATCACCATCACGACCGGCATCTACGCCCTGGTCGGCTTCGAGGTCACGCCCGGCACGGTCATCGGTCTGCTGACCATCCTCGGTTACTCGCTCTACGACACGGTCGTCGTCTTCGACAGCCTCAAGGAGCAGACCAAGGACATCACCAAGCAGAGCCGGTTCACCTACAGCGACATCGCCAACCGGTCGATCAACGGCACACTGGTCCGCTCGATCAACACCACGGTCGTCGCCCTGCTGCCGGTCGCCGGTCTGCTCTTCATCGGCGGCGGCTTCCTCGGCGCGGGCACGCTCAACGACATCTCGCTGTCGCTGTTCGTCGGCCTCGCGGCCGGTGCCTACTCGTCGATCTTCATCGCCACGCCGCTCGTCGCCGACCTCAAGGAGCGCGAGCCGGCGATGAAGGCCCTCACCAAGCGGGTCCTGGCCAAGCGCGCCCAGACCGGCGCGGACGAGGAACATCCGGAGGCCCGCGCCACCGCCGGTGACGACGTCGACGACGCCGCCCCCGCCGTGGTGGGCCCGCGCAATCAGTCCGCGCCCCGCAACCGGGGCCGCGGCCGGACCTCGGGGAAGCGCCGATGACCGACATCCAGGAGCTGCTGCTCAGCCGCATCCGTGACGTCGCGGACTACCCGGAGCCGGGCGTGATGTTCAAGGACATCACCCCGCTGCTGGCCGACCCGGCGGCGTTCACCGCGCTCACCGACGCACTGGCCGAGATCGCCGCCGACACCGGCGCGACCAAGGTCGTCGGTCTGGAGGCCCGGGGCTTCATCCTCGGCGCCCCGGTCGCCGTCCGCGCGGGCCTGGGCTTCATCCCGGTCCGCAAGGCGGGCAAGCTGCCCGGAGCCACCCTGCGCCAGGCCTACGACCTGGAGTACGGCTCGGCGGAGATCGAGGTGCACGCCGAGGACCTGGCCGCCGACGACCGCGTCCTGATCGTGGACGACGTCCTGGCCACCGGCGGCACCGCCGAGGCCGCGATCCAGCTGATCCAGCGCGCGGGCGCCGAGGTCTGCGGCCTCGCGGTCCTGATGGAGCTGGGCTTCCTGGGCGGCAGGGCCCGCCTGGAGCCGGCCCTGGGCGGGGCGCGGCTGGAGGCCCTCCTCCAGGTCTGACGGATCATCCGAGCGGCAGGACAGCCGCCGCACGGCACCACGGCCGCCCCGGGAGCACCGGGGCGGCCGTCGCCGTACGGACATGCGCCGCACACCCGCACAACCCCCCGAGGTCACCTCCCGGAATCCCGCGACGGCCTCGTGCGTTGCAGCAGTAGACGGTCCTCACAGCCGCCTGGAGGCGATGGCCTGGCTCAGGATCGCTACCATGGGTTCTCCGGAGCCTGACCGGGGGACCCGGATCGCGCACGAGGAGTCCTCTTGCCAGACGAGGCCCAGCCACTGACCGCCGCCAAGCCCGAGCCCGCCTCGGCCCCCGCGGCGAAGCCCGCGCCGAGCGCTTCCCACGTGAAGAACGACACCCGTGGGACGGTCGAGCACGCCCAGTCCGCGCCCGTCGAGAAGAGCGCCGAGTCCTCGCGCCCCAAGCCGGCCCCTCCGGAGCGCCCGGCGCAGCCGCCCGTGGTGCGCCAGCCCGCCGCGCAGCCCACCCGTACCGGTTCCTCCAACCGCGTCCGGGCCCGGCTCGCCCGCCTCGGCGTCCAGCGCGCGAACCCGTACAACCCGGTCCTGGAGCCGCTGCTGCGGATAGTGCGCAGCAACGACCCGAAGATCGAGAACTCCACGCTGCGGCAGATCGAGCGCGCCTACCAGGTCGCCGAGCGCTGGCACCGCGGCCAGAAGCGCAAGAGCGGCGACCCGTACATCACGCACCCGCTCGCCGTCACCACCATCCTCGCCGAGCTGGGCATGGATCCGGCGACCCTGATGGCGGGGCTGCTGCACGACACCGTCGAGGACACCGAGTACGGCCTCGACCAGCTGCGCCGCGACTTCGGCGACACCGTCGCCCTGCTCGTCGACGGCGTCACCAAGCTGGACAAGGTCAAGTTCGGCGAGGCCGCGCAGGCCGAGACCGTGCGAAAGATGGTCGTCGCCATGGCCAAGGACCCCCGGGTCCTGGTCATCAAGCTCGCCGACCGCCTGCACAACATGCGCACCATGCGCTACCTCAAGCGCGAGAAGCAGGAGAAGAAGGCGCGCGAGACGCTGGAGATCTACGCGCCGCTCGCCCACCGTCTCGGCATGAACACCATCAAGTGGGAGCTGGAGGACCTCGCGTTCGCGATCCTCTACCCCAAGATGTACGACGAGATCGTACGGCTGGTGGCCGAGCGGGCACCGAAGCGTGACGAGTACCTGGCCATAGTGACCGACGAGGTCCAGGCCGACCTCCGCGCCGCCCGCATCAAGGCGACCGTCACCGGTCGCCCGAAGCACTACTACAGCGTCTACCAGAAGATGATCGTGCGAGGCCGCGACTTCGCCGAGATCTACGACCTGGTGGGCATCCGCGTCCTCGTCGACACGGTCCGCGACTGCTACGCCGCCCTCGGCACGGTGCACGCGCGATGGAACCCGGTCCCCGGCCGGTTCAAGGACTACATCGCGATGCCCAAGTTCAACATGTACCAGTCGCTGCACACGACGGTCATCGGCCCCAACGGCAAGCCGGTCGAGCTGCAGATCCGCACGTTCGACATGCACCGCCGCGCCGAGTACGGCATCGCCGCGCACTGGAAGTACAAGCAGGAGGCCGTCGCCGGCGCCTCCAAGGTCCGCACCGACGTGCCGAAGGCGTCCGGCAAGGACAAGGACGCCATCAACGACATGGCGTGGCTGCGGCAGCTGCTGGACTGGCAGAAGGAGACCGAGGACCCCAGCGAGTTCCTGGAGTCCCTGCGCTTCGACCTGTCCCGCAACGAGGTCTTCGTCTTCACCCCCAAGGGTGACGTCATCGCGCTCCCGGCCGGCGCCACCCCGGTGGACTTCGCGTACGCCGTCCACACCGAGGTCGGCCACCGCACCATAGGGGCGCGGGTCAACGGCCGGCTGGTACCGCTCGAGTCCACCCTGGACAACGGCGACCTGGTCGAGGTCTTCACCTCCAAGGCGCCCGGCGCCGGCCCGTCCCGGGACTGGCTGGGCTTCGTCAAGTCGCCGCGGGCGCGCAACAAGATCCGCGCCTGGTTCTCCAAGGAGCGCCGGGACGAGGCGATAGAGCAGGGCAAGGACGCCATCGTGCGGGCCATGCGCAAGCAGAACCTGCCGATCCAGCGGATCCTCACCGGCGACTCGCTCGTCACGCTCGCGCACGAGATGCGCTACTCGGACATCTCCGCGCTGTACGCGGCGATCGGCGAGGGGCACGTCTCCGCGCAGAACATCGTGCAGAAGCTCGTCCAGGCCCTCGGCGGCGAGGAGGCGGCCACCGAGGAGATCGACGAGGCGGTCCCGCCGTCCCGCACCCGCGGTCGCAAGCGCCGCTCCAGCGCCGACCCGGGCGTCGTGGTCAAGGGCGTCGACGACGTGTGGGTCAAGCTGGCCCGCTGCTGCACGCCCGTCCCCGGCGACCCGATCATCGGCTTCGTCACGCGCGGTAGCGGCGTATCGGTTCACCGCAGCGACTGCGTCAACGTCGAGTCACTGTCCCGCGAGCCGGAGCGCATCCTGGACGTCGAGTGGGCGCCCACCCAGTCCTCGGTCTTCCTGGTCGCCATCCAGGTCGAGGCCCTGGACCGCTCCCGCCTGCTCTCGGACGTCACCCGCGTCCTGTCCGACCAGCACGTCAACATCCTCTCGGCGGCCGTCCAGACCTCCCGCGACCGGGTGGCCACGTCCCGCTTCACCTTCGAGATGGGCGACCCGAAGCACCTCGGCCACGTCCTGAAGGCCGTACGGGGCGTGGAGGGCGTGTACGACGTCTACCGTGTGACATCGGGACGCAGCCGGTCGTAGGAGCGTCCGGAACGGGGGGGAGCGGCATGAGCGGGCAGGACCACGGCGGACCGGCCGCCGCGCAAACGGACGGCCCGGCCGAGCTCGTCGCCGGACGCTACCGCCTGTTACGCCGGCTCGGACGGGGCGGCATGGGCGTGGTGCACGAGGCCGAGGACGTCCAGCTGGGCCGCCGCGTCGCCGTGAAGATGCTGACGGCCGTCGAAGGGCTCGCCGCGGAGGACGTGGCCTGGGAACGCTTCCAGCGCGAGATCCGCGCGCTGGCCCGGATCGAGCACCCGGGTGTCGTCACGCTGTACGACAGCGGCGTCCACGAGGGCGTTCCGTACCTCGTGATGCAGGTTCTCGACGGTGCGAGCCTGGCCGACCTGGTCGTCGCCACCGGCCCGCTGCCCGCCTCCGCCGCCTGCACGGTCGCGCTGGGCATCACCGACGCCCTGGAGGCGGTGCACGCGACCGGGGTGGTCCACCGCGACGTCAAGCCGTCCAACGTGGGCGTCACCGGCAACGGGCGGGTGGTGCTGCAGGACTTCGGGCTGGCCCGGCTGGCCGGCGAGTCCGCGATCACCCGCACCGGTGCCCTCGTCGGCACCCCGCAGTTCATGGCCCCGGAAGCCATGACCGGTGGCCCGCGCGAGGCCGCGGCGGACTGGTACGGCCTCGGCGCCTGCCTGTACCTGATGCTGACCGGAGAGCTTCCCTTCGGCCGGACCACCGACGTCGGCGCCATCATGGAGCGCGCGCTCGACGAGGGCATCCGGCCGCTCACCGCGAGCGACGCCGTCCCGCGGCCCCTGGCCCACCTCGTCAGGGAACTGTGCCGACAGGACCCCGTGCTGCGCCTGACGGACGCCTCCGTCGTACGGGAGACCCTCGTCCCCCTGATGTACGGCGGCACCCAGGACCTCGCCGACCTCGTGACCCGGCACGTGCGCGCCGAAGCCGTGGACGCCGTACGCGCTACCGCGGTGGCCGCCCGCGGGGCGTCCGCGGTCGCGGAGGAACCCGAGTACGAGTGGGACCAGTCAGGCTCGCTCCCCGGGGTGGCGGACCTCATGAGTCCCGTCACCCTCAGCGACACCACCCGGCGCATCGTGCTCGGCAGCATGACGCCGCAGGGCGCGCTGTCCCGGCAGCGCGAGGCCGTCGGCCTGGTGCAGCGCGGACAGGTGCGGGAGGCGGCGCGGATGCTGGCGGTCGTCGTCCAGGTCTGCCTGTCCAAGCTGGGCCCCGACCACCCCACCACGCTCACCGGCCAGTACTGGCAGGCCGTGTGCCTGGCCAGGCTCGACGCCGGGGACAAGGCACTGGAGATGCTGTCCCGGGTGAACAGACGGGTCGCCGGACGAGCAGACCGAACGGACGGAACCGATGACTGACTTCGTCGTGGCCATCCCGGCACCGCCAGGGACCCCGGGGCCCGCGGACGGGCACTCAGCTGCCGAGGACGACCTGCGGTCCCTGCTGCGCTGGCTGCGTGCCGACGAGACGCTCGCCGTGCGCGCGCGGGCCGGCAGCGGATCACCGCCCGACCCGGGCGGCATGGGAGCCGGCTTCGACATCCTCCAACTGGCCCTCGGCACCGGCCTGTCCGCCGGCTCGCTCGTCGTCTCCGTCCTCCAGTGGCAGGCGGCCCGGCGCCACGCACCGGCCGTCACCCTCCGCCGCGGCGACGTGGAGGTCCTCCTGACCTCGCGGGCCGCACGGGACGAGGAGACCGTCAGACGCATCGTCGAGCTGCTCGACGGCACCTCGCCGAACGGCGGCCTCCCGCACCCCAGGAGCGAGGAGCCCGGAGGCGATGACCCCACTGCCTGACCCGGTGCACTCGCGGGCCGTCCTCGTCGGCACCGCCTCCTACCGCCATCTGCCGCAACTCCCCGCCGTCGAGGCCAACGTGGTGGACCTCGCGGCGGAGCTCTGCGACCCGACCGTGTGGGGCCTGCCCGTACGGCACTGCGCGGTCGTCACGGACCCGCTCAGCCCGCAGACCGTCCTGGACCCGGTGTACCAGGCCGGCGAGGAGGCCACGGACACCCTCTTCGTGTACTTCTCCGGCCACGGCATGCGCGACACCGACTCCGCCGACCTGTACCTCGCGCTGGGCGACTCCCGCGAGCACCTGGGCTACACCGCCGTCGCCTACCAGCACCTGCGCACCGCGCTGCGCTCCTCCCGCGCCCGGCGCAAGATCGTCGTGCTCGACTGCTGCTTCAGCGGCCGCGCCGCCCGGGCGCTCACCGGCGGGGACGTGCTCGCCGCCGAGGCCGCCGTCGACGGCGCCTACGTGCTGACCGCCTCGCCCGGTGACCGCATCGCCCTCGCTCCCGACGGCGAGCGGAACACCGCGTTCACCGCCGAGCTGCTGCGCGTCCTGCGCGAGGGCGTCACCGAGGGACCCGAGCTGATCGACCTGGACACGCTCTACCGGGTCCTGGAAGAACGCCTGCGCGCCAAGAACCGCCCCCTGCCGCAGCGCTCCCAGGAGAACGGCGTCGGACGGCTCCCGCTGGCCCGCAACAAGGCCCGCGCCGGCCGCCGCACCCTGGCCGGCCCGGTGCTGGCCACCGAGGTGCGCGCCGCCGTCGTCGCCACCGGCCTCGCCCTCGCCCGGCTGCTGCGCGCCACCGGCAACACCCGCGACGCCCTGCCGGTGCTGCGGCTCGCGCTCCAGGAGCAGCAGTCCGCGGGAGCGCGGGGCGACATGGTCGCCGTACAGCTGGAGCTGTCGGAGCTGCTCGCGGAGACCGGCCAGGTGGGGGAGGCGATCGAGGTACTGGAGCTGGCCTTCCAGCAGGTGCACAAGGGATACGGTCCGGAAGCCGTGCTCGTCTGCCGGCGGCTGGCCGAACTGCTCCAGGAGTCCGGCAACCATCTGCAGGCCTGCGAGGTGCTCAAGCACGCCCTGGACATCAGCGAGCACGCCGGACCCGCCTGAAGGCGCCTCGAAGGCGCCCGGCAGGGCACCCGCCGGAAACGACGGGGCGGCCCGGGGTGGAGCACCACCGGGCCGCCTCGGCGTCGCCTCGATCAGCCGCCGAACTCCTGCAGGCCCTTCAGAGCCTGGTCCAGGAGCGCCTGGCGGCCCTCCAGCTCACGCTCCAGCTTGTCCGCCTTGGAGTTGTTGCCCTGGGCGCGCGCCTGCTCGATCTGCGCCCTCAGCTTGTCCACGGCGGCCTGCAGCTGACCGGTCAGACCCTCGGCACGCGCGCGTGCCTCCGGGTTCGTCCGGCGCCACTCGGCCTCCTCGGCCTCCTGGATCGCCCGCTCGACGGAGTGCATCCGGCCCTCGACCTTCGGCCGCGCGTCCCGCGGGACGTGACCGATGGCCTCCCAGCGCTCGTTGATCGAGCGGAAGGCGGCCCGCGCGGACTTCAGGTCGGTGATCGGCAGGAGCTTCTCGGCCTCCTCGGCCAGCTCCTCCTTGAGCTTCAGGTTCTCCGACTGCTCCGCGTCCCGCTCGGCGAACACCGAGCTGCGGGCGGCGAAGAACACGTCCTGGGCGCCGCGGAAGCGGTTCCACAGGTCGTCCTCGTGCTCGCGCTGAGCGCGGCCCGCGGCCTTCCACTCCGCCATCAGCTCGCGGTACCGGGCGGCCGTCGGACCCCAGTCCGTCGAACCCGACAGCGCCTCGGCCTCAGCGACCAGCCGCTCCTTGGTCCGGCGGGCCTCCTCGCGCTGTGCGTCCAGCTGCGCGAAGTGCGCCTTGCGGCGCTTGGAGAACGCCGACCGGGCGTGCGAGAAGCGGTGCCACATCTCGTCGTCCGACTTGCGGTCCAGCCGCGGCAGACCCTTCCAGGTGTCCACCAGCGCCCGCAGCCGCTCACCGGCGGCCCGCCACTGGTCGGACTGCGCCAGCTGCTCGGCCTCCGCGACCAGGTCCTCCTTGGCCTTGCGGGCCTCGTCGGACTGCTTGGCCCGCTGCGCCTTGCGCTCCTCGCGGCGGGCCTCGACGGTCGCCACGAGCTTGTCCAGCCGGCCCCGCAGCGCGTCCAGGTCGCCGACCGCGTGGTGCGCGTCCACCTGCTCGCGCAGATGGCCGATGGCCACCTGGGCGTCCTTCGCCGACAGGTCGGTGGTCTGCACTCGCTTCTCGAGGAGGCCGATCTCGACAACCAGGCCCTCGTACTTGCGCTCGAAGTAGGCCAGCGCCTCCTCGGGGGAGCCGGCCTGCCAGGAACCGACGACCTGCTCGCCGTCGGCCGTACGCACGTACACGGTCCCCGTCTCGTCGACGCGGCCCCACGGGTCGCTGCTCACAGCGCCTCCTCCACATGATGCCTGCGAGGGGCCTCAGCGCCCCGGGCATCGTCCACAGTTTCGTCACGGCCAACATAGGCGACCAGCGGGTTGCCTGTCCGCATCCAGCGCGACCGAAATTCCGCTACCGGCCGTGTTGACCTTCACGTCCGGTGGCCGGTCCGGGCCGCGCGGGGTCACCGCGCGCGGCCCGGGAGCCGCGGTCAGGACTTGGTGACCGTGGCCTTGTCGATCACGACCGTCGCGTTCGGCGCGCCGTCGCCGCCGCCCGTGCTCTCGCCGGCCGCGGCGATCTTGTTCAGCACCTTCATGCCCGCGGCGTCGATGGTGCCGAACGGGGTGTAGCTGGGCGGCAGCTGGCTGTCCTTGTAGACGAGGAAGAACTGGCTGCCGCCGGTGTGCTTCTGCCCGGTGTTGGCCATCGCCACGGTGCCCGCCGGGTAGATGTTGTTCTTCAGGCTCTTGTCCTTGAGGTTCTCGTCCGGGAGCGTGTAGCCCGGACCGCCCATGCCGGTGCCCTGCGGGTCGCCGCACTGCAGGACGTAGATGCCCTGGGTGGTCAGGCGGTGGCACTTGGTGTGGTCGAAGTAGCCCTTGCCCGCCAGGAAGTCGAACGAGTTCACCGTGTGCGGGGCGGCCGACGTCTTCAGCGCGATGCCGATGTCGCCGCACGTCGTCGCGAGCTTGAGCGAGTACTTCGCCGACGTGTCGATCGTCATCGCCGGCTCCTTCTTCCAGCTCAGCTTCTCCACCGAGCCGGACGCCGGCTTCTTGCACGGGTCCTGGGCCTTGCCGCTCGGCGTGGGGCTCGGGGTGACCTCCGCGCCGGCGTTCGTCTTCTTGTCGTCGTCGTTCTTCAGCACCCCGGTCGTGTACAGCGCGACACTGCCGATCACGACCACGCCCAGTACCGACGCGATCACGGAGTTGCGCAGGCGGGCCTTGCGCCGCGCCTCGGTGCGCCGCTGCTGCTGCCGCAAGAACTTCTCCCGGGCGAGCTGACGCCGCCGCTGCTCCTGGCTGACCACCGGGTTCTCTCCTCATGCGTGTCGTGTGTCGGGCGGTACGCCTGCGTGCTCGTGAACCGACCGCTGCGTGTAGCCCCGTACCGTATATGGGTTCGCTGAGGAAACGGCAGCGCCGGTAGGCTCTGACAGCAGCTGAAGCTGCCTGTAGCCGCCTGTAGTCGACACCACGAAGGACGATCGTGCTCATTGCCGGGTTCCCCGCCGGGGCCTGGGGGACGAACTGTTATCTCGTCGCCCCCGCCGCCGGTGAGGAGTGCGTGATCATCGACCCCGGCCACCAGGCCGCCCAAGGCGTCGAGGAAGCGCTGAAGAAGCATCGGCTCAAGCCCGTCGCCGTCGTCCTCACCCACGGCCACATCGACCACGTGGCCTCGGTCGTCCCCGTCTGCGGGGCGCACGACGTGCCGGCCTGGATCCACCCCGAGGACCGGTACATGATGAGCGACCCCGAGAAGGCGATCGGCCGGTCCATCGGCATGCCGCTGATGGGCGAGCTGACCGTGGGCGAGCCGGACGACGTCAAGGAGCTGACCGACGGCGCGAGGCTGGAGCTGGCCGGGCTGGAACTCTCCGTCGCGCACGCGCCCGGCCATACCAAGGGGTCGGTGACCTTCGGCCTGCCCGAGGCGGCGGACATCCCGCCGATCCTGTTCTCGGGCGACCTGCTGTTCGCCGGCTCCATCGGCCGCACCGACCTGCCCGGTGGCTCCATGGAGGACATGCTCGACTCGCTGGCCCGCGTGTGCCTGCCGCTCGACGACTCCACCGTGGTGCTGCCCGGTCACAACGAGCACACGACCATCGGCCGTGAGCGCGCCACCAACCCCTATCTGCGGCAGGTGGCGGCCGGCCAGGGAGCCTCCCCGGCTCCCCGACGAGGAATGTGACGAGAGACCTTCCGTGAGCACCTTCAAGGCCCCCAAGGGCACCTACGACCTGATCCCGCCGGACTCGGCCACGTACCTGGCGGTCCGCGAGGCGATCGCCGCTCCGCTGCGCAACTCCGGCTACGGCTACATCGAGACCCCCGGCTTCGAGAACGTCGAACTCTTCGCGCGCGGTGTCGGCGAGTCCACCGACATCGTGACCAAGGAGATGTACGCCTTCGAGACCAAGGGCGGCGACAGGCTGGCCCTGCGCCCCGAGGGCACCGCGTCCGTGCTGCGCGCGGCCCTGGAGGCCAACCTGCACAAGGCGGGCAACCTCCCGGTCAAGCTCTGGTACTCCGGCTCGTACTACCGCTACGAGCGCCCCCAGAAGGGCCGCTACAGGCACTTCTCCCAGGTCGGCGCCGAGGCGATCGGCGCCGAGGACCCGGCGCTGGACGCCGAGCTGATCATCCTGGCCGACCAGGCGTACCGCTCGCTGGGGCTCAGCGACTTCCGCATCCTGCTGAACAGCCTGGGCGACAAGGAGTGCCGCCCGGTCTACCGCGCCGCCCTGCAGGAGTTCCTGCGCGGCCTCGACCTGGACGAGGACACGCGCCGCCGGGTCGACATCAACCCGCTGCGCGTCCTGGACGACAAGCGCGAGTCGGTCCAGAAGCAGCTGACCGGCGCGCCGCTGCTGCGCGACTACCTGTGCGACGCCTGCAAGGCGTACCACGAGGAGGTCCGCGAGCTGATCACCGCCGCGGGTGTCTCCTTCGAGGACGACCCGAAGCTGGTCCGCGGCCTGGACTACTACACGCGGACGACCTTCGAGTTCGTGCACGACGGCCTGGGCTCCCAGTCCGCGGTGGGCGGCGGCGGCCGGTACGACGGCCTGTCCGAGATGATCGGCGGCCCCGCGCTGCCGTCCGTCGGCTGGGCCCTGGGCGTCGACCGCACGGTCCTCGCGCTGGAGGCGGAGGGAGTCGAACTGGACATCCCGTCGGCGACCAGCGTGTACGCGGTCCCGCTCGGCGAGGAGGCCCGCCGGGTGCTGTTCGCGAAGGTCACCGAGCTGCGCAAGGTGGGCATCGCGGCGGACTTCTCCTACGGCTCCAAGGGCCTGAAGGGCGCCATGAAGAACGCCAACCGCTCGGGCGCCCGCTACACCGTCGTCGCCGGCGAGCGCGACCTCGCCGAGGGCGTCGTCCAGCTCAAGGACATGGAGTCCGGCGAGCAGACGGCGATCGGCGTGAACGAGATCGTGGCGGAGCTGGAGGCACGCCTCGGCTAGTCCGCAGCGCACCGGAAGGGCGCCGGGAGGTTCTCCCGGCGCCCTTCGTCACACCACGTGAACCGCGGCCGGAACCGAACGATCCGGGGCCACCGTGCGTACCTCCTTATGCCCATCGAACGGTGGAGGCACAGGCGCGTGCGGCACAATGACCCATGCCCGAAGATGGTCCAACTCTCAAGTGACGGATCGGCAGATGAGCAAGACGACAGTGAACGAGGTCTCCGCGGAGCCCGGTCCGGAGCGCGCCGTCGACGCCCCGCGCGCGGTGGGCGGCAGCCGGGCCTTCGCCATCCTGCTGGTGATCACCGGCGCGGCCGGACTGCTCGCCGCCTGGGTCATCACGATCGACAAGTTCAAGCTGCTGGAAGCCAAGGTCGCCGGCAAGACGTTCACCCCCGGGTGCAGCCTCAACCCGGTGGTCTCCTGCGGCAGCGTCATGGAGAGCAAGCAGGCCGCCGCCTTCGGCTTCCCCAACCCGATGCTCGGCCTGGTCTGCT
This sequence comes from Streptomyces sp. NPDC046727, assembly GCF_040645635.1. NCBI lineage: Bacteria > Bacillati > Actinomycetota > Actinomycetes > Kitasatosporales > Streptomycetaceae > Streptomyces > Streptomyces sp. NPDC046727. Next base: position 206,749 of record NZ_JBEYYR010000012.1, read on the forward strand.
ACGGCATCGTCATCTGCGTCGGCATGAGCCTGCTGGCCCGCGCCCGGTTCCCGCGCTGGTACTGGCTGACCTTCAACTTCGGCACCCTGTTCGGCGTGGCCTTCTGCACCTGGCTGCAGTTCCAGTCCCTGTACCGGATCAACGCGCTGTGCCTGTGGTGCTCGCTGGCCTGGGTCGCCACGATCACCATGTTCTGGTACGTCACGTCGTTCAACATCCGCAACGACTTCCTGCCGTCCCCGCGCTGGCTGAAGTCCTTCTTCGGCGAGTTCACCTGGGTGCTGCCGGTCCTGCACGTCGGCATCATCGGCATGCTCGTCCTGACCCGCTGGTGGGATTTCTGGACCAGCTGACGGCCCGGAGAGGATTGTCAGTGCGGTGTCTTAGGGTTTCAGCGTGGAACCCGACCTCTTCACCGCCGCAGCGGAAGAACGCCAGGAGAAGGACCCGGCAGGCAGCCCCCTGGCGGTGCGCATGCGCCCGCGCACGCTCGACGAGGTCGTGGGCCAGCAGCATCTGCTGAAGCCCGGCTCGCCCCTGCGCCGCCTGGTCGGCGAGGGCTCCGGCGGCCCCGCCGGACCGTCCTCGGTGATCCTCTGGGGCCCGCCCGGCACCGGCAAGACCACCCTGGCGTACGTGGTGTCGAAGGCGACCGACAAGCGGTTCGTGGAGCTGTCCGCGATCACCGCGGGCGTCAAGGAGGTCCGCGCGGTCATCGACGGCGCCCGCCGCGCCACCGGCGGCTTCGGCAAGGAGACCGTCCTCTTCCTGGACGAGATCCACCGCTTCAGCAAGGCCCAGCAGGACTCCCTGCTCCCGGCCGTGGAGAACCGCTGGGTGACCCTGATCGCGGCCACCACGGAGAACCCGTACTTCTCGGTCATCTCCCCGCTGCTCTCCCGCTCCCTGCTGCTCACCCTCGAACCCCTCACCGACGACGACATCCGGGGTCTGCTGCGGCGCGCGCTCGCCGACGAGCGCGGCCTGAAGGACGCCGTCACGCTCCCCGAGGACACCGAGGAACACCTGCTGCGGATCGCCGGCGGCGACGCCCGCCGCGCCCTGACCGCCCTGGAGGCCGCCGCCGGGGCCGCCCTGGACCAGGGCGAGAGCGAGATCAGCCTCCAGACGCTGGAGCAGACCGTCGACCGGGCCGCCGTGAAGTACGACCGCGACGGCGACCAGCACTACGACGTCGCCAGCGCCCTCATCAAGTCCATCCGCGGCTCCGACGTCGACGCGGCCCTGCACTACCTGGCCCGCATGATCGAGGCCGGCGAGGACCCCCGGTTCATCGCCCGCCGCCTGATGATCTCCGCCAGCGAGGACATCGGCCTGGCCGACCCGAACGCCCTGCCGATCGCGGTCGCCGCCGCCCAGGCCGTCGCCATGATCGGCTTCCCGGAGGCCGCCCTCACCCTCAGCCACGCCACGATCGCCCTGGCGCTCGCCCCCAAGTCCAACGCGGCGACGACCGCGATCGGCGCCGCCATGGAGGACGTGCGCAAGGGCCTGGCCGGCCCGGTGCCGCCGCATCTGCGCGACGGGCACTACCAGGGCGCCGCCAAGCTCGGCCACGCCCAGGGGTACGTGTACCCGCACGACCTGCCCGAGGGCATCGCCCAGCAGCAGTACGCCCCGGACGCCCTGAAGGACCGCGAGTACTACACGCCGAGCCGGCACGGCGCCGAGGCCAGATACGCGGACGCCGTGGAATGGACCCGCAAGCACCTCGGTCGCAAGCGGTCCTGAGCACCCTGTAGACTGCTCCGAAGTGCTGAGTCCCGTGCTGTCAGAACGGGACAGACAGCCGGAACCCCCAGCGGGTTCCAGGAGCGTCGCGCACCGTCGAACGGTGTCGCGGGCAGCCCACCACCACCCGAACTCCCGGGGACGGTCGGTGGGCCACTCGCGTGCTGCACGTATGTGCCCAGATCAGGGAAGCGGCTGCCCGACAGGTCCCCAGCGGACCCGACGGGTCTTCCCGGCTGCGGATGCGACCTCCCTAACCCTGACAAGCCGGAAACCTAGGAAAGAGACAAACAAGTGGCGAACCAGTCCCGCCCCAAGGTCAAGAAGTCGCGTGCCCTCGGCATCGCGCTGACGCCGAAGGCCGTCAAGTACTTCGAGGCCCGCCCCTACCCGCCGGGTGAGCACGGCCGTGGCCGCAAGCAGAACTCGGACTACAAGGTCCGTCTGCTGGAGAAGCAGCGCCTGCGCGCTCAGTACGACATCTCCGAGCGTCAGCTGGTCCGCGCCTACGAGCGTGCCTCCAAGGTGCAGGGCAAGACCGGTGAGGCCCTGATCGTCGAGCTGGAGCGCCGCCTCGACGCGCTGGTCCTGCGTTCGGGCATCGCCCGCACGATCTACCAGGCCCGCCAGATGGTCGTCCACGGCCACATCCAGGTCAACGGCCAGAAGGTCGACAAGCCGTCCTTCCGTGTCCGCCCGGACGACGTCGTGCAGGTCCGCGACCGCTCCAAGGACAAGACGCTCTTCACGATCGCCCGTGAGGGTGGCTTCGCCCCCGAGGGCGAGACCCCGCGCTACCTCCAGGTGAACCTCAAGGCCCTGGCGTTCCGCCTGGACCGCGAGCCGAACCGCAAGGAGATCCCGGTGATCTGCGACGAGCAGCTCGTCGTCGAGTACTACGCCCGCTGACCCCAGCCCCGGCGCAGCACCTCAGCCCGCCGTCTCCCCGCCCTTCCGGGTGGGCGAGGCGGCGGGTTCGCGTTTCCCGGGCTCCGTCTGCTTCCCGGCCTCGCCCCGCGTCCCGGGCTCGCCGTCACCGGGCACCGGCCCGCGCGGCGCCGGCAGCCCGCCCAGCGCCCGTACCTCCCGGTGCCGCAGCGCCCGGGCCACCGCCGCCTCCCGGTCCAGCCCGGCCCCCTCCCGCACGCACTCCGCGTACCGGGCGTCACCGAGCGCCTGCCGCGCGGCGGCCTCGCACTGCTCGTGCGGGGCGTTGTAGTACGCCGAACCGAACAGCGGCAGCCCGACCGAGGGCCACAGCCGCCCGGCGGCGCCCTGCAGCACCGCGGCCTCCACCGGATCGCCCTGCGTCACCGTCACCAGCGCCAGCAGCTCGATCGACAGCACCGAACCCAGCAGGTCGTGGAAGGCGTGCGCGTTGCCCAGACAGTCCGCCAGCAGCTCCCGCGCGCCGGCGGGATCCCCGTCGAGCCAGGCCGCGTACGCCAGCACGTACAGCGCGTACGACCGCGCCCACCGTTCCCCGTGGTCCTCGCAGACCCGGCGCACGTCCTCGCACAGCCGCACCGCGTCCGGCACATCCCCCTGGAACGCCCGCGTCATCGCCAGCTCCACCTGGCCCATCAGGACGTTGCTGTTCAGCTCGCCGATCTCCTGATAGCGCTCCAGCGCCGACCGCAGCAGCGTTTCTGCGCGGGCCATGTCATCCGTGACGAGCGCCAGACAGCCGGTGCGGTGCTCGGCGTACGCCAGCGCCGTCGCGTCGGCCGACCGTTCCGCCTGCTCCCGGCACGCCTGCAGCGCCTGCAGCGCCGGTACGGTGTCGCCCTGGAGGATCGCCACATAGCCGAGCACCCACAGCGCCTTCAGCCGGGACTGCTCGTACCCCGACTCCAGCTCCACGCTGCGCTCCAGCCAGCGCCGCCCCTCCGAGAGCCGGCCGCAGCCCACCCAGCAGAACCACAGCGAACCGGCCAGATGCTGGCCGAGGTGCGCCTCCTCCGGCTCGGTCAGACAGGACTCCAGCGCGGTCCGCAGATTGGGCAGCTCGGCGTCCACGCGCGCGGCCACCTCCCGCTGCCGGGGCGAGAACCATTCCAGCTCGCACCAGGTCGCCAGGCCCAGGTACCAGTCCCGGTGCCGTCGGCGCAGCCGGCCCGCGTCCCCGGTCGCCTCCAGCCAGTCGGCGCCGTAGGCCCGGACGGTGTCCAGCATCCGGTAGCGGGGGCCCGTCGGCGTCTCCTCGCGGGAGATCACCGACTGGGCGAGCAGCTCGGACAGCACGTCCAGGACGTCCTCGGCGGCCATCCCCTCCCCGCTGCACACGTACTCGGCCGCCTCCAGGTCGAAGGACCCCGCGAACACGGACAGCCGCGCCCACAGCAGCCGCTCGGCGGGTGTGCACAGCTCATGGCTCCAGCCGATCGCCGTGCGCAGCGTCCGGTGCCGGGGGAGGGCGTCCCGGCCACCGCCGGTCAGCAGCCGGAACCGGTCGTCGAGGCGCTGCAGCAGCTGCCCCGGGGACAGCGCCCGCAGCCGCCCGGCCGCCAGCTCCAGCGCCAGCGGGATCCCCTCAAGACGGCGGCACAGCTCCCGCACCTCGGCGGTGTCGGCCACCGGCACGCCCTGTGTCCGGGCCCGGTCCGCGAACAGCTCCACCGCCTCGTCCCCGCCGAGCGGCGCCAGCGGGAACAGCCGTTCGCCCGCCAGGCCCAGCGGGCGCCGGCCCGTGGCCAGTACCCGCAGCTCCGGCAGCTTGCGCAGCAGCTCCGCCACCAGCTCGGCGCAGGCCGCCACCAGGTGCTCGAACCCGTCGACCACCAGCAGGGCCCGGCGGCCGGCCAGATGCTCCAGCAGCGTCTCCCGGGGCAGGCGGGTGGTGTGGTCGGTCAGCGCCAGCGCCTCCACGACCGCGTACTCCACGAACTGCGGATCGCGCACCGGCGCCAGCTCGACCCGCCCCCAGCCCGCGGCGGGTGTGCCACGCGCGAGGTCACCGGACGCCCACCGCGCCGCCGCCCGCACGGCCAGCCGGGACTTGCCGACCCCGCCCACCCCGGTCACGGTCACCAGCCGGGACTGGCCGAGCGCCGTCGTCAGCCCGGCCAGCTCGGCCGAGCGCCCGACGAAAGCGGTGAGTTCGAGGGGCGGATCGCCGTCCGTCCAAGGACCGGCGCTGTGAGGACCTCGCATGGGACACGGAGCGTACTGAACCGTGTTCATTCCGTACAATCGCTTCCCGCAACTCCACCCCTCGCGTGCGGTAATCCGGTGCGGAGCCTCCGCCTCGGCGCGATAGGCTCGGGGCACGACATTTTCGATGCTCAGGCACGTTTCAGGGAGCGGGTGCGCACAGTGTCCGGTGGAGAGGTGGCCGGGATCCTGGTGGCCGTCTTCTGGGCGATCCTGGTCTCCTTCCTCGCGGTGGCACTGGCGAGGCTGGCCCAGACGCTCAAGGCGACCACCAAGCTCGTCGCGGACGTGACCGACCAGGCGGTCCCGTTGCTCGCCGACGCCTCCCAGGCGGTGCGCTCCGCGCAGACCCAGATCGACCGGGTCGACGCGATCGCCTCCGACGTCCAGGAAGTCACGTCGAACGCCTCCGCCCTGTCGACCACCGTCGCCTCCACCTTCGGCGGCCCGCTGGTCAAGGTCGCGGCCTTCGGCTACGGCGTCCGCCGGGCGCTGGGCGGCCGCAAGGAGGAGGACGTGCCCGCCAAGTCCCCCCGGCGTACGGTGATCGTGGGCCGTACGGTACCGGCCGCGCGACGGAGCAAGCGGAACCGCGGGAACACCGGAAAGTAGGAGCGCCAGGTCAGATGTTCCGCCGTACCTTCTGGTTCACCACCGGTGTCGCCGCCGGTGTGTGGGCCACCACCAAGGTCAACCGCAAGCTCAAGCAGCTGACCCCGGAGAGCCTGGCCGCGACCGCGGCGAACAAGGCCCTGGAGACCGGTCAGCGGCTCAAGGACCGCGCGGTCGGCTTCGCGCTCGACGTCCGCGACAACATGGCGCAGCGGGAGGCCGAGCTGGGCGAGGCCCTCGGGATCCACGAGAACCCCGAACTCCCCGCACCCCGGCGGTACGCCGCCATCGAGAACAACCGAAGCACACCGAAGTACATCGAATCCCCGATGCACTCGTACGACCGGAATGAGGACCACTGATGGAGTCGGCCGAGATTCGCCGCCGCTGGTTGAGCTTCTTCGAGGAGCGCGGGCACACCGTCGTCCCTTCGGCGTCGCTCATCGCGGACGACCCGACTCTGCTGCTCGTCCCGGCCGGCATGGTGCCCTTCAAGCCCTACTTCCTGGGTGAGGTCAAGCCGCCCTTCCCGCGCGCCACCAGCGTGCAGAAGTGCGTGCGCACGCCCGACATCGAAGAGGTCGGCAAGACCACGCGCCACGGCACGTTCTTCCAGATGTGCGGCAACTTCTCCTTCGGCGACTACTTCAAGGAAGGCGCCATCAAGCTCGCCTGGGAGCTGCTCACCGGCGCCCAGGACAAGGGCGGTTACGGCCTCGACCCCGAGCGCCTGTGGATCACCGTCTACCAGGACGACGACGAGGCCGAGCAGATCTGGCACGAGGTCGTCGGCGTGCCCAAGGAGCGCATCCAGCGCCTGGGTATGAAGGACAACTTCTGGTCCATGGGCGTCCCCGGCCCCTGCGGCCCCTGCTCCGAGATCAACTACGACCGCGGCCCCGAGTTCGGCGTCGAGGGCGGCCCCGCCGTCAACGACGAGCGGTACGTGGAGATCTGGAACCTCGTCTTCATGCAGTACGAGCGCGGCGAGGGCACCGGCAAGGACAACTTCGAGATCCTCGGTGACCTGCCGAGCAAGAACATCGACACGGGCCTCGGCCTGGAGCGGCTCGCCATGATTCTGCAGGGCGTGCAGAACATGTACGAGATCGACACCTCCATGGCCGTCATCGACAAGGCCACCGAGCTGACCGGCGTCCGCTACGGCGACTCCCACGCCTCGGACGTCTCCCTGCGCGTCGTGACCGACCACATGCGTACGGCCACCATGCTCATCGGCGACGGCGTCACCCCCGGCAACGAGGGCCGTGGCTACGTCCTGCGCCGCATCATGCGCCGCGCCATCCGCAACATGCGGCTCCTGGGGGCCACCGGTCCGGTCGTGCTCGACCTGGTCGACACCGTGATCCGGATGATGGGCCAGCAGTACCCCGAGCTGCTCACCGACCGCGAGCGCATCGAGAAGGTCGCCCTCGCCGAGGAGAACGCCTTCCTCAAGACGCTGAAGGCCGGCACCAACATCCTCGACACGGCCGTCACCGAGACCAAGCAGGCCGGCTCCACGATCCTGCCCGGCGACAAGGCGTTCCTGCTCCACGACACCTGGGGCTTCCCGATCGACCTCACCCTGGAGATGGCCGCCGAGCAGGGCCTCTCCGTGGACGAGGAGGGCTTCCGCCGCCTGATGAAGGAGCAGCGGGAGCGCGCCAAGGCCGACGCCCAGGCCAAGAAGACCGGCCACGCCGACATGGGCGCCTACCGCGAGATCGCCGACACCGCCGGCGAGACCGACTTCATCGGCTACACCGACACCGAGGGCGAGACCACGATCGTCGGCATCCTGGTCGACGGCGTCTCCTCCCCGGCCGCCACCGAGGGCGACGAGGTCGAGATCGTGCTCGACCGCACCCCGTTCTACGCCGAGGGCGGCGGCCAGATCGGCGACACCGGCCGCATCAAGGTGGACTCCGGTGCCGTCATCGAGGTCCGCGACTGCCAGAAGCCGGTCCCGGGCGTGTACGTCCACAAGGGCGTCGTCCAGGTCGGCGAGGTGACCGTCGGTGCCAAGGCCCACGCCTCCATCGACGCCCGCCGCCGCACGGCCATCGCCCGCGCCCACTCGGCCACCCACCTGACCCACCAGGCCCTGCGTGACGCCCTCGGCCCGACGGCCGCCCAGGCCGGTTCCGAGAACCAGCCCGGCCGCTTCCGCTTCGACTTCGGCTCCCCGGCCGCCGTGCCGACGGCCGTGATGACCGACGTCGAGCAGAAGATCAACGAGGTGCTCTCCCGCGACCTCTCCGTGCACGCCGAGGTCATGGGCATCGACGAGGCCAAGAAGCAGGGCGCCATCGCCGAGTTCGGCGAGAAGTACGGCGAGCGGGTCCGCGTGGTGACCATCGGCGACTTCTCCAAGGAGCTGTGCGGTGGCACGCACGTGCACAACACCTCCCAGCTGGGCCTGGTGAAGCTGCTCGGCGAGTCCTCCATCGGCTCGGGTGTCCGCCGTATCGAGGCCCTGGTCGGCGTGGACGCCTACAACTTCCTCGCCCGCGAGCACACGGTCGTCAACCAGCTGACCGAGCTGCTCAAGGGCCGCCCGGAGGAGCTGCCCGAGAAGGTCTCCTCGATGCTCGGCAAGCTGAAGGACGCCGAGAAGGAGATCGAGAAGTTCCGCGCCGAGAAGGTGCTCCAGGCCGCCGCCGGCCTCGCCGAGTCCGCCAAGGACGTCCGTGGCGTGGCCGTCGTCACCGGCCAGGTCCCGGACGGCACCACGCCGGACGACCTGCGCAAGCTGGTCCTCGACGTGCGCGGCCGCATCCAGGGCGGCCGGGCCGCCGTCGTGGCCCTCTTCACCGTCAACAACGGCAAGCCGCTCACGGTCATCGCCACCAACGAGGCCGCCCGCGAGCGCGGCCTGAAGGCCGGTGACCTGGTCCGTACGGCCGCCAAGACGCTCGGCGGCGGCGGTGGCGGCAAGCCGGACGTCGCCCAGGGCGGCGGCCAGAACCCGGCCGCCGTCGGTGAGGCCGTCGAGGCCGTCGAGCGGCTCGTCGCCGAGACGGCGAAGTAGGTCGTAGCGATGCGCAGAGGACGTCGGCTCGCGATCGACGTCGGGGACGCCCGGATCGGGGTCGCCTCGTGCGACCCCGACGGGATCCTCGCCACCCCGGTGGAGACCGTCCCCGGCCGGGACATCCCCGCCGCTCACCGCCGGTTGCGCCAACTGGTGGAGGAGTACGAACCGATCGAGGTCGTCGTCGGTCTCCCTCGCTCCCTCAAGGGGGGCGAGGGCCCGGCCGCGGCCAAGGTCCGCGCCTTCGCCCGGGAGCTGGCCAAGGGCATCGCCCCGGTGCCGGTGCGCCTGGTCGACGAGCGGATGACGACGGTGACGGCCAGTCAGGGGCTGCGCGCCTCGGGCGTGAAGTCGAAGAAGGGCCGCGCGGTCATCGACCAGGCGGCGGCCGTCATCATTCTGCAGCAGGCCCTCGAATCCGAACGGGTGTCAGGTAAAGCACCCGGCGAGGGCGTCGAAGTGGTCATCTGATCGCGATACGGTAACGTTCCGCGCGATGCGCCGGTGTTCGAACAGCCGGCGCACAGCAAGAGGCGGAACGGAAGCCGGCCCACCGGCCGCGCGCCCGTCGGCCTCGCGGCTCTAGGGGATCGATGACTGAGTATGGCCGGGGCCAAGGCTCCGAACCGTGGCATCCGGAGGACCCGTTGCACGGGGACGGCGGATGGGAAGGACAGCAGGCCCAGGCGGGTCAGCAGTCCCCTTACGGCGGCCGGTCACAGCACTATCCGCAGGCGTCGCAGTACGGCGACTGGAGCCAGGAGCAGCAGCCCGGGTACGGCGGGCAGCAGCCCCCGTACTACGACGGAACCGGTCAGCCCCCGTTCGGTCAGCAGTTCGCCGGTCACACCCAGCAGCAGGTCCACCAGGGCGGCTGGGACGCGACCGGCACCCACGGCCATGTGCCGTACGCCGCCGACCCCGGCGATCCGTACGGCCAGCAGCCCGTCGCCTACGGCGCGGAGCAGCCCGACTTCTACGGCACCGAGGACGCCTACCCGCCGCCGGAGCCGCCCGGCCGCAGGCGGCCCGAACCGGAGCCGGAGCCGCAGGCGCCGGACGAGGAGGAGAACGCCTTCCTCACGCAGGGCGGCGACGAGGACGACGAGGAGCACGAGCTCCAGAGCCGCCGTGAGCGGCGCGGCAAGGGCAAGAAGCCCGTCAAGAGCAAGAAGCGGCGCACCGGCTGTGCCTGCATGGTGGTCGTCCTGGTCTTCGGCGGCGGCCTCGCCGGAGTCGGATATTTTGGCTACACGTTCTACCAAAATCGTTTCGGCACGGCTCCGGACTACGCGGGCGACGGCACCAGCCAGTCGGTGACCGTCGAGATCCCCAAGGGCGCGGGCGGCTGGGAGATCGGCCGCCGCCTGAAGGAGGCCGGGGTCGTCAAGAGCGCCGAGGCGTTCGTGCACGCGCAGGGCGTGAACCCCAAGGGCGACCAGATCCAGGCCGGGGCGTATCTCCTGAAGAAGGAGATGTCCGCCGCCAGCGCCGTGACCCTGATGCTCGACCCGCAGAGCCAGAGCAATGTCCTCGTCAAACCGGGCGAGCGCAATGCCCTGGTCTACCAGGCCATCGACAAACAACTCGGTCTTCCCGCCGGCGCCACCAAGAAGGTCGCCAAGGCGGAATACAAGAGCCTCGGTGTGCCGAGCTGGGCGCAGAACAGCGGCGACATCCAGGACCCGCTGGAGGGCTTCCTCTGGCCGGCCACGTATCCGGCCGCCAAGGGCATGAAGCCCGAAGCCGTCCTCAAGCAGATGGTCACCCAGGCCAAGCAGAGGTACACCGCCTACGGCCTCGACGGCAAGGCCAAGGCGCTCGGCCTGAAGAACGCGTTCGAGCTCGTCACGGTCGCGAGCCTGGTCCAGGCCGAGGGCAAGACGCACGACGACTTCCGGAAGATGGCGGAGGTGGTCTACAACCGCCTCAAGCCCACCAACACCGAGACCAACCGGCTGCTGCAGTTCGACTCGACCTACAACTACCTCAAGGGCACGAGCAACATCCACATCTCCGAGAAGGAGATCAACAGCAACCAGAGCCCGTACAACACGTACACCCACAAGGGACTTCCGCCCGGCCCGATCGGCAACCCCGGCGAGGACGCGCTGAAGGCGACGCTGAATCCGACGCACGACGGCTGGATCTACTTCGTGGCGACCGACGGCACCAGCAACACCGAGTTCGCCAAGACCTACGCCGAATTCCAAGAGCTCAAGGACAAGTTCAATGCCAGCTCGGGCAACTGACGCCCGCCGTGCCGCCGTGCTCGGTTCGCCGATCGCCCACTCCCTCTCCCCGGTGCTGCACCGCGCCGCGTACGAGGCGGCCGGGCTCACCGACTGGTCGTACGACAGCTTCGACGTCGACGAGGCCGCCCTGCCCGGCTTCCTGGACAAGCTCGGGCCACAGTGGGCGGGGCTGTCGCTGACCATGCCGCTGAAGCGGGCGGTCATCCCGCTGCTGGACGAGATCAGCGACACGGCCGCCTCGGTCGACGCCGTCAACACGCTCGTCCTCACCGAGGACGGACGCCGGATCGGCGACAACACCGACATCCCGGGCATGGTGGCCGCGCTGCGCGAGCACGGCATCGAGCAGGTCGACTCCGCCGCCGTCCTCGGCGCCGGAGCCACCGCCTCCTCCGCGCTCGCCGCGCTGGCCCGGGTCTGCTCCGGGGAGGTCGTCGCCTACGTCCGCAGCGAGGCCCGCGCCGCCGAGATGCGGCAGTGGGGCGAACGGCTCGACGTGGAGGTCCGTACCGCGGACTGGGCCGATGCCGCCCAGGCGCTGCGCGCCCCGCTGGTGATCGCCACCACGCCCGCCGGCACGACCGACGCCCTCGCCGCCGCCGTACCCGAACGCCCCGCCACCCTCTTCGACGTGCTCTACGACCCCTGGCCCACCGAGCTGGCCGCCCGCTGGTCCATGTTCGGCGGCGCCGTGGTCAGCGGCCTCGACCTGCTCGTCCACCAGGCAGTGCTCCAGTTCGAGCAGATGACCGGTCACGCCCCGGGACCGCTCGACGCCATGCGCCACGCCGGCGAGAAGGCGCTCGCGGCCCGCTGACGCCCCGCGCGCGTCCGCCTGCTGGACCGGCGGCCGGATCTCGCCCCCGGACGTGGGAGGATCGGAGGTGGCGTACCGGGGTCGCGCACCCGGTGACGCCGTCGCCGTACGCGAGGACGCGCGTACGCAGGGCAGTACCGGGCGCGAGCACTGAGGAGCACCGTTGAGCAGGCTGCGTTGGCTGACCGCGGGGGAGTCCCACGGTCCCGCACTTGTCGCGACGCTGGAGGGTCTTCCCGCCGGCGTGCCGATCACCACGGAGATGGTGGCGGATCACCTGGCGCGGCGGCGGCTCGGCTATGGCCGCGGTGCGCGGATGAAGTTCGAGCAGGACGAGGTCACGTTCCTGGGCGGTGTCCGGCACGGTCTGACCCTGGGCTCTCCGGTGGCGGTCATGGTGGGCAACACCGAGTGGCCGAAGTGGGAGCAGGTCATGGCGGCCGACCCGGTGGATCCCGAGATCCTCGCCGGCCTGGCTCGTAACGCGCCGCTGACCCGCCCGCGCCCCGGGCACGCCGACCTGGCGGGCATGCAGAAGTACGGCTTCGACGAGGCCCGCCCGATCCTGGAGCGCGCCTCGGCCCGCGAGACCGCCGCCCGGGTGGCGCTCGGCGCGGTCGCCCGGTCGTACCTGAAGGAGACGACCGGCATCGAGATCGTCTCGCACGTCGTCGAGCTGTGCTCCGTGAAGGCCCCGCAGGGGGTGTACCCCACCCCGGCCGACGTCGAGAAGCTGGACGCCGACCCGCTGCGCTGCCTCGACGCGGACACGTCGAAGGCGATGGTCGCGGAGGTCGACCAGGCGCACAAGGACGGCGACACGCTCGGCGGTGTGGTCGAGGTCCTCGCCTACGGCGTCCCCGTCGGCCTCGGATCGCACGTGCACTGGGACCGCAAGCTGGACGCCCGGCTGGCCGGTGCCCTCATGGGCATCCAGGCGATCAAGGGCGTCGAGATCGGCGACGGCTTCGAGCTGGCCCGGGTGCCCGGCTCCCAGGCGCACGACGAGATCATCGGCACGCCCGAGGGCATCCGGCGCGTCTCCGGCCGCTCCGGCGGCACCGAGGGCGGCCTGACCACGGGCGAGCTGCTGCGCGTGCGGGCCGCGATGAAGCCGATCGCGACCGTCCCGAAGGCCCTCAAGACCGTGGACGTCGCGACGGGAGAGCCGGCCCAGGCCCACCACCAGCGCTCCGACGTGTCCGCCGTGCCGGCCGCCGGCATCGTGGCCGAGGCCATGGTGGCGCTCGTCCTCGCGGACGCCGTCGCCGAGAAGTTCGGCGGCGACTCGGTGGCCGAGACCCGGCGCAACGTGCGGTCGTACCTCGACAACCTGGCGATCAGGTGAGCGTCGTGCCGGCCGTCGTCCTGGTCGGCCCGATGGGGGTGGGCAAGTCCACCGTCGGGCGACTGCTCGCCGAGCACCTGGGCGTCGGCTACCGGGACACCGACGAGGACATCGTGGCCGCCGAGGGCCGCACCATCGCCGAGATCTTCGTGGACGAGGGCGAGCCCGCGTTCCGCGCGAAGGAGAAGGCCGCCGTGCGGGCCGCGCTGGCCGAGCACGCGGGCGTCGTCGCGCTGGGCGGCGGGGCGGTGCTGGACGCCGAGACGCGGGAGCTGCTGGCCGGGCAGCGGGTGGTCTACCTGTCGATGGAGGTCGAGGAGGCCGTCAGGCGCACCGGTCTGAACGTGGCCCGCCCGCTGCTCGCGGTCAATCCGCGCAAGCAGTGGCGCGAGCTGATGGAGGCGCGCCGGCATCTCTACGAGGAGGTCGCCACCGCCGTCGTGGCGACGGACGGGCGCACCCCCGAAGAGGTCACGCAGGCGGCGCTGGACGCACTGGAGTTGAAGCAAGGATGAGCGAGGCAGTCACCCGGATCCAGGTCGCCGGCACCGCGGGCACCGACCCGTACGAGGTGCTGGTCGGCCGGCAGCTGTTGGGTGAGTTGGGCGGGTTGATCGGGTCGCGGGCCCGGCGGGTCGCGGTGATCCATCCGGAGGCGCTGGCCGAGACCGGTGAGGCGTTGCGCGCGGATCTGGGCGGGCAGGGCTACGAGGCCGTGGCGATCCAGGTGCCCAACGCGGAGGAGGCCAAGACCGCCGAGGTCGCCGCGTACTGCTGGAAGGCGCTGGGCCAGTCCGGGTTCACCCGCACCGATGTCATCGTCGGGGTCGGCGGCGGCTCGACCACGGACCTGGCCGGGTTCGTCGCGGCGACCTGGCTGCGCGGGGTGCGCTGGATCGCGATCCCGACCACCGTGCTGGCCATGGTGGACGCGGCGGTCGGCGGCAAGACCGGCATCAACACGGCCGAGGGCAAGAACCTGGTCGGTTCCTTCCACCCGCCGGCCGGGGTGCTGTGCGACCTGGCCGCGCTGGACTCCCTCCCCGTGCACGACTACGTCTCCGGGCTCGCGGAGGTCATCAAGGCCGGGTTCATCGCGGACCCGGTGATCCTGGACCTGATCGAGGCCGACCCGGCCGCGGCGCGCACGCCGGAAGGCCCGCACACCGCCGAGCTGATCGAGCGGTCGATCCGGGTCAAGGCCGGGGTGGTCTCCTCGGACCTGAAGGAGTCCGGGCTGCGGGAGATCCTCAACTACGGCCACACGCTCGGCCACGCGATCGAGAAGAACGAGCGGTACAAGTGGCGGCACGGTGCCGCGGTCGCGGTCGGCATGCACTTCGCCGCCGAACTCGGCCGGCTCGCGGGCCGCCTGGACGACGCGACGGCCGACCGGCACCGCAGCATCCTCGAATCCGTCGGCCTGCCGCTGCACTACCGCTACGACCAGTGGCCCCGGCTGCTGGAGACGATGAAGGTCGACAAGAAGTCCCGCGGGGACCTGCTGCGCTTCATCGTGCTGGACGGTCTGGCCAAGCCGACCGTCCTGGAAGGCCCGGACCCGGCCGTCCTCCTCGCCGCCTACGGCGAAGTCGGCCAGTAAGTCCAGGACTGCTCCGCACGTCCGATTTCCCTTGCCGACCGGGCACTTCGGACCGCCCCCGGCCGTTTCACCAAACGACGGCCGGGGACGGTACCGTTCGGTAGCGAGCGGGCCAGGCCCCGCCGCCAGCGCGAACAGTCTGTACGAGACGGAGTGGCAACGGATGCAGCACGCAGTGGGGTCTCCGCTGCCGCCGCCCCACCAGCCGGGGCAGGGGCCGCACGCCGGCTGGGCGTCGGCCGCACACCACCCGGGCCCGCACCCGGGCGCTTCCCACGGGCCCGCCCCCGTTCCCCCGGCCCCCGGTTTCCCGGCCCCGTCGGGCCCCGTGCCGCCGGCCCCGCAGCAGCCCCCGGCCGCCTCCGGCCCGCTGCCGCCACCCCCGCCCCCGCAGCACACCTCCGGCCCGCCGGCCCCCGATATCACCGGGCACGTGCCGCTGCCACCCGGCGGCCCCGTCGGCGCGCCCGCGGCACAGCCCGCCGCGATCACGGTCCCGGACCCGACGGCCACCACCCTCGCCGTCCTCCTCATCGGCCCGGCGGGCGCGGGCAAGACCAGCGTCGCCAAGTACTGGGCGGACCACCGTCGCGTCCCCACGGCCCACATCAGCCTGGACGACGTCCGCGAATGGGTCCGCTCGGGCTTCGCCGACCCCCAGTCCGGCTGGAACGACAGCTCGGAGGCCCAGTACCGCCTGGCCCGCCGCACCTGCGGCTTCGCCGCCCGCAACTTCCTGGCCAACGGCATCTCCTGCATCCTGGACGACGCCGTCTTCCCGGACCGCCCGGCCGTGGGCCTCGGCGGCTGGAAGCGGCACGTGGGCCCCGGACTGCTCCCGGTGGTCCTGCTCCCGGGCCTGGACATCGTCCTGCAGCGCAACGCCGAACGCACCGGCAACCGCCGCCTCACCGACGAGGAGGTGGCCCGCATCCACGGCCGCATGGCCGGGTGGTACGGCTCGGGCCTCCCGATCGTCGACAACTCCCAGCTGGACGTCCCCGGGACGGCGAGGGTCCTGGACGAGGTTCTGGCGAGGGCGATAGCGAGCCCCCCGAGCTGGTGACCGGGGCCCGTGGGCCCCACAGACCCCACTCGGCCCCCACAAAACGGCACAATCGGCACAAACCTCCTACGCTCATCTCATGTCAGAGGTGTACGCGAACCGCCGATCCCGGCTGAAAGAACACTTCAACGCGGCCGGCACCGCGGCAGCGCTCGTCACCCGCCCCGCCAACGTGCGCTACCTCGCCGCCGCAGCCCCTCGGGGCTCCGTCCTGCTCCTCGGCAAGCGCGAGGACGTGCTCGTCTGTGCCGGCTCGCCCGAGGACCGTCCGCACGAGGGCCGACCCGACGAGAACCTGCGCCTGCACGTCCTGCCCGCACCCGGTGGCGACCCCGCGGTCGCCGCGGCCGGCCTCGGCGCGGCCCAGGGTGCCGACTCCCTGGCCGTCGAGGAGCACCACCTCACCGTGGCCCGCCACCGAGCCCTCGGCTCCGTCGCCCCGAGGCTCCGCCTCGCCGACCTCGGGGGAGCCGTCGAGCAGCTCAGGGTGGTCAAGGACGAGGAGGAGATCTCCTGCCTCCGCATCGGCGCCGAGATCGCCGACCAGGCCCTCGGTGAGCTGCTGGAGTCCATCCTGGTGGGCCGCACCGAACGGCACCTCGCGCTGGAACTGGAGCGCCGCCTGGTCGACCACGGGGCCGACGGCCCGGCGTTCCCCACCTCCGTGGCCACCGGACCGCACGCCGGCCGCCGCGGCCACCGCCCCACCGACCGGCGCGTGGAGGAGGGCGACTTCCTCTCCGTCTGCCTGGGCGCCACCTACCGCGGCTACCGCTGCGAGATCGGCCGTACCTTCGTCATCGGCACCTCGCCCGCCGACTGGCAGATCGAGCTGTACGACCTGGTCTTCGCCGCCCAGCGCGCCGGACGCGAGTTCCTGGCACCCGGCGCCGCCTACCGTGACGTCGACCGCGCGGCACGTCAGGTGCTGGACTCCGCGGGCTATGCGGAAGCCCTGCAACCGCTCACCGGACACGGTGTCGGACTCGAAATCGACGAGGACCCGCAGTTGGCGCCCGCGGCCATGGGTAAACTGGACGCTTGCGTGCCGGTCACCGTCGAACCGGGGGTCCACCTCCCGGGCCGGGGCGGTGTCCGGATCGATGACACGCTCGTCGTGCGCCCCGAGGCGGACGGCGGACCCGAGCTACTCACCATCACGACCAAGGAGCTGCTCGCCCTCTAGGCAGTGGCGTGCACCGGGGTCGTACGTCAGTCCAGGAGATTCCGCAACCGTGGCTTCCACGAACGACCTCAAGAACGGCATGGTGCTCAAGCTCGAAGGCGGCCAGCTCTGGTCCGTCGTCGAGTTCCAGCACGTCAAGCCCGGCAAGGGCCCGGCCTTCGTGCGCACCAAGCTGAAGAACGTGCTGTCCGGCAAGGTGGTCGACAAGACCTTCAACGCCGGCGTCAAGGTCGAGACCGCCACTGTCGACAAGCGCGACATGCAGTTCTCGTACATGGACGGCGAGTACTTCGTCTTCATGGACATGGAGACCTACGACCAGCTGCACATCGACCGGAAGACCGTCGGCGACGCCGCGAACTTCCTGATCGAGGGCTTCGAGGCCACCGTTGCCCGGCACGAGGGCGAGGTGCTCTTCGTCGAGCTGCCGGCCGCCGTCGAGCTGACCATCCAGGAGACCGAGCCGGGTGTCCAGGGCGACCGCTCCACCGGTGGCACCAAGCCCGCCACCCTGGAGACCGGCCACCAGATCCAGGTCCCGCTCTTCATCACCACCGGTGAGAAGATCAAGGTCGACACCCGTACCAGCGACTACCTCGGCCGGGTGAACAGCTAACCGTGGCTGCCCGCAACACGGCCCGCAAGCGCGCCTTCCAGATCCTCTTCGAGGGCGACCAGCGCGGCGCCGACGTCCTGACGGTCCTCGCGGACTGGATCCGGCTGTCCCGGTCCGACACGCGCCAGCCGCCGGTCAGCGAGTACACGATGCAGCTGGTCGAGGGCTACGCCGAGCACGCGACGCGGATCGACGAGCTGATCGCCCAGTACGCGGTGGGGTGGACGCTCGACCGTATGCCGGTCGTCGACCGCAACATCCTGCGGCTGGGCGCGTACGAGCTGATCTGGGTCGACGAGACCCCGGACGCCGTCGTCCTGGACGAGATGGTGCAGCTGGCGAAGGAGTTCTCGACCGACGAGTCGCCGTCGTTCGTGAACGGTCTGCTCGGTCGGCTCAAGGAGCTGAAGCCGACGCTGCGCCGCGAGGCGTAAGCCGGTACGACACACGCCGGAGAGCCCGCAGCATGCCTGTGCTGCGGGCTCTCCGGCGTTCTCGCGTGCACCGCTGAAAACACCGCCGGGGTGGCCGGAACCCGTACAGGTCCGGCCACCCCGGCGGCACGTTTCTGCTGAGGCTGTGAGGCGGTTACGCCTCTTCGTGCGTGGCCACCGCGCGGCGCGCGTCGGCGTCCAGGACGCCCCAGCTGATCAGCTGCTCGGTGAGGACCGAGGGGGACTGGTCGTAGATGACGGCGAGCGTGCGCAGGTCGTCCTGGCGGATGGAGAGGACCTTGCCGTTGTAGTCACCGCGCTGGGACTGGATCGTCGCCGCGTAGCGCTGCAGGGGGCCCGCCTTCTCGGCCGGCACCGTGGCCAGCCGCTCCAGGTCCAGGACCAGCTTCGGCGGCGGCTCGGCGGCGCCGCCCGGGGTGGTGCCCGGCAGCAGCTCCTGCACAGGAACGCCATAGAAATCGGCCAGCTCGGCCAGACGCTGCACGGTCACGGCTCGGTCGCCACGCTCGTACGAACCGACCACCACGGCCTTCCAGCGACCCTGGGACTTCTCCTCGACACCGTGGAGGGAAAGGCCCTGCTGGGTGCGGATGGCCCGGAGCTTGGCCCCGAGCTGTTTGGCGTATTCGCTGGACATATAGCTCCCCGGACACTGTGTCGACGCGGCCGGCTGTCTTCCCGCCGCGCGGCTGGTAACTCACTGTGAGGTTACGCAGCGTGACTCTTGTGCGTCAAGCCGAATGGTCCACACCGACTCTTCCGTGGTAGCGATGGCCGACTGCGCCAAGGGGGTGACAGGGGCCCGCCCGGTGACCTGCTACGGTGGATGGCGCAATTCCGACGTCCTTTAAGGTCCGTCCCGTGAGGCGGAGAAGGAGGTCCGTTTCGTATGGACAAGCACGACACGCCTGCGCGTTCGCAAGCGTCCGATGCGCGGCCCGTTCTCGAGGGCCCCGACATCGCGCGGGTACTGACCCGCATCGCCCACGAGATCGTCGAGCGCGCCAAGGGCGCCGACGACGTGGTGCTCCTCGGCATTCCGACCCGGGGCGTCTTCCTCGCCCAGCGGCTCGCCGTCAAGCTGGAGCAGATCACCGACCGCAAGGTCCCCGTCGGCTCGCTCGACATCACCATGTACCGCGACGACCTGCGCATGCACCCGCCGCGTGCGCTGGCCCGCACCGACATCCCCGGTGACGGCATCGACGGCCGGCTGGTCGTCCTCGTCGACGACGTGCTCTTCTCCGGGCGCACCATCCGCGCCGCCCTCGACGCCCTGAACGACATCGGGCGCCCGCGCGCGGTGCAGCTCGCGGTCCTGGTCGACCGCGGCCACCGCGAACTGCCCATCCGTGCCGACTATGTCGGCAAGAACCTCCCCACGTCGCTGCGGGAGACGGTCAAGGTCCAGCTCGCCGAGGAGGACGGTCGCGACACCGTGCTGCTCGGTGTGAAGCCGGCCGCTCAGTAGCAAGTCAGGCGCAAGGCCGCCCCCCGGCGTGCCACCGCATGCGCCCGTCTGCCCTAAATCTCCCGTTTGAACTGCCTTACGGAGCCTGACAGATGCAGCGTCATCTCATCTCGGCCGCCGACCTCACCCGCGACGACGCCGTCCTGATCCTCGACACCGCCGAGGAGATGTCCCGGGTCGCCGACCGGCCGATCAAGAAGCTGCCGACCCTGCGCGGCCGCACGATCGTCAACCTCTTCTTCGAGGACTCCACGCGCACGCGTATCTCCTTCGAGGCCGCCGAGAAGCGCCTGTCCGCGGACGTCATCAACTTCACCGCCAAGGGGTCGAGCGTCTCCAAGGGCGAGTCCCTGAAGGACACCGCGCAGACCCTGGAGGCCATGGGCGTCGACGCCGTCGTCATCCGGCACGGCGCCTCCGGAGCCCCGTACCGGCTCGCCAACTCCGGCTGGATCGACGCGGCCGTCATCAACGCCGGCGACGGCACCCACCAGCACCCCACCCAGGCGCTGCTGGACGCCTTCACCATGCGCCGCCGGCTGATCGGCCGCGACGCCGGGCTCGGTCAGGACCTGTCCGGCAGGCGGATCACGATCGTCGGCGACGTCCTGCACAGCCGGGTCGCCCGTTCCAACGTCGACCTGCTGCACACCCTCGGCGCCGAGGTCACCCTCGTCGCCCCGCCCACCCTGGTGCCGGTCGGCGTCGAGTCCTGGCCGTGCGCGGTCTCGTACGACCTCGACAGCACGCTGCCCAAGTGCGACGCCGTGATGATGCTCCGCGTCCAGCGCGAGCGCATGAACGCGGCCTTCTTCCCGACCGAGCGCGAGTACTCGCGGCGCTACGGCCTAGACGGCGACCGCATGGCCAAGCTGCCCGAGCACGCCATCGTGATGCACCCCGGCCCGATGGTGCGCGGCATGGAGATCACCGCCGAGGTCGCCGACTCCGACCGCTGCACCGCCGTCGAGCAGGTCGCCAACGGAGTCTCCATCCGGATGGCCGTCCTGTACCTGCTGCTCGGCGGCAACGAACCCGCCCAGACCCGCACTGAGGAGAAGTAAGACCCATGAGCAAGATCCTGATCCGTGGTGCGAAGGTGCTCGGCGGCGAGCCGCAGGACGTCCTGATCGACGGCGAGACGATCGCCGAGGTCGGCACGGACCTCAGCGCCGAGGGCGCGGAGGTCGTCGAGGCCGCCGGGAAGGTGCTGCTGCCGGGCCTGGTCGACCTGCACACCCACCTGCGCGAGCCGGGCCGCGAGGACTCCGAGACCGTGCTCACCGGCACCCGCGCGGCGGCGAGCGGCGGCTACACGGCCGTGTTCGCCATGGCCAACACCTTCCCGGTCGCCGACACCGCCGGTGTGGTCGAGCAGGTCTACCGGCTCGGCCGGGAGCACGGCTACTGCGACGTCCAGCCCATCGGCGCCGTCACCGTCGGCCTGGAGGGCAGGAAGCTCGCCGAGCTGGGTGCCATGCACGAGTCCGCCGCCGGCGTCACCGTCTTCTCCGACGACGGCAAGTGCGTGGACGACGCCGTGATCATGCGCCGCGCGCTGGAGTACGTGAAGGCCTTCGGCGGTGTCGTCGCCCAGCACGCGCAGGAGCCGCGCCTCACCGAGGGCGCCCAGATGAACGAGGGCGTCGTCTCCGCCGAGCTGGGCCTGGGCGGCTGGCCGGCCGTCGCCGAGGAGTCGATCATCGCGCGGGACGTGCTGCTCGCCGAGCACGTCGGCTCCCGCGTCCACATCTGCCACCTGTCGACCGCCGGCTCCGTCGAGATCGTCCGCTGGGCCAAGTCCCGCGGCATCCGGGTGACCGCCGAGGTCACCCCGCACCACCTGCTCCTCACCGACGAGCTGGTGCGCACCTACAACCCCGTCTACAAGGTCAACCCGCCGCTGCGCACCGAGCGCGACGTGCTGGCCCTGCGCGAGGCGCTCGCCGACGGCACGATCGACATCGTCGCCACCGACCACGCCCCGCACCCGCACGAGGACAAGGACTGCGAGTGGGCCGCGGCCGCCATGGGCATGGTCGGCCTGGAGACCGCGTTGTCAGTGGTCCAGGAGACCATGGTCGACACGGGCCTGCTGGACTGGGCCGGCGTCGCCGACCGGATGTCCGTCAAGCCCGCGCAGATCGGACAGGCCACCGGTCACGGCCGTCCCGTCTCGGCTGGTGAGCCCGCCAACCTCACCCTGGTCGACACGGAATACCGTGGCCAGGTGGACCCCGCGGGCTTCGCCTCGCGCAGCCGCAACACCCCGTACGAGGGGCGTGAGCTGCCGGGCCGTGTGACGCACACGTGGCTGCGGGGCAAGGCCACGCTCGTCGACGGGAAGCTCACGTGACACCTGTAATCCTGCTGGCCGAGGCGGAGAAGTCGGCCGAGGTCACCAACTGGGGGGCCCGCATCGGCTGGCTCGTCGGACTGGCCCTCTTCATCGCGCTGGTCTACTGGCTGATGCGCGAGGGCTGGAAGTGGCGCGGCACCCTTCAGGGCGACCTGCCGGCGCTGCCCAGCGCGCCGGAGGAGACCGGCCCGGCCAGACTGAGCATGAGCGGCCGCTACCACGGCTCCACCACCGCCGGGCAGTGGCTGGACCGCATCGTGGCCCACGGCCTGGGCACCCGCAGCCGGGCCGAGCTCACCCTGACCGACGCGGGCCTGGAGGTCGAGCGCCCCGGAGCGACCGACTTCTTCGTCCCGACGGCCGCACTGCGCGGAGCCCGGCTGGACAAGGGCATCGCCGGCAAGGTCCTCACCGAGGGCGGACTGCTGGTGGTGACCTGGGAGCACGGCGACAAGCAGATCGACTCCGGCTTCCGCTCCGACCACGCGGCCGAGCACACCGAATGGGTCGACACCCTGAATCAGATGATCAACAACACGGAAGGCGCACGATGACGACCTCCACCAGGGGAGCTGCCAAGGTTCCCGCCGTACTCGTCCTGGAGGACGGCCGCATCTTCCGCGGTCGCGCCTACGGGGCCGTGGGGGAGACCTTCGGCGAGGCCGTGTTCTCCACCGGTATGACCGGCTACCAGGAGACCCTGACCGACCCGTCGTACGACCGTCAGATCGTGGTGGCGACGGCCCCGCAGATCGGCAACACGGGCTGGAACGACGAGGACGACGAGTCGGGTCGCATCTGGGTCTCGGGCTACGTCGTGCGCGACCCCGCGCGCGTGCCGTCCAACTGGCGGGCCAAGCGCTCCCTGGACGAGGAGCTGGAGCGCCAGGGCGTGGTCGGCATCTCCGGCATCGACACCCGCGCCCTGACCCGCCACCTGCGCGAGCGTGGCTCGATGCGCGCCGGCGTCTTCTCCGGCGAGGCGATCGCGGCCGAGGCGGAGCTGCTGGAGCGGGTGCAGGCCCAGCCGCACATGAAGGGCGCGAGCCTGTACGAGGAGGTCGCGACCAAGGAGGCGTACGTCGTCCCGGCGATCGGTGAGAAGCGGTTCACGGTAGCTGCGATCGACCTGGGCATCAAGGGTATGACCCCGCACCGGATGGCCGAGCGCGGCATCGAGGTGCACGTGCTCCCGGCGACGGCATCCGCCGACGACGTCTACGCCGTCAACCCGGACGGCGTGTTCTTCTCGAACGGCCCCGGCGACCCGGCCACGGCCGACGGCCCTGTCGCCCTCATGACGGCCGTCCTGGAGCGCAAGACGCCCCTGTTCGGCATCTGCTTCGGCAACCAGATCCTCGGCCGCGCGCTGGGCTTCGGCACGTACAAGCTGAAGTACGGCCACCGGGGCATCAACCAGCCGGTCCAGGACCGTACGACCGGCAAGGTCGAGGTCACCGC
>NZ_JBEYYR010000013.1:0-209648 GCF_040645635.1 Streptomyces sp. NPDC046727
CGTGAGCGCGTCTCGCAACGTGGGGGTCTCCCTCTATCTCCTTCAGTCCGGCCCTCCACATTCTTTGCCGGGGGTGGGGGGGGCACCTCCGGGCCGCTCCCGCCGCGACGAGGGTCAGCCGGTGATCGTGACGGTGAAGCCGTTGTCCAGGCCGTGCTAGCGCAGGCGCCCGACCATCATTGCCGGATCGTCACTCCCTTCGCTCACTGGGACCTCCTGCATCGGGTCCGCCGCGCTAACCGTCGCAGACCCACTCGAATCTCTACGCAGAACAGAATGAGGTCAACGCTGAGGCGAGTACTCGAACTGCTGACCTGGCTCGATGACCAGGGAACAAGCCTTGATCAGCTCACTCAGCTCGACCTCGACCGGTGGCTCGACGAAGGCAGCATCACGCGAGGGGACGTCAGACCCTTCATCACCTGGGCCGAGCGCCGCGGCCTCGCCTCAGATCTGAACGTGCCGCCCCCACGCATCGCCGCACCCAAGACGTTCATCAAAGAGGAAGAGCGGGTTCAGCAACTGCGCCGCTGCCTCGCGGCAGAGGATCTCCCCGGCATCGTCCGTACCGTTGGGGAGCTGGTACTGCTCTTCGGTTTTCCCTACACGCGGCTCCTCGGCCTCACGACGTAATCGTCAGCGGCGACGCCGTGGAACTCAGCATCGATGGACACAGCCTGCGTTTGCCGCCCAGAGTCGATCAACTGCTGTTTGAGCAGCGGAAAGTAAGTGCGGAGCGCTGGACTTTCAACCGGACAGCCAGCACCACACCGTGGCTCTTCCCTGGCCAGGAACCCGCGCGACCCATCCGGTCCGAATACCTCGGCCTACTGCTCCGGCGTCACGGCTTCGAAGGCCTCGCCAGCCGCAACAGCGCCCGTCTTGCCCTGGCCTCCGACCTGCCGGCATCCGTCCTCGCCGACCTCACCGGCACGAGCATCAGCAACGCCACACGGTGGACCGCATATGCGAAGCGGGACTGGTTCGACTACATCGCGTGCCGAAAGGAGACCTAAAGGAAGCTGTCAGGCCAGGTAACTCAGCATTCTGCAGGCCCGCGGATGGTCCGCACCGACAGAACCGGATCGACAGGTGGTATCAGCTCTCTGCTTGCGACTTCCACAAGATGTATCGGAGGATCGCCGTCCCTCAGAGCGGTCACGTACTCGATGACCTGGGCATGCGTCAGCGCCGGGAGTCTCTGGCGCAAGGTGTGCATGGCATGGATCCGTCCGCGAGCAGCCGCTACTGCCCGAAGCTCCTCATGTAGATCATCGACGGCGGTTCGTACGGCCTGGCCTCGTATGCGGACTCGGTAATCAACCACCCAGGCCTCAGTTACTGCGGAGACGACTCCGATCTGGTGAAGGCTGCCGTCGAGGCGATCAACCAAGTACGGCCCGTTCCCGGCGAGCATGAAATCGGGATTCCTGGTCCGCAGGTACTCCTCGGACGTCCAGGAGAGCACCCAGGCCAGCTCGTGCTGTTCTACATGCGCCACAGCCATGCGCATCGGCTTCAGACCCGCCGCCAGTTCACGCTGATAGTCGCGTTCCAGCTCTTCTTCAACGATCCGAACTGCAGCGTCTCGCTCAATCACGCGTGCAGCATCCCCTACGGGCTGCAACAGCGACCAACAGATTTCTCGGTCGTCACGGTGCCGGCCGCTGCCCATACCGGAATACCGCGCCCACGGAACAAGTGCACTCCGCCAATACCGCTGCGCACCCAGGGCTGCTGCGACCCGTGCGCCCGGGGCTACGAGCCCAGCCCCGACACCTACTTGCCGTCCACGGCCCCGGCCGTCCACCGGCTGGCCGCCTACCGGTAGTTCGTTAAATCCGGCGGTGGTGTGGGTTGACGTCAGGTCGGTCGGTCGTAGGCCGGTGGGAGGAGTCAACTTCCTTGCTGGGGGCTGAAGATGGCCGTTCGCCGTCCGTGTCCGCCTGCGCCGGGGCCGTTGGAGGAGTACGCGGCCCGGTTCGACGACCTATTCTTCAGTCTCGCCCAGCGGCGGGGCTTTCGCGAGTATCTGACCGGGCTGCTGGCGCCACGGGAGCGAAACAAGACGATCACCTGTCTGGCCGGGGCGGAGCCGGTAGAAGGCGCAGGGATGCCAGCGGTGCAGCGGCTGCAGTTCTTCCTGTCCGAGTCGCCCTGGGAGGTCGAGCAGGTCAACGACCGGCGGCTTGAACTGCTGCGCGAGCAGCCGGCGACGGCTCCGCACGACGGTGGGGTCATCGTGATCGACGACTCCGGGGACCGCAAGGACGGCATAGCCACCGCGCACGTGGGCAAGCAGTGGCTGGGCCGGTTGGGCAAAACCGACAACGGCATCGTCACGGTGACCACCGTGTGGACCGACGGCCGCGTGTACTACCCGCTGCACGCGATTCCCTACACCCCTGCCCACCACTTCGCCCGCGGCCGCTCGGATCCGGCTTTCCGCACCAAGCCGCAGCTGGCTGCTGCCCTCGCGGTCCGCGGGAAGGAGGCGGGCTTCCGCTGCCGAGCGGTGGTCGCCGACTGCGCCTGCTCCGTCAGCGACGACTGGTACCTCGCGCTGCGCGAAGCCGGCCTGCCCTACGTAGTAGCCCTCAAGCCGCGCAACGGTGTCTGGGCCCCGGCCCACCAGCCGCACACCCCCATCGAAGCCGCACACGCCCTGACCTGGAAGGATGCCAAGCGTCCCGGCGACTGGACGGCTGTGGAGCGTCACTTCCGCGACGGGCACACCGAGACCTGGTGGGCCGCCGATGCCCGCGTGGGCGGCTACGGACCCGACTCGCCCTGCCGGCTGGTCGTGGCCACCACCGACCCGGCCGGCCTGCCGGAGAGGTCACCTGGTACCTGGCCACCAACCTGCCCCACCCCGACGCCCCCCACGCCACCACCAGGGCGCACCCGCCGGCCGACCTCGCCGAGATCGTCCGCCTCTACGGACTGCGGCCGTGGATCGAGCAGAACTACAAACAGATCAAGGACGAACTCGGCTGGGCCGACTTCCAAGTCCGCTCTGCCCGCGCCATCCGCCGCCACCAGACCCTGGTCAACTGCGCCTTCTCCTTCTGCTGGGGCCAGTGGTTCGCCCCACCCGGGCCCCTGGACGCCACCGCGCCGGACCCGTGCCCCAACGAGGGGCCAGAGAGGGGGACCGGCCCCGTCCCACCAGCCCCAACGGCCTTGCTGACCCAGGGCCTTACGGGCCATCCGCTCCTGGCTCACCCCCGCCGTCACCCTCACCCGATGGAGGCGAGCCTGGACGGACAGGGACCCGCCCTCCGAGCTCCAGGCCCTGATCGACGCGGTCACCACAGGACACGGCATTGACCTCTACCGCCGGATTTAACGAACCACCGGTTGGGGTACTTGTCGATCAGAGGCTTGCTCGCTCTTCGGTCAGGTTCGCAGTCGGTGAGGACTACTTCGTGCGCAGCATGAGGGCGTAGCGGGTGTCGTCCCCGTACACGCCGGTCTCGTCGCCCCGGATGCCGAACCGTTGCTGGAATCTGGCCACAGCCTGCCGGACCTCCGCGTCGAAGCGGCCGTCGATCGCACCGCCGTCGTAGAGCTGCGGGATCTGGAGCAGACGCACCTGCAACTCGTACACCCCGTGCCCGCTGTCACCCTCACGCAGTACGCCGGTGCCCGGGATCTCGGGGAGCGGCGCGATATCGCTGGGCAGCGGACTTTCGGGTTCCTCCACGGAGGCAGGCGGCGGCGGCTCGGAGTGCCCGTGCGTGAGCAGCGACGAGGCGAGGAGCAGTCCGCTCACGGCACCCAGCCCGAAGAATCCGGCGACCCGCACGTGCCGCCGGTCGGTGAACCGCCGATGTCCTGGGCTTCCTTGCGTCAACGGCATCCGCACCGTGTCCGGGCGCGGTGGGGCCTGATGGGGTGGGGCACCGGGAGGCGCGGTGGGGGGTGCGAGATGTTCCGGCTCTGCCGTCCAGGAGGCCTCCGGGGGCGGGCCGGGTGCGTGGCGCACGCCGGCCCGTACAGATCCGACGACAGGGCGGTCTGTCGACGGCTCGGAGCGCGTCGGTTCGAGACGCGTCGGTTCAAGGCGCGTCGGTTCAAGGCGCGTCGGTTCAAGGCGCGTCGGTTCAAGGCGCGTCGGTTCAAGGCGCGTCGGTTCAAGGCGCGTTGGGGCTGTGTCGCTCGTGGTGGGCTGCTCCCCCACCCTCTGTTGCCCGCCGTGTGACCACAGCGGCTGCACCACGGGGTCCTGCGGAAGCCGGCGCACATGGCCGGCTCGCGGCGGATCGACGACGGTCGGCGGGACGCCTTGCGGAGGGGCGGGTACCAGGCCTGGGGGCCCAGGTGGACGCCTCACCCGCTGTGTCAGCGGATGCACGGCCGGGGGCGGAGGAGCCGGCGGAGACGAGGGGACCTTGACAGGAACTGCTCGGCTGCCGTTCGCGGTCGCTCCGCCGTGGTGATCGAAGGATCGCGGGGGGCTCGCCGTTCGCAGGCTCCGGCCCTCCGCGTGGAGCTCGGCGCGTGCGGCGTCAAGGGCGTCCAGGATCGCCTGGAAGGAGTCCTGGATCTCCTGCGCGGTGTCACGCTCCCGAGCGAAGTCCAGTTGTGATCGGGTGCCATCGCGTTCCATCGGCGTTCCTCCTCGATCCACGTCCGTGGGCGCCCATGTCCTTGTGGATCGATACGCAGTTCGTCCGAAGCTGTCTCAACGCGCCATCAGCAGACAGCAGATGGGGACCACAGGAAGGCCGGCACCGGCCGGCCGGTCGCAGGGAAGAGGATGTCGTCGAAGCAAGCCACGAACAGGACGGTGCCCCTGATCCGGCGGCCGGAGCGCCGGGTCCGCACCTGTCGTTTCGGAGGACTACGGGCAGAAGGCCACCCCACGGTCAGAGCCGGCCGTCCGCGCCGGTCCGCGGCGGGCGCGGCGACCCGGGCGTTGTTCGCCGGTGCGGTCGGTGGCGCGCCTGTCGCACCGGCTCCGCTCCTAATACTGCAACGGTGCTTGCGGTGACTGGTGGCCAGGTCAGGGGCTGTGTCCGCGTCGTTTGTAGTGGCTGGTGCGGGCCTGGTGTTGGCGCCTTCGGCGCCAGGTCGACCAGTGCAGGATGTGCTCGACGGGTGTGGGTCGGCGGTCGGTGAGGCGGGTGATCAGCCGTCGTATCTCGGCGAGGCTGAGGTGGACGAGCTGAGAGGATCCGTTTCTGCTTTGCCCGTGTCCAGCTCGCGGGCTCGCAGGACGGTCAGGCAGGCGTGAGCGGCCATGGCGAGAGTCATGTGGCGGTGCCAGCCCGGGTAGCGGCGGACCTGGTAGTCGTCCAGGCCGCATTTCTGCTTCGCGCTCTGGAAACACTCCTCGATCGCCCAACGGCTGCCCGCGATGCGGATCGGCTCATCAAGCGTGGTCTCGGCGGGGCAGTAGGCGATGTAGTAAGAGATCTCCTGCGGGCGGGTGACGCTGCGGCGGGCGAGCACCCCGTGTCGGCGGTCCTCGCGGTGCCAGGGCCGCACCTCGACCCGTGCCCAGTCGTAGATCCGCAGGCCGTGAGCCCCGCTGCCCGCAGGAACGGCGCTTCCACTTCTGCCGCGGCATGCCGGGAAACAGGTCGTGCACGGGATGGTCGATGGCCCAGCGGGTGACCACGGTGTCGTGCCGGGTGGTGGCCATGACGTGGAAGACGTCCGCCCGCTCCAGCTCCGAGCGCCAGCCTTTGGAGAAGCCGTAGGCCGCATCCGCGGTCACCCACCGAAACGGGATCCTGTCCGCGATGGAGCGACGGACCATCGCCTTGGCCATGGCCACCTTCGTCTCGAAGCCGACCTCGTCGCCGATGCCGGCCCGACGGCACCGCTTACGGTCGTCGGTCCAGGACGTAGGCAGATACAGACGCCGGTCGATCAGTGTCCGCCCACGGCCGGTCGCATAGGCGAGGAAGACGCCGACCTGGCAGTTCTCCGTCCGCCCGGCAGTGCCGGAGTACTGCCGCTGCACCCCGGCAGACCGCGTCCCCTTCTTCAGAAAGCCGGTGTCGTCCACGGCCAGGACGGCATCCCGGTCGGCGAGGTTGTCGATCACGTACTGGCGCACGTCATCGAGCACCTCATCGGCGTCCCACTCGATCCGGTTCAGCATCCGCTGGATACGGTCCGGACCCGCATGGCCGGCCTCCTCCGCCAGCGTCCAGCCGTTCTTCCGCTGCAACGGCGCGATCAGCCCCCGCATATAGGCAAGCGCCGACTCACGCGGCTCCGACCTGCTGAAACGGTGCACGAACCGCTCATGCACCGCATCCAGTTCACGCGCCCACAACCTGGCATCAGCAAGGTCCCCACCCATGACCACACCACGACCGACCTGGCCATCAGTCACGGCAAGCACCGTTGCAGTATTAGGCCGCTCATCTGGATGTTCGCCGAACACTGAGCCGGCTCTCGTCTGATCATGTTCAACCAAGGCTGCACGTGACCACGACGAAGCGCGTGAAGGTGAGTCCACTGCCTGATCATGTTCCAGGGGAAACAGTCGCGAAAGCGTCACGCTTCGGGGAGGACTTGTTCGACTGTCTGACCGCTCGCGGGGGCGGACTGTTCGGCCTCGCGGATGCGTTGCTGTGTGCGGACAGGCCGGTGAGGGCGTCGGTGGGCCCGACGTTGGTGGCCGAGCACCGGCGCGGGCACGGCGCGATGTACGACGCCGTGAACAACGGGAACGTCGACGTGCCCCGGCTGCGGCAGGTGCAGGCTGGCATGCCCATGCCCACGCCACCGCCGACAGCCGCCTGGTACTCGCAGTCAGCAACTGACTCCGCCCCGACGCTCCCACCAGCACCGACCGCCTGTTGCGCCACGTCTACGACCGCAGCGGACGGTCCCCGGACCAGCCCATACCCGGTTGGCCGTACTTGTTCATCACCGCCCTGGAATCGGGCCGGACGTCCTGGTGCCAGCTCCTGGACGCCGTCAGCCTCGGCCCGGACAGCGACGTCACCGAGGTCACCGCACCCAGGTCCGCCAGGTTGGTCGTCGATCTGATCGAGATGGGCCGGTGGTGGCACTCTGGTGATCGGGACATCCCGGTCGTGTTCGATGCCGGCTACGACGTCCCGCGCATGACCCACCTACTGGCCGGCTACCGGTGGAGGTTCCCCAGGTCACCGACCGGTACGGCATCGCCCGCGCGATGGTCTGAGGCCGCATCCACCCAAGGCTGACCACCCGCTCCGCGTGGACCGACCGCGTCGGCGAACTCCCGGTCATGCATTTTGATCCACCTTCAGGGCGCCGCCGGATCGCGTTCGCGCCGACCAGGGGGGCCAGCGGCTTGTCCTTCAGTTCCAACGAGCGACTGCTGGGCTATCAGCAGGCACTCACCGAGGCGGGCATCCCGCTCGACGACGAACTGGTGGTCACGATGGCCGCCGACGACAAGCGCGGCCTCGTCGCCGGAGTCGGGCAGTTGCTGAGCCTGCGCCGGCCGCCCACCGCCCTGTTCGCCGAGCACGACGAGCTGGCCATGGCCGTCATCCACACCCTGCGCCAGGCCCGGATCGAGGTGCCGGACCGGATGTCCGTCATCGGCTTCGACGACCACCAGGTGGCCGAGTGGTTCGATCTGTCCACGGTGGCCCAGTCCCCGCTGACACGGACCTGCGGTCCCGAGTCGTCGATGGCGTCGACCCTGGTGGAGGTCAGCACATCGATGCCCAGCCTGCGGTACTGGCGGGCAAGCTCGGCTGAGACCTCGGCGTCCTCCAGGGGGGTCATGCGGTCCAGGAACTCGACGATCGTGACCTTCACACCATAGTTGTGCAGTACGTACGCGAACTCGACGCCGATCGCACCTGCGCCCGCGATCACGATCGACCGCGGTAGCTCCTCGGCGAGAATCTGCTCCTCGAACGCCACCACCCGGGAGGTGCGGCGGGTACCGGGGAGCAGCTTCGGGGCGGCACCGGTGGCGATGATGCAGTGATCGAAGCCGATGGTGTGGGTCGAGCCGTCGTAACCTGCCACCTCCAGCGTGTGCGGATCGAGGAAGGTACCGCGGCCGTCCCACTCCGTGATCTTGTTCTTCTTCATCAGGCAGTGGACGCCCTTGATCCGACCGTCGGTCACGTTCCGGCTGCGGCGGAATGCCTCGCCGTAGTCGAAGGAGACCTGCCCGTCGACCTTGATTTCGAAGGTCTTCGCCTCGCGGGTGAAGATGTGCGCCAGCTCGGCGTTGCGCAGCAGCGCCTTGCTCGGATGCAGCCCACGTTCAGGCACGCACCACCCCAGTACTTCTCCTCGACCACGGCAACGCGCTTGCCCAACTGCGCGGCGCGGGCTGCGGCGACATAGCCGCCGGGTCCCGCTCCGAGGACCACGACGTCGAAGCGCTTGTCCAGCTCGGGCATAGGCTTTCCCATCTCATGGGTACGATCTCGGGAACCATACGGGATAAACTGCCCTCAACTGGATCATCCACGCCTCGACCCGGCCGCCAGCTGGACGGCATCCGCTGGGGTGAGGAGTACGACGGCCGGTTTCTGTGGGTCTTCGAGATATCCGGCTCGGTGCCCGCCACGCACAACGGCGGCTACGAGAGGTTGTACAGCAGCGCTCCGTGCGCAAACTCAAAGTCTGATCACCTTGGTGGCCGCGCCGACCGCTACGAACCCGTCCAAATACATCAGCTCCGACGGCAGGTCGATGTGGCTCCAGTCCAACGTCTGCCCATGCGGAGGCCGTTGCCCGCGACGATCGAGCCTCCCCCACTTCGGCACCGGAACGACGAACGCGCCGATGTTTCGTCGACGGCGGCTGGTTCGGCGCCGCGCCGAGGATCCAGGTGCGGCGCGACGGAGTCTGGACCGATGCCGGTCAGGAACAGATGTGGGGCAGAGGACCACGACCTGCGGGATGTGCCCCAACGGCCTATCGTCAAGCGTAGGGGAACGACGGGGCAGGACCCCGAGCCGGGTTTTCGTTCCGTCTTCATCTAGCGGCATTGAGGCCCCGTCGGGGCGACGGGGTCCGCTCAGTGTCCGGGCTAGGAGGCGTCATGAGCATACGGATCCTGACGTGGACCAGGTTGACGGATGGACGGCCCCAGCTCTGGGCCGTGACCGGCCAGGGCAAGCTGATCAGCAACTGGCAGCTCAATGTGGCGAGCACGGATCCGGAATGGGCGGGATGGTCACCGTTTCCCGGCCCGCCTGGAGCGACGATGCGGACGATGACGGGGGTGAGCCTGCAGGACGGACGACCGCAGTTGTTCGCAGTGACGACCGAACTCGGGGTGTTCGTGACCCGCAAGGTGAACACCAACCCCGATACGGCATGGAGCGCCTGGGAGAAGTTCGACGTGCCGTGAGCCACACCTCGCGTGCTTACCACAGCGCGCCGAAGAACGGGCGGACAGGCGCTGCGAAGGAGCAGCAGGCAGGCGACCGTGCGGCCACCCACGTCCATCTGCGGCGCAGCTTCGGCAATCAGTACCTCGGCGCATTGCACGACTGCCGCTGCCAGGCAGCCCCGCGTCCGGCCTGCGACACCCCGGAACCACTGGAGCCTGGCCTCCGGTCGGACCTCGAGGGCCGGTTCGGCACGGATCTCGCAAGCATACGGCTGCACGCAGGGCCTCGGGCCGACGCCGACGCGAGACGGCTGGGCGCCGACGCCTTCACCACCGGCCAGGACATATTCTTCCGTTCGGGCCGGTTCGCTCCGGCGACCAGGGAAGGACTGCGTCTCCTGGCGCACGAGGTGACGCACACCATCCAGCAGAGGCAGCGGGGCCGCGCCAGGGGCCCCGCCCGGTACAGCACGGTGAGCGATCCTGCGGATCCGGCCGAGCTCGAGGCCCACCTGGTCGCCGACCGACTGGTGCGGGGCGTTCCCGTGCCGCCCATCGGGCGGGGCGGGCGAGCCGGGCCGACGGCGGCTGTCCTGCTGAGCCCGGCGTCCGACACCATCAGCCGGCACACGAGCTGGTACGGCGATCTCGACGAGCGTGCTCTCGGTCGGGAACTGCTGAACCGGGCCCGGGCCGGCGACTTCGCGTTCGTGCAGGACACCCTTGACGCCTTGGGGTCGACCGACCGCGACGACGTGGCCTACGAGTTCTGTGCCGCCGCAAGTGACCCAGACATCGTGCGCATGACCACCAGTGCCGCCGGCCGCGCCGTCATCGACCGTCTCTTCGACGAGCTCACGGAGGGCAGCAAGGACGCGGACGAGCAACGGCAGGCCGACCGGCTCCTGAGGGTCAAGGCGGCCCGCATCAGGCCCGAGGACTTCCTCACCGGAGTGCGAGCAGCGAAGGTCTTCCCCTTCCGAGCGCCCGGATTCACTGTGCTCGACGACGCTCCGATCAGCGCCCAGCGGAGGCCGGGCGGTCGTATCCGGGTCCACATGCCCAACCGTGTCCTCGGCACGGCGATGTTCCGGGCCGAGACCAGAACACTGCCCGTCGACACGTTCATCGGTGGCATCGAACTACCCGAGAACGAAATCGTCGGGGTTCGGCTGTACGACCTCGGCGGGGTGCTCGTATACCGACCCGCCCTCATCCTCGTGGAGCTGTCCAACGAGACGACCACGACCGTGCTGACCAAGCTCGCGGAGGCTGTCGGTATCGGCCTCACCCTCGGTGCGGGTTCACTCGTCGGCCTCGGTGTCGAGGCGACCATGGCGGCTCGGGTCCTGCTGTGGGCCGACCGGGCCGCGTTCGTCCTGGGCACCCTGACGTCGGTGATCAAGGAGCATCGCGGCGAAATCCTCGCCCGCTTCGGGGACACGGGCCGTGAGTTCCTTCAGTACGTCGACTACGTGCACAGCGCGACGGCCATTTACGGCTTCGCGCGTGTCGCACTGTCGTTGGGGCAGTTGGTCAACGGCCTGCGGACCGCGTACAACAACCTGCGCACGGCCGCGGGCAGGGAGGGTGCCACAGGCGGGCTGGCGGGCGACCTCACCGCCAACACGGAGGAGCTGCTGCGCAAGGCGGAGGACATCCAGGGCGCCAAGGCATCCGCGGCTCCGCGAGGCTCGCGACCAGGCGGCACTGAACCGCCCACCCCTCGGCTTCCTGCGGCTGTCGAAGAGTCGCCGCTCGCGAAGGTGCGGGCGGCAGAGGAATTTTATCCGGGACACAAGGGAGCGGTGGGCACGCTTGAGGCCCCCGGCAGGCAGCCCATGCGGATCAAGAGTGGTGTGGACGGGGGGCCCTGGGGCGGTACGCATCGCGGCGGAATTCCGCGAGGCAGAGGCGAAGCATTCACCTCCGGCGGCCCCAGCCAGGGAAACATCGCGACCCACGTGGAGGGACACGCCGCCGCGATCATGCACCAGCAGGGGCTGACCGAGGCAACGCTGACGATGGGTATCGACCAGTGCACCATCTGCGGAAACAACCTCCCGAGCGCGCTTCCGCCGGGCGCCGTGCTGAGAGTCGATCACGTTGCCCCGTCCGGGCAGGTGTACTCCACGGTCTACCGGAGCAGCCACGGGCGCTGACTGCCCGTTCAGCACCCGCGGTTGCTGCTGAAGACGACCAGCCCTACGCGCGCTCCGACGGGACAGGTCTACCGATGTCCTGCTGCCACTGTTCCCTCGGCACAGGATCGATCTTGGCATGAGCCTGAGGTCGACGATCTGGCTCGCGCCACCAGTTCCCAGGCCGGCGGAAACCCGGCGGTCGCTGTGCTGCGGAACACGACTGGCTGTCCGCAATCCATGGGGCATCAAGTATTTCGAGCTCGTCGAAATCTTCGCCAAGGACTTCACCGGCCAGGCCATCACGGTCACTACTCGCTGTAGACCACGGGGGATGAGCGCGAAGTGCATCCTCAGCAAACCTCATGTCCGTGCCCGAGGTACTACAGGAAATCGAACAACTGGACGGCATCGCAGTGTGCGTCCGCGGCATGGGCGTCGTCCCTGCCCAAGGCGCCTACCTCGTCCATCTGGCTGAGCTCGTGAAGGGGGGCGATCGCGCACGTCTGGCAGTCGACGGCCGGCTGGCTCTTGAGGAGCCGAATCTGGTCGACCGCCTGTATGCGGGGGTGCCGGCTTGCGGGGGCGGTCCCTTCAGCTACCGCGACGAGGCCATCGTCGTCGGGCGGCTCGTCCGGCGCCCGAACGGGGGACTCTCGCTCACCGAGATCGTCGGCTTGACCGTGGTGCGCCAAGGGCGGCGGTACGAGATCCGCTTCGACAGCTGACGGCCCTTGACGCATCGGTGACACGGCGGTGACGCCGCCGCGGAAAGGTCTCGGAGTCGGCCGGCCGGGCGGCGGCCGACGGGTTCCGCGAGAGGAGATGACCCATGCCGACGCTGTCGTATCCGGGCGTCTACGTCGAGGAGACGTCCGGCGGTGTGAGACCCCTGACGGCCGCGAGCACCTCCACCGCTGCATTCGTCGGGCTGGCACAGATGGGGCCGAGGGAGGCCACCCGGGTCACCAACTGGACCGAGTTCCAGCGGCTCTACGGCACATTCATTCCCGATGGCTTCCTCGCCCACAGTGTGTTCCAGTACTTCAACAACGGCGGACGGCAGTGCTATGTCGTACGCGTCACCCGTGAGGAAGCCAGGACCGCGAGCGTCACCCTCCAGAACAGGGCCGAGTCACCCACATCCGGGGTGGTCTTCTCGGCCATGAGCGAGGGTGCGTGGGGCAACAGCCTGGTCCTGCAGATCGAGGACGGCACCGAGGACCCGGGCAACACGTTCAAGGTGAGCGTCCGGCGACAGACTGATCCCCGCGTCGTGCCGCCCGACCTGAACGCCACCCCTGCCGTAGAGGCGTTCGACAACCTCAGTATGGACCCCGAGTCCCCCAGGTTCGTGACAAAGGTCCTCAAGGCGGAGTCCCACCTGATCAGGGCCACCGTTCCCGACGAGAACCGCGCTGTGCAACGGGGGCTGCTCCGGGGCGGGGTGGCACCTGCTCTGCCCCTGGAGACACCGCTCACCTTTCGGATCAACCTCGACGGCGACGGACTCCAGGACGTCACGCTGCCTGCCGAGGCCGGTCCCATCGCCACCCCGGAGGCGGCGGCAACCGCCATCGAGCATGCCGTGCGGGCACTGACCAAGCTCAAGGAGTCCACCAACGAAGCGGCGTTCACCGGATTCACCTGCCAAGTGGAGGGGGACGATGCGGAGAAGCGGCTGGTGCTACGCTCGGGCACCGACTCCGCCACCTCGTCGGTGCGCGTGCAGTCCGCAGGACTCGACACCGCGGCCGACAAGCTCAAGCTGAGCCCCGCGGCGGGCGGCCGCCCCGAGGACGGTATCGCCCTCAGACGTCCGGCGCGGGCCGAGGTGGTTCAGGTCGGAGACGCTGCGGTGGACAAGCCCGTCGTGGCGGTGACCGCGGGTGTCGACGGAACCTCGCAGTTGAAGGAGACGGCCTACGCCGACGCTTTCACGCGGCTGGACAACATCACCGACTTCAGCCTCCTGGCGGTACCGGGTATCGGCACCACGGCGATGATGAATCTCGGTATGGCCTACTGCGCGAACAGGCCGCTGCAAGACGTCTTCTACGTCGGAGAGACGGGGAAGGGCGACATCACCGCGGAGCAGGCAGACACCTTCCGGAAAGGGCTCACCGCCCCGAACTCCTACGGTGCCCTCTACTTCCCGTGGGTGAAGGCGCTCGATCCGACCGGCAAGGCGCAGGACGCGATCCTGCTACCACCCTCCGGCTACATCTCGGGGCTCTACGCGCGCATCGATTCGACGCGCGGAGTGTGGAAGGCGCCCGCCGGCACCGAGGCAAGCCTCAACGGCGTCGTCGGTCTGGCGACGGAACTCAGCGACGTGGAACACGGCAACCTCAACCTGCAGGGAGTGGACGTCATCCGCCGCTTCCCCCAGGCAGGCGTGGTCGCCTTCGGCGCGCGCGCCATCAGCTCGGATCCGCAGTGGCGGTACGTGCCCGTCCGCCGGACGGCGATCATGCTGCGGGTCAGCATCTACTACGGCATCCAGTGGGCGGTGTTCGAGCCCAACGACGAGCCACTGTGGTCGCAACTGCGCCTCAGCATCGGCTCGTTCATGATGACTCTCTACCGTCAGGGCGCCTTCCAGGGGTCTTCCGCCGGACAGGCGTTCTTCGTCAAGTGCGACGGGGAGACGACGACTCAGGCGGACATCGACGCAGGGGTCGTCAATGTCCTGGTGGGCTTTGCACCTCTGCGACCCGCGGAGTTCGTTGTCGTGAAGATCAGTCAGAGGGCGGGTATGGCGTCCGGCTGACACGGCGCCCGACGTGAGGAGATCGGCCAGTGGCCAAGTTCACCGTCAACAGTAGCCGGTTCGACCCGTACCTCGGGTACAGGTTCAAGGTCAAGTGGGACAACCAGTACGTGGCCGGGCTCAGCAAGTGCAGCGCGCTCAAGAGGACGACAGAGGTCACCCCCTGGTACGAGGGCGGTGACGCCAGTGGGCCGCATCAGATTCCGGGGAAGACGAAGTACGACCCCATCACGCTGGAGGCCGGCGTCACCCATGACACCGTCTTCGAGGAGTGGGCCAACAAGGTCAACAACTTCCAGGGCGATGCCGCCATGTCGCTCGCCACCTTCCGCAAGGACATCACCATCGAGGTGTACAACCACCAGGGCCAGAAGGTGCTGGCGTACAACGTGTTCCGGTGCTGGGTCTCGGAGTACCAGGCGCTGCCGCAGCTGGACGCGTCGGCGAACGCGGTGATGATCACCACGATCAAGCTCGAGAACGAGGGCTGGGTCCGCGACACGTCGGTGGCCGAGCCCAAGGAAACCTGAGGAGCCACCTGATGCACGGCGTGCTTCCGGGCGGGTACTGGGACGACGAAGGCCGGCTGCACCGGCAGTTCGAGCTGACGGCCATGACAGGGCGCGAGGAAGAGCTGCTGGTCCGGAGGGACACCGACAGCGCATCGCTTGTCACGGAGGTCCTCAGCCGCTGCTTGCGCAGACTGGGCTCGATCGCCCCCGTCACCCCCGAGGTGGTGCGCGGACTGCTCGTCGCCGACCGTCAGTTCCTGCTCCTCCAACTGCGCAGGGTCGCCTTCGGAGATCTGGTGCGGGGAAGCCTTCTCTGCCCCTGGCCGGACTGCGGCCGACGCGTATCACTGGAATTCTCGCTCGCCGATGTACCCGTCGAGGAAGCGGCGGATCACGCACCCGTGCACTCCATGACCTTGTCGGCGGAAGCACGGGACGACGGTGAAGCGGCCTGCGCCGAGGTGCACTTCCGGCTGCCCGACGGCTCGGACCAAGAGGATCTGTCCGGGCTGCTCGCCGACAACGAAGCCGAGGCGCTGACCCTGCTCCTTTCCCGCTGCATCCTGCGCATCGGCCCCTATGAGCCGCCCGGTGACCAGCGGGTCGCGGCTCTGTCTCCGCGGGCCAGGGCCGAGATCGAGGAGCGTATGGAGCGGCTGGCACCAAGGGTCGAGCAGACCATGGAAACCGAGTGCGCGGAGTGCACCCGTACCTTCCTCGTGCCCTTCGACGTCCAGCGGTTCTTCTTCGGTGACCTGCGCGCCGGTGCGGCGCTGCTCTACCGGGAGGTACACCACCTCGCGTTCCACTACCACTGGAGCGAGCGCGAGATCATGGACATGGCGCGGGACAAACGGCGCACCTACATCGACGTGCTCGATGACGTGCTCCTGGAGGTGCAGAACTGTGGCACCTGACACCTACCTCTCCATGCTGTTGGCCGATGGCGCCCGACCGTTCCAGTACCGCAGCCGTGTGCG
This sequence comes from Streptomyces sp. NPDC046727, assembly GCF_040645635.1. Classification (NCBI taxonomy): domain Bacteria; kingdom Bacillati; phylum Actinomycetota; class Actinomycetes; order Kitasatosporales; family Streptomycetaceae; genus Streptomyces; species Streptomyces sp. NPDC046727. The sequence goes on from NZ_JBEYYR010000013.1 coordinate 15,726, forward strand.
AGTACTTCTGGGCGTGCCCGCCGACGAGGGGCCCCCGCTCGTGGCCTGCCGGCTGCCGGCCGCCGCCTTCACCGGCGCACCGCAGCACCACCAACCGTACGCGCCGGACTTGACTCGGCAGAAACAAGGCAAGCCGGTGGAGTCCCACGAACCGTGCGCCCCGGGCCGGGCCTGGCAGGAACGCGGCAGAACAGTGCAGCCCCGCGTGGAACCGCACTCCGCCGCCGCTGAACGGCGTGGACGGGTGCGAACCGGGACGTCGGTCGCCCCCACTCGCGCAGGCGAGCCGCTCATCCCCGAAATCGCGGAAGCCGATCCCGAGGCCGGGAACGACGACCGTCCGGTCGACGCCCCTTCCGCCGGTGATGAGGTAGCAGCAAACTCTCCCGTCCTCCGGGCCGTTGACCACTTCACCGTCCCGGGAAGGACCAGTCGGCCCCATGCCGACACCCCTTGGCAGACACTGGACCACTTCGGTGGGCCGGCCCCTTCGGTTCACGAGCCCACGACGGCGCCCGACGGGAGCCCACCGATGCGGGGCATGGATCACGGCTCTCGGCCCAGGTCGGCACCACGGGGCCACGGTCAAGAGGATGCGGAACCATGGCAGGCGGCGGGGGACGACTCTCCGCCGGCCCACGGGCCCGTGCCCGAGATGACGCGGCAGGCGCCCGTGCCGCCCGCCGGCACGCGGCGTGGGGGCGGCTCGGGACGGCTCGTCCCGTTCGATGAGCGAGCCACCATGGTTCCGAACCTCATCCTGGGTGCCGGGCCACGCGAGGCGACCGACCGGACCGTGGCGGCGGTGCCTACGACCGCGACGCGCCCTTCCCCCACGGCGCTCGACGGGCCGGACTCCGGAACGGTCTTTCCAGCACAACCGTATGTCCGGGGCGCCTACGCCCTCGCGCCTGCGGGTGAGCGGGAGGAGGCGGCTGCCTTTGTGGAGGCGGCTGCCTTTGGCGACGAGGACCTGACGAGCCGTCGCCGCCTGCGCCGTGCCGCATCGGCCATCGTTGCGGACACGTCCGGTACCCAGACGGCTGCCGCAGCGAGGGTACAGAGCCCGGCTCCAGGCACGAGCTGGTTCACTCTTGCGGCCGAGGAGTGTGCCGTCATCGGGGATCCGCCCTTCACGACCACTGCCGGAGATCCGTTCCCGACCACTGCCCATGATCCGTGCCAGCCGGACGATCCGGTGGTCGCGGCCGTCAGGCACCGGGCCGTCGCCGCTCCGCATCTGGCGCGCACGGCGGCCTTCTGGGAGCGCCGCCACATCAGCCGGTTCCGCATCGGAATCCTCCGATGAGCGCCTCGACCGCGATCGGCATGGTCAGCGCTTCCCTGCGCAACCTTCTCCTCCGCGAGATGCGGCTCGACCCGCCCGTCGATGTGACGATCCTGGCTCCGGACGAGCAAGGCAGCGGCCGTCGCGTCAATCTGTTCCTCTACAAGGTCGCGGAAAACCCGTTCCTCAAGAACCAGGACTGGACGCTCAAGGCCGGACCGCCGGGCCGGCTGGCCGACGCACCTCTGTCGCTGAACCTTTTCTACCTCCTGACGCCGTACGCCCCCAACGACGACCTCGTCGGCAACTCTGCGGCGCACCAGATCCTGGGCGAGGCGATGCGCGTGTTCCACGAGAACGCCGTGGTGCCGCGCACCCATCTGGACGCCGGACTCACCGATGCCCGAGAGCGCCTCCAGATCGCGGCAAGCTCACTGGAGGCCGAGGACCTGAACCGCATGTGGACCACGTTCTCCCGGCCGTTTCGCCTGTCGGTTCCCTACCAGGTGTCCACCGTGCAGCTCGATCGTCTGCCGGAGAGCGAGCGCCCGATGCCCAAGCGCGTGCGGCGGATCGGCGTTCCCGGAATCGACGCTCCGTTCCAGCCGCCCGCTGTCACCGGCATGTCCCCGGCCGCTGGGCCGGCGGGCACGGTCGTCACCTTCTCCGGATCACACCTGGCGGACCACCGGGCCGAGGTGCGGTTCGGTGACCGGACGCTGGCCGAGGGCCAGGCATCGAGCGGCGACGCGTTCTCGGTGTCGCTCCCGAACGACCTGACGTCCGGCCTGTACGAGGTCCGAGTGGACGTCTCGCGGCTCTTCCGCCGAACCTTCCTGTTCGAGGTCACGCCATGACGTTGCAGCAGGGCTCGCCCGAGGCCGTCGCCCTGCCGCGGCCCTACCAGGACGACCACGAGCACCTCGCCGACGAGCTGCACCGCCTCGATCTGCTCATCCGGCTGCGCCTTGCCACGATGGACCTGCGCAATGCGATGGTGCCCGAGGGCCAGACCGCGCGGGCGATCTGCATCAGTGACGAAGAAGTCCACTGGCTGCTGGCGTCCGGGGCTGACGACGAGATCGGGACCACCGGGAACGGCGACAAGGCTCTCGAAGACCTGCGCGACGCCCTTCGGCGGGCCGGCGCCCAGATCGAGAGACGGTCCGGACTCAGCGCCGCCGAGGGAACCGTACTGCGACTGCCGGCCCTGGGCCGGCGCTTCGGCCTGACGCAGCCGGAGCTCGGCGCCATGGTCATCGCGCTCGCTCCGGAACTCAGGCGCAAATACGATCGCTTGTACGCATACCTTCAGGACGACATCACCCGCAGGCGGCCCAGTGTCGACCTGATGCTCGAATTGCTGTATCCGGCGGAACGGCAGCGGTGGGCCGCGCGGGGCCTCTTCACCCGGACTGCGCCGCTGCTCCGGTACGACATCCTTCGTACGGTCGACGATCCGCAGAGCCCGTCCGGTTCAACAGGGCTGTCGCAGTTCATGGCCCTGGACCCACGGATCTGTCAGTTCCTCCTGGGGCTGGACGACATGGACGCCCGGCTGGTGGGATCCGCTCGGCTGGACCGTCCTGCGGAGCCTGGAGAAGCGCAGGAAGCGGACCAGGGCCCGCTCTGCGCGAATGCGCTGCGGCTGGCGGAACGCCACTTGGCCGAGTCCGGGCCGGAACGTTGTCCACTCGTCTTGCGCCTCTTCGGTCCCGATGGTGCAGGAAAGCGCGAGGTGGCGCGGTCGACGAGCCATCAGCTCGGCATGCCGTTGCTCGACGTGGACCTGCGGGGGCTCACCGGCCGGAGCCAGGAGGAGACCGAGTCCCTCGTTCGGGCGGCCCTCAGGGAGGCAGCGCTCCAGTCCGCGGCGGTTCTGCTCGCCGGATCCGATCTCCTCGAGCAGGCCGACGCCGCGTCACTGCGCCTCGCGCTGTCGTCCGCCATCACCGACTTCGGGGGCCTGCTCTTCCTGACGACGGAGTCGGACCCAGTGGGCCTCACCTCCTTCGAGGGCCACCCCTCCCTGCCCGTATCCGTGCCCCTGCCGGACGTGGCGCAGAGCACCGCCCGATGGCGGCGGGCGCTGCGGGGGCATACCGACGACCCGCAAACCTGGGCGGAGGAGCTGGGGTGCCGGTTCCGCCTCTCCAGCGGCCGTATGCGGGCTGCGCTCGAACATGCGGAGAATCGGCGCCGTATGGAGCCCGGGACACGGCCGCTGAGTCTGTCCGACGTGTCCACCGCCTGCCGCGAACAGTCCCGCCGACGGCTCAGTGACCTGGCCGTCAGGGTGCAGCCGTACGCCCGCTGGGGAGACCTGGTACTCCCCGAGGACCGTGTCGCCCGCCTCAAGGAGATCTGTTGCCAGGCCAGACACCGGCACCGTGTCTACGACAACTGGGGCTTCGGCGCACGCCTCAGCCACGGCAAAGGCATCGGCGTGCTGTTCAGCGGGCCGCCGGGCACGGGCAAGACGATGGCGGCCGAGGTACTCGCGCACGAACTCGACACCGACCTGTACAAGGTGGATTTGTCAAGGATCGTGAGCAAGTACGTCGGCGAGACGGAGAAGAACTTGGCACGGATCTTCTCAGAGGCGCAGGCAGCCGACGCGATCCTGTTCTTCGATGAGGCCGACGCGCTGTACGGCAAGCGTACAGAGGTGTCCGACGCCCATGACCGCTACGCCAACATCGAGACCAGCTACCTGCTCCAGAGGGTGGAGGAGCACGACGGCATCGTCGTACTGGCCACCAATCTGCGCCGCAACATGGACGATGCCTTCACACGGCGCCTCCGCTACATCGTCGAGTTCCCGTTCCCTGAGGCGGAGAGCCGACAGCGCATCTGGCAGGCCCTGTTCCCGCCCGCAGTGCCCCTCGCCCCGGACATCGACTTCGCACAGCTCGCCAAGGAACTTCCGGTGGCCGGCGGCAGCATCAAGAACATTGTCCTGAACGCTGCATGCCTTGCCTCGGCGGACGGCGGCGCGATCAGCCGTCACCACGTCCTGCAAGCGGCCAAGGGCGAGTTCGAAAAGATCGGCAAGCTCTGGACCGGCCCGGGCCTACCCGCCGGGGCCGCGGTCGACCGCCAAGGAGGCGACCGGTGCTGACCACTCGTAGCAACCGCGCACACGGCCTCGCCATGGCCCCCGCTGTTCGGAACCGGACGGCTCGCCCGGCCATGACCCATCCGCCGGCCCTCCTGCGGCGCAGCATGGGGAACACGTATCTCCAGCGCACGGCCGATTGCCGCGATACGGACCGGAAGCAGGAGGGGAGCGGTAGTTGCTGTGACGAATGCCGGTTGCGCGGTGTGCGGCCGAAGCCGATGGCCGGTCTCCTGGCAGACCCGCACGAGGCGGAGGCCGACCGGGTCGCCGCCCTGGTCGTCGCCCTGCCCGGATCGACCGGCGCGCGGGCCGCCGACCGGGCACGACCGGTGTCGGTCCGGCGCCCCACCGGTGCGACGGACGCCGAGTGGGCACACCGGATCGAGAGCCCGTTTCCCGCCGCTGAACGGCCGTTGGCGAAGTCCACGCTCGCCTTCATGGAACCTCGTTTCGGCGCGGACTTCCGTGACGTGCGCGTGCACAGCGATCCGCAGACCCACGAGATGGCGGACCAGCTCGGGGCCCGGGCGTTCACGGCCGGCAACCATGTCTACCTCGGCCGTGGGGAGAGCGAGCACGACCACCTGCTCATGGCTCACGAACTGACACATGTGGTTCAGGGCCGGCAGGGCGCTCCGGCCGCGGTCCGGCGCGCGCCGACTCCGGAAATGGCGGAGATCGAGGAACTGCTCAGCTACGGGCTGTTCGACTGGGCGATCACCGACGAGGACGCGCTGCGCGCCCTGAGTCTGGTGAAGGCTCTACCGAGGTTCCAGCAGGCCGTGGTCTTCGCGAGAGCGGACCTCGCACAGCGGCTGCGCGACAACCTGCCGAAGAACCGGGTAGCCGAATGGGACGCCTTGGCCGCCGACGTCACCGGGCTCCGGGCACCCGCAGCGACCATGGAAGACATCGACGTCAGGCTCTCCTACGGACTGCTCGACTGGGCCGTCTCCCCCAAGGAAGCCGTCGAGGTCCTGGACTTGCTGAAGTCGCTGCCCACGCCACGGCTGGCGACCACACTGGCCGCCATCGACTACGGCAGGCTGATGGCCGCACTCCCTGACGCACGTCGGCGGGAGCTCGCGGACCTGCACGACCGCGCCCTGGGAGCCGGCGGCTCCCGGCAGTCGGAGGAGCAGGAGCATCCTGGGACCTCCGTACGCGCCATCACCTTCCGGTCGGACCACGGAATGCTCAAGGAGAACACCACCGACTGGAGCAGCAACGGGCCACCCTACGGTGAGCCGGAATGGTCGGCGGACAAGGGAAAGGTGACCAGCAGTCCGATCAGCCAGTCCCGCGGCACCCGCGTGTCCGTGGAGCTCGGCATCGACGTGATTCCCCCGAGCGCTCCCTCGGCGCCGGTGAGGCTGACCGGCAGCAGCACAGAACCCGCCCTCAACTTCTCGTACACCGGGAGTCTGCGGGGTGGGGCGAACCAGCGTCTGGCGCTCACTTCGGCAGCCGCGCTGCCCGACGCGATCACCGAACTGGAGGACCGCCGGATCGTGTGGTCCATGGAGTGGCTGGGCTGGCGACACGAGGTGGCGAGGAGCAGGCACACCGTGTTCGTCACCGCGGGAACGCCGGTGGCTCCGGACGAAGTCACGTACAAGAGGATGCGTACCGCGGTGACGATGGTGGGGGAAGTGGCGAAGCGCAGCGGACTCGATCCGCATCGCCTGGTCTCCGGCCTCATGGAGCAATGGGGAACGTACAACCTTCGTGTGCCGCTGCACACGTATCCGTGGGAGCTGGCGGACGACATCAGCCTCGGAGCCCAGTGCATCGACATCACCAACTTCGTCCAGGCACTGATGTGGACCGTCGGGGTACCCGGGACGGCCGTGCCCGTAGTGGTGTGGGCGGTACCGGAGCCGGACAGCGCCCGGGTACCCGTGGAGAGCCTCGCGCCTCACGGCGGACTTCACACGGTCGGCGCCCCCGCCCATCACCCCACCTGGCGGGCCTGGCTGGTGGACGCCAACGGATGCCCGAACGCGTTCGAGGCCGCGCTGCGGTTCGACTACGGAGGCGAACGCCGCTACTACCCGGGTGGTGTGCGGACGAAGAAGGGATTCACCTCCGCGCAGGAGGTCCTCTTCATCTTCCAGTGCCTCGCCTGGATGACCAAGGTGGAACCGTATCAGTACGTCGTACAGCGGGTGGAGACGACGTATCCGCACGGCTCGTGCCGACTGGGCCCCATGAGGTGTCACTAGTGAGCAACGGATTCCCGAACAAGCCCAAGATCCTCCGTGGCGCTTTCATCGAATTCGGCCTCAGCCTTCCGCCGCTGGCCGTGGTCTTCCAGTTCAATCCGGTGCAAGTGACCCGCAACCGCAGCCTGTCGTTCACGTTTCCCGGCGCCGAGGACGCCCGCCACGGCTCTGGGCCCGGAGCCGGATCCAGACGTGACCTGCGGGCCTTCCATGGCCAGTTCGACAATCTGAGCGCACTCCAGAAGAAGCAGCTCGTCACCGTGCAGGAGGAGACGATCGGCTTCGACATCCGGCTCGACGCCACTGACAAGCTGGACGACCGCGACACGATCACAGAGCAGTTCGGCATCGCGCCCCGGCTCGCCACGCTGGAGCAGATGGTCCGTCCGAAGGCGGAGGGCGTGATCAGCGCCGCCGTCGACGCGCTGCTGGGAAAGCCCAAAGGGTTCAGCTTCGCGCGCAGCCCCAATCCGCCGATGGTGCTTTTCATCTTCGGTCGCAAGCGGGTCCTGCCGGTGAACATCACCTCGATGAACATCACCGAGACCGAGTTCAGCACCGATCTCAATCCACTGAGGGCCACGGTGGCCGTCAACCTCACGGTGATCGAGGGCAAGAGCGTGCCGTACCGATACTCGAAGGCCATGTCGGAGGCGATGTCGCTGCTCAACCTGGCCAACATCGCAGAAATCGCCAACGTCGTCGTCCCGGGATGATCGTCCGTGTTCAGCAAACGCTCCCGCTACCGCCAGGTGCCCGACGTGGCCGTGTCCGGCAAGGACGGTCGCACCGTGGTCGCCAAGGATCTACGACTGCTGCCCGAGGTCACCGGGACCTTCACGCACATCCTCGGGGACGGCGACCGGCTGGACCAGTTGGCCTTCCTCTACTACGACCAGCCCCTCCAGTACTGGCGCATCTGCGACGCGAACCCGCAGTTCCTCTCACCACTCGCCCTGACCGGCCAGGAGGCCCTGGTCACCACGTCGTACCAGGTGACAGTGGCGAATGACGACTTGTGGGCGCGGGCACTCGCCGCCCTGTCCGCCACAGTGGGCGTCGAGAACGTGACCGTGCGACACGACACGGCCCTGGAGCACTCCGTGGTGACACTGGAGGGAGAGCAGGTGACCGTCGTGACGGAGCGCCGCACTCCTGTCGTGACCGTGACGCACAACCGGGCCACCGTCGACAGCGCCGCCATCGCCGACGCGATCGAGGGTGCGGGGCTCACGGTCGAGACATGGTCCGTGAGCGGGCCGGCCGGACGACGGATCGTCGTCCCCGTCGCGGCGGGCGGAGGGGCGGGGTCATGAAACACGACCACCTGCGCATCGAGATCGACGGCTCCGAAGTGGAGGAGCTCTACGCCGATCTGGTCAGTCTGGAGGTAGAACTCGACAACGAACTCGCCGGGATGTTCCGGATCGACCTGGCTCTGCTCCTGGGTACCGACGGCACATGGCCGTACGTGGACGACGAACGCTTCGCCCTCTGGCACCGCGTGGTCGTGACCGCGGGGCTGGAGGACGACTTCACACAGTTGATCTCCGGCTACATCACCCACCTGCGCCCGCACCTCGGGAGCCGGCTCGACCAGTGCCGGCTGGAAATCTGGGGGATGGACGCCAGCGTCCTCATGGACCGGGTGGACCGGCTCAAGGACTGGCCCAACAAGAAGGACAGCGACATCGCGGCCGAGGTGTTCGAGGCGTACGGACTCACGCCGGACGTCACCGACACCGAGGTCGTCCACGATGAGCTCGTGTCCACGATCATCCAACGCGAGACGGACATCCAGCTCCTCAGACGACTGGCGCTGCGCAACGGCTTCGAGTGCTTCGTGGAAGCGGACCGCGGGTGCTTCCGACCGCCCCCGACGGACGGCGCGACGCAACCGGTCCTGGCAGTGCACTTCGGCGAAGAAACCAACGTCGACCAGATCCAGCTCGAGGCGAACGCCCTCGTGCCGGTGGACGCCGTTATGACGCAGCTCGACCATGTGAGCGGCAAGATGCTCCAGGCACGGTCCGAAAACGGCCGCCGGCCCATCCTCGGAGCCGAACCGGCCGCCTCGCTCAAGACCCCGCGGGACGAGGCGGGACTGCTCTGCGTCACCCGCGCAGTCACGACCGGCGCGGCGGAAATGTCCGCCCTGTGTCAAGGGCTGCACGACCGCAGCGAATGGTTTGTGACGGCGGAAGGCGACGTCGCCGCGAACGAGTACGGCACCGTCCTCATGCCGCGCGCGACCGTGCTGATCAAGGGAGCAGGCGAGGCGTACAGCGGCGTCTACTACGTCACCCATGTCACGCACCGATTCACCGCGGACGGCTACACCCAGAGCTTCCGCGCCAAGCGCAACGCGCTCAGACCCAAGGGCGACGAAGTCTTCTCGGGCGAGGGCGGTGGTCTCCTCGCCGTACTCACAGGAGGCATCTGATGGAACTGGAACGAACTGTGGCGGATCTGCTGGAGAAGACCGAGCGCCGCTTCTACGGCAAGTACCGCGGGCGCGTGGTGGACGACAGGGATCCCGCCCGGCTCGGCAGACTGAGAGTCAGCGTGCCGAGTGTTCTCGGCCCCGATGTGGTCACGGGGTGGGCCACGCCCTGCCTCCCGTACGGCGGAGCCGCGGACCAGGGCTTCTTGTTCGTACCGGAACGGGATGCCGGGGTCTGGGTCGAGTTCGAGGAGGGTGATCTCGAGTTCCCCGTCTGGGTGGGCACCTACTGGACCCGGCCGGATTCGAACAGCCAGCTGCCCACACCACAGGCGGCCGACGGCAGTACCACCGCCGATGTGCAGGATCCTCCCACCCGGAAGATCATCAAGACCTCGAAGGGCCACACCGTCCAGTTCGAGGACGCCGACGGCAAGGAGTCACTGCTCCTGCGGGAAGGACGTCACGGACACCGGATCACGATGGACGGCGAAGGCTTCACCCTTGTCGACAAGCGGAACAGCACCATCGTGTTCGACAAGAACGGCATCGAGATCACCGACGCGACCGGCAACTCGATCCGCATGACCGACTCCGCCGTGACCATCGCCGACAACCGGAGCAACAGCGTGAAGCTGTCCACTGCAGGCATCGAACTCACCGACACGACCGGCAACTCGATCCGCATGACCGACTCCGCCATGACCCTCCGCTCCGTCGTGCCCTTCTCGATCGACGCGTCGGGCCAGACGGTCACGATCGTCGCGGCCGGCATCGACCTGAAGAAGGGCTGAGCGGTGGTGAGCAAGCTGGTCGTCGTCGAGGGGGATCCGGTCAACGGCACCGACAGGCACAACGTGACCGGCATGACGACCTCGAATCCGCCCGTCCCCTACACCGGCACCGCGGAGTTCACCTATTCCGGTTCGATGACGCAAGGCCTCAGCGACCTCGTGCGGATCGACGACGTCCCCGTGGCCCTGGTGACCAGCCGAAGCACACTCCCACCGTCCGAAACCGCACCCCCTCTCGGCAGGCATTCAGGGCCGACCGGCAGCAGTTTCCTGCCCCCCGCTCCAGTGCCGCAGCCGCTCTCACTGGTGATCACGGACGTACCTCTGGGGACGGGAACGCCCAACGCGGCAGCGGGCAGCGCGCTGCTGACGATCAACGGCGTGAAGGTGCTGCTCGACGGGGACCCCATCGACACCTGCAGCGGCATCGGCGCTCCGGCCGGCTCGAAGGTGTCGGCGCAGGGACAGCCCTTCATCACCTGTACCGCCTAGGAGACACGGTGACCTCACACATCGGATTCCCCTTCGCGGTCGATGAGGCCGGCGGGATCGCCCAGGCACCGGATGACGACCAGCACCTGCACGGAAGGATCATCCAGGTGCTGTTCACCAGGCCGGGAGAGCGGGTGAACCAGCCGGACTTCGGCTGCGGGCTCTTCGACCTCGTCTTCGACCCGAACAACATGATCATGGCCGCCGCCGTCGAGTTCACCATCGGCCAGGCACTCACCCGCTGGCTGGGCGACGAACTGGTGGTGGACGCCGTGGACGTCGGAACGGACGGCGATGCCGCGACGGTGGAGCTCGCGTACATACGCCGTCGCGACCTCACCCGGCGGGCCGTCCGGGTCACGTTCCGGTGAACGCGCCGACCGCCGCACGGACCTCGAGTCATCGACGGAAAACCTTGGACAGGAGTGCTGGTGGAGATCACAGAGGCAGGCGGGCAGCCTTTCATCGATTACATGGCCCGCGACTACGAGAGTCTCCTGGCTGCGATGCGGGAGCGGATCCCGGAGAAGCTGCACGAGTGGCGGGACTTCACCAACGAGGCCGACTTCGGGAACGTCCTGCTTGAACTCTTCGCGCACATGGGCGATCTCCTCAGCTACTACCAGGACCGGGTGGCCAACGAGAGCTTCCTCAGCACCGCCCGCACCCGACGCAGTGTCATTGAGCACCTACGACTGATCGGGTACGAGTTGAGCACGGCCGCACCGTCCACGACCGTCCTGGCGATCGCCGTCCCGGCCGAGGTGGAGCAGCAGGTACAGATCCACCCCGGGGACGCATTCGCGACCAGCAGTACCCGGGACAGACCGAGCCTGCGCTTCGAGTACGTCGACGACGCACCGATCACGATCGACTTCAGCAATGTGGAGGTCGATCCCCTTACCGGGATGCGGGTGTTCGGACCGGGCGACCCGGCCGCGCCCCGGCCGGGCCCCGTTCGAGGCGGCATCCCCGTGAAGGAGGGGCGACAGATCCGCGACGAGCTTCTCGGTGTGTCCGACGGTACACCCAATCAGCGCTTCGCCCTGATCCAGTCGCGGCCGGTCCTTCGACCGCCGGGCAGCACACCGCACGCCCTGCAGGACCTGCGGATCAGGACTCATCTGCTCGGCAAGGCGACGGACTGGACACGGCGCGACAGCCTGGCGTTCAGCAAGCCCGGCATGCCCGACTACGTGGTCGAGATCGATGCGGAGGACCGGGCAACCATCGTCTTCGGAGACGGCAGAGGCGAAGGCGACGAGGCCGGGAACGGCAGGTTCGGGACGATCCCGACCAAGGGAGCCGAGATCAGAGCCACCTACCGCGTAGGAGGCGGCAGAGCCGGCAACGTACCGGCTCACGCCATCACCACCATCATCGGCGCACCCCAGCTGGTGCGGCTCCAGGCCAAGGTCTTCAACCCTCTCCCGGCCACCGGCGGCGCCGACAGGGAAGACATCGCACAGGCGGTCCGTCGGGCCCCCGCGGTGTTCAGATCCCTGCGGCGTGCGGTGACCGCCGCCGACTACGAGGCACTGGCGCTCAGCTTCAACGGCGTCGGCAAAGTACGTGCTCTCGCCACCAGCTGGAGCAGGGTGTGGCTGTACGTGGCACCCCAGGGCGGCGGGAACGTCAGCGACGTACTCCAAGCGGATCTCCTCGACTACTTCGAGGACAAGAGAATGATCGGTCAGATCGTCGAGATCAAAAACGTGTCCTACGTCGCCATCCACGTCACCGCCGAAATCGGCATCGAAAGCTTCTTCGTGCCATCGGAGGTGGTGGCCGCGGTCCAGCGAACGGCTGCGGAACTGCTCGCTTTCGACCGGGTCGGCTTCGGGGACACGGTCCATCTGAGCCGGTTCTACGACCGGATCCAGGACGTACCCGGCGTGGACTTCGTCAACATCACCGAGTTCCGGCGGGGCGACAGCCCCCAGCCGCTCATTGCCCAGCACGGAACGATCGAGCTCGGCCCCCACGAGGTCCCCATGGTCCCCGACGCCCCGGGCTACGAGGCAGGACTCAAGGTCGAGCTACTGGAGCGGGGGAGGCTTTCAGCGTGAAGCTGCTGGACATCACCGCGAAGGCCCATCCCGACGGCCACCGGATCGACATCGCCTGGCGCTATCCGCCCGGCACGGATGCATCCGTCGGTGTGGCCGTGGTCCGTGGCCGGCATGACTATCCGGCCACACCGAAAGACGGAGTGCCGGTCGACGAAGGCGTCGGTATCACAACGGTCACCGACAGACCGGTCCATGGCGAGAGAACCTATTACTACGCATTGTTCCCCTTCACCGGAGATCCGCCGGTATTCGACGCCCCGTCGACGGACGACGCCAGGCACAATCGGACCACCGCGATGGCCACGACACCGTACGGCTTCGCAGAGCTCCTGCACTCCCTGCTGCCCGCGGTGTACCACCGGTACGACGCCGAGCGCAGTCAACTGCGCCGCTTCCTCGAACTCCCGGGCGGCGAACTCGACCGGCTCTACAGCCATGCGCGAGCGGCGCTGGGACTCGTCGACCCGCTGTGTGTCGACGGGCGCCTGCTACCGCTGCTGGCCCACTGGATCGGCTGGCACACCGACTACCGGCTGCCCCTGGCCGCACAGCGCAACGAGGTTCGCTCCGCGCCCCACATCTACCAGGCCATCGGCTCAGTCCGAGTTCTCGACGCAACCGTGGCCAGGGTCACCGGCTGGACCAACCGCACCAAGGAATTCGTGCACAACGTCGCACGTACCAACGAGCCCGAGTGCCAGACCCTCTGGGGTGCGCTGCGCGACTCACAGGGGCAGTGGTCGGAGCCGGCCCTCGCATCCGTGCACTTCGTCCACGACGGACGACCCGCTGCGGTCCCTGGGCCCGGCAACTCGGCTCAGCTCTTCTACCACACCCGCCGCGCGCATGACTGGGACATCTGGGGCAAGCGTCTCGCAGACGGCGTGTGGCAGCCGAGTGCGCCGGTCATCAGCCGACCCGGCGTCGACAAGTACCCCACGGCGGCTGTGCAGGGCGACACCCTGCGGCTGTACTGGCAGGGCCGCGCGCCCGGCGAAAGCATCTGGCGAATCTGGCACGCCGACCGTAGGGGCGAGAAGTGGTCCGCGCCCGCCCTGCTCAAGGAAGGGGCATCCGATCAACGGACGCCCGCCGCGGTGGCGGACGACGAGGGAGGCCTCTGGCTGTTCTGGCTCGAACAGGGGGCCGGGACCTGGCAGCTCAAGTACAACCGGCGCGACGCCACCGACTGGCAACTGCCCACCCCCGCAGTCCTTCCTTCGGACAGTGAGCACGACGCCCGCCTCAAGGACGACCTCTTCGTCCTCTTCCATCCCGGCGCCACCGCACCCAAACTGTGGGTGTTCTGGGCCCGTCAGGAACCGGCCGAGCAGAAACAGACCCGGTGGCACATCGTCTACCGCTCCAAGCAGGGGCTGGACCCGAACGCCAGTGACTGGTCCCCCGTCAGACGCCTGACCCGGCAGGCCGACGGGGACCACGACCGCCAGCCGGCCGCTCGCGCAGCCGGGAACGACGCCGTCGAGCTGTTCTGGAGCTCCACCCGCCTGGGTGGCTGGGCACTCTTCCGGAACGTTCTCGACATCGGTTCCGATACCTGGGGCACCGCTCAACAGCTCTTCGCCGGCACCCACGCCATGCGGGCCCCCCTGGCTCTGGACACCGAGGCCGGCACACTCCTCCTCCACCGCTCCAACCAGAGTCTGCGGCACGGAAGCACAGCCTCCGGCGCCCTGACCCTCGACCACCGGTACGCCGGAACCACCACCGTGGACACCCGTGCCCGAGACCGGCTCCCACTGCACGGAACCTTCGAGGACCCCCAGAGGTACCTGTACGACACCGCCCGGAGCGCCGGGCGGGGACGCATCACGCGGGACGCCGTCGGGCTGTACCTCACCCCCCGTACAGAGACCTCCGAAGAGATCCAGGCGGCGGTGTCCCGGCTCGCCGGCGTACTGGAGGAATTCATGCCCGTGTCGGCACGCCCCGTATTCATCACGGAATAGCCGGCCCAAGGCCCGGGAACACAGGGAGAACACCATGGGCGACTATTCCAAGTCACCGCAAGAATTTCTGCAGAAGAGCCGGGAGCAGGGCTATGTGGGCATCCACATGGAGCAGGGTGTACCGATCCTCGATCGCGACCTGAATCTTCTGCAGGACCTGCTGGCCAGCACGGTACGCGACATCGTCACCCGCTACATCGGCAACGGAACGGCCCAGGGCGACGACGGCTTCAAAATCAGTGCCCTGCCCGCCCAGGGCGGACAGAACCAGCCCGACTTCCGCATCACTACTGGCACGGCAGGGACGGGAACCTGTCTGGTCGGCGGAATCGAGGTGCGGATCGCACAGGACATCACGTACAGCAGCCAGCACCTCGACGATCCACTGACCACACCCACCGTTTCCCGCAAGGACCTCGTGTACCTGGACGTGAGCTTGGTGGAGGAGGACGGAACAGTCGACCGGGAACTGCTGAACAGCGAGGACGTCGGCGTCCGGACCTCCGTGAGGCTCAAACCCGCATGGGTGGTCCGGGTGCGCGAGGGGTCCGAGGAGGTACCGGACCCTCCGGAGGAGGGCCATGCGTACCATCGGCTGGCGCTGCTCACCCGTCCTGCGGGCAAGGCCACCATCGAGCAGTCCGACATCCAGGACCTGCGGACTCGTCGTCTGACGGTCTCGCACCTGGAAACCCGGCTGAGTCTCATGGAACGGTTGCTCACCCCCAGGTTCACCCCCGAAGCGGCTCCGGAGTTCACGCCCAGGAGCGGGGTGGTCAACCAGCCGATCATCTTCAACGGCGGCAACTTCGACGTAGGCACGACGAAGGTCCTCTTCGGTGGGCATAGGGCGGATCCCGAGGGGGCCCCGACAGCGACCACGATCGTGGCTCGGGTGCCGGCCGGTCTGACGCCGCATGGCCAACCCGAGCAGGTCGAGGTCTCCGTCGCCAACGATATCGGTGGGGCGACGGCCACCATCAAGTTCACCGTCCTGCCCGATCCCGTCTTCGCTCCGGCCGGGGGACAGTTCAGACCCGATCACGGCGTGCCGCAGACGGAGGTGGTCCTCTTCGGATTCAATTTCGGTTTCGGTACTCCCGAGGTCTCTTTCGGTGACGTGCGGGCCGAGGTGGTGGGCTCGCCGTCACCGACGGAGATCAGGGTGAGGGTGCCCGAGGGCCTGATCCCACCGGGTGCCGAGATTGCCGACGTACCCATCGCCGTACGCACCGCGGCGGGCAAGACCATCAGCCAGGACCTCTTCAAAGCCGAGCCGAGCATCCCCAAACCGACGTTCGGACCAGTTCCCTTCACACCCAAGCTCGGCCAAGTGGGCCAGCCCGTCACCCTCAGCGGCACCAACTTCAACGTCGGCACCCCGAAGGTGTTCTTCGGAACAACAGAAGCCCCGATCCAAGGGGCGCCGACAGCGACCCAGATCGTCGTGAAGGTGCCGGCCGGTCTTGCAGCCGGGCCCGTCGACGTCAAGGTGCAGACCCAGGGCGGCACGGTCACCAGCCCGGCGAAGTTCACAGTCCAGTCCCAGCCATGAAAGGAGGACGACGATGCCGTTCGCCGTTTTCCCGGATCCCCCCACCGCACCCCTGACAGTGGCTGCCGGGGACATCACCTTCACCCCCATCAGTCAACTGACCGGTCCGTCCGTCCCGGCCGGCGCGTACGTCAAGATGATGTTCATCCGCGTCGCCATGGCCGGCGGCTCAAGCCCGCCCGAACTGTTCATCAAGGCGGGGACCGGCGCCGAGGTGAAGATCACTGCGCTCACCACTGCGGTGTTCCGTAGTGACGATCTCGCGGACTACGTCGGCGACGTACAGCAGCTCAGCGAGTCCGGCAATGTCTACAGAATCCGGATGGGGTTCGACAAGGACACCACTGAGGAATGGCAGCTCGGCATCCGGAACAAGGACCTGTCGGCCGCACGCGAATTCACCTGGGTGGTGGCCGATTCGGAGGCCGAAACGGCACAGCCGTGGATCGTCGTGTCCCCGGCGGACCACGCCTTTCGTGTGCTGACCGGCGATTCCCTCGAGCAGCGGGTACAAGTGTCCAACAAGGGAACCGGGCCACTGATCATCACCTCGGTCGCTCCGGCCCTGCCCGCGGGCTTCACACTCGGTTCCCCATTGCCACTGACGGTTCCGCCCTCCGGGACGGCACCGCTGGCGATCAAGTTCGACGCCCCAGGCGCTCCGCCTGCGCCCGACGGCAAGATCAAAGCGATGGTCGCCCTGACCGCCACACCGCCGGACACAACGGCGTCCAGCAGCGCCGGCCACAACCAGAAAGTGTCGCTCACCGCTACGGTCCAGCGCCTGGAGGTCGTCCTCCTGCTGGACGCCTCGGGCAGCATGGCCTCCGATGCACAAGGAGAGTTCGTCCCCCAGGGTTCTCCCGACTCCCGCTGGAGCGAACTCTCCTCGGCGACCAGCCAGTTCCTCGACCTCCTGGCCCACTTCGGCGCGGCACGCGGCAGCTTCGGAATCGCCCGCTTCCCGGCCGCCGATCCGAACAATGCGGCAACCTTCGACCTCGTCCGGATGACGGCCATCCCCCAACCCGATGGCACGGCGACGGCGAAGACAGCAGTCGCGCAGGTGGTTCCCGACGGCGGCACTCCCATGGGCGACGGACTCGATCGAGTGCTCGCCCCGGCGACAAGCTACTTCGGCAGCGACGCGCTCAGCGTAGCGGCGAACCGTCGTTGGCTCGTCCTGATGAGTGACGGCGCCCACAACTCCGGCACGCACATGCCGATGGAATTCGTCGCTCCTCCCACGGGGACGGCCCCGCCCGGAACCTCACTGGCCGACAGGAACATCTCGATGTTCGCGGTCGGCTACGGAATCGAAGGCTTCACGGACGTCAATCACGTGCTGCTGAAGCAGCTGTGCTCCGGTTCGGCCGGCGGCGGCCAGCACCGGGCCGTCGACGAGGAGGGAACCACTGCCACGGGACTCGCGGCGGCCCTGCGGGACGCGCTCAAGTCAGGGCTCGCTCCGACGGCCTCACCAAAAGACCCGAACGGCCTGTTCCTCGCCGGTACTCCGGAAGTGCGCCACGAGGTCCTGCTCAACCAGTTCGACCGCCGCGCGGCCCTGGTGATCAACTGGAACACTCCCGACCAGGCCCGGCTCCGGCTGGAGCTGCTGACACCGCTGCAGGAACGCATCACGCCAGAGACCGCCGGCAGTGGGAATTTCGGCGGCGTCACCTTCCGTGGCGACAACCGCTCCCAAAGCTATCTCATCGACCCAGGGTTCCTCAGCGGCGAGGGACGGACCGGTCCCGCCGGCCAGGCGTCCACGCGCTACGGCACATGGACGCTCGTCATCACCGCGCCCGCCGACATCCCCGCGCCCGATGGCGGACCGGGAGACTTCCGCGCCGAGAAGTACACATACGACGCACTGGTCGACTCCGCCCTGGAGGTGTCGCTCGGCATGGACAAGACCGACTACTTCGCCGGCGACCCGATCACCATCTCCGCGAGGCTGACCGCCGCGGGCATGCCCGTGACGGGAGCGTCGGTCTCCCTCTCCACTTCGGCGCCCACACAATCGATGGCCAACTGGCTCTCCGCCCTCGACATCCCGGCCGAAGCCATGGAACAGGCCCAGACCCAGCTGGACGATCTGGACGCCACTCCCACGCTGGTCAAGAAGCGCGCCGCCAAACTCGCCGGATTCAGCTTCGACCACACCACGCGCGATGTCAGCCTGCAGATGACCGACGAGGAGGGAACGGGCGTCTATTCGGCCACGTTCACGAACACCCAAACGCCCGAGCACTACACGTTCTACGTGACGGCGACCGGCACCATCGACGGCATCGACTTCCGCCGGGAAGCCAAGCAGGAGACGTACGTACTGGTCCAGCCGGACCCGGATCACACCCGGATCGACATCCAGCAGACAGGGCCCGGCGTCGCGAAAGTGACCTTGATCCCACGCGACCGGTTCGGCAACGTGATGATGATCGATCCGCAGGTTGTCGGCGGCTTCGGCCTGACGGCGACCGGCACCGAACACGGCGAGATCGTCAGCCAACTCGACGGCACCTACACCACTGTCGTGCGGCACGACCCAGCAGTCGAACCGACCATCGACTTCTCCTTCGACGGCGTGCCGGTGACCAAAGTGAAATTCCCGCCTCTGCGGGAACTCCACTACCCGAACCGGGTGATCACCTTCGACCCCGGGGTCCTCACCACCAACAACACCCACGGGAATTCGGAAGCCGTCCTGGGAACCGTCCACGACAAAAGTCCGGACGCATTCGTCGCACTGGGGGGTGGCGGACAGCTGGTCGTGGGCTTCGACGGAGACGTCGTGCTGGAAGGGTCCGAGGACGTCACCGTCTTCGTCCGCCCCGACACGGATCTGCGTGCCTACCGGGTCGAAGCCTTCTCGCAAGAAGACCAGGAGTGGGTGAGCCTCGGTGAGTCGACAGGAGTCACCGAAACGTTCGAGCTGCCCGGCAACAACATGAAGTCACCCGCCCTGCGCGTGACCGACATCAGCGGACGCACCCGCGACTCCGACTTGAACCCACTGGCCACACCGGGGGTGAGCCTGCGCGGCATCGGCGTACGGAAGACAAGCGAAGTCCAGTAGGGAAAAGGCCGAGGAGCCCCGCCGTCGCGTCACCCGTAGCGGCGGGGCGGCAACATCGACCGGAAGCGCTGCGACGGCTCCACGCCCAGCTCGTCGAAGAGCAGCCGTCGGAAGATCTCGTAATGCCTGTACGCCTCCACCACGTTGTTCTCCGCCAGATGCACCGCGGCTACGGCACGATGGGCGCTTTCCCTCAGCGGCGCCAAGGCCACGCAGGTAAGGGCTGCCTCCAGTGCGAGACCATGGCAGCCCCGCTCGGTGAGGACGGCACTCAGAGACTCGAGAGCGTGCATGCGCAGTTGACGCAACCGCTCCCGTTCGATCAGCACCCACTCCTCGTCCCAGCCGAGCAGCAATTCACCGCAGGACAGCAATTCCGGCGGGACCTCGTCCCCCAGCGCCGCCGGTCTGTTCAGTACGAGCAGTGCGGCCCGGGTGAAGGAATGGACGTCCACCTGCACGCCGTCCGAAAGCGCAAGGACGCCCCCGCGGCTCTCGACCATCGGATGCCGTCCGCGATGCAGCCGCCAGAGAGCCGTGCGCAGGCTGCCCAGTGCGTTCTCCTCGGTGACGTCCGGCCACAGGGTACCCGCCAGGACAGTCCGGGCCACGGTCCTCTGAAGGCCGAGATAAGCCAGGACCCGCTGACCGTTCGGCGGCACGCTGACGGCTCCGGCGGCGGAGCACTCGAGTTGGAAGGCCCCAAGAAGGCGCATACAGTGAGGCAGCACGGTGCGTCCCTACCTCGTTCTCGTCGACTGCGCGGTGGGTGCCGACAGAATTCCGCTCCCACCAATAGGGAAGGCTATGCAAGCTCGGGCGGGGAAAAATCACCCGTCGCCAACTCCTGCGTGACGCTCAATCCCTTCGAGTGACCCTCATCCGGCAAACGGCCGTCAGCACAAGACCAGCAGCCACTGGCCGAAGCCCGAACCGACGCGCGGGGTCGGCGCCGACCCTGGCGGCCGTGCCGATCGAACCGGGCATCAGGTGCCTACAGATCTCGAACGTGAGGTCGAGGCTCTTGTGCCCCATCCACTCGGCGACGTCCGTGATCGGAATGCCGTTGCTCAGGCAGTTCGACGCGAAGTGCGGGAACGTCCGGGATGGATCGCTAGGGTGGCGCAGCAGGTAGCCGTTGACGGTGCCGTGCTTGTCGGCGCACCACTCGGTGCTTGAGCGGGGCGTACTGGCCGGTGGTCTGGTTGACCTGCTCCGTGACCCGGTACACGTCGTCGGCAACGATGTTGTTGAGGTTCACGGCCGCCGCCTCGCCGTTCCACGGACGGGATCGGAAGAGCACCTCGCCTACAAGGAACGCGCCGTCCGTGCTGCCGAAGAAGGCGGATACAAGGCCTCGGCCGAGAAGGTCAGCAGCGGCGGCGCGATCCGCACGGATGTCCTGAGTGAGGCCAAGACGGCGTCTAGATCGGTTTTGAAGTACAGAGGTCCGAAGAGAACCCCCGCCGGGTAGAAACACGTGATGATCGGGCACGGCGTGCAGGAATAACGGACATGTGGCACACGAACAGTTTGATCATCGCCAATACCAACACGGCTGTCCCATGGCTACGTACGGACGTGTACCCACCCAGGGTCATCCGGCTTCCGGAGCGCCCCCTTCCATTCAGTTTCATACGAAACGCCGCTGCTGGCGTATGCGTACGGGTCGTGATACGTGAGCGGCTGGGAACCATGAAATTCTGGACGCCTGCCGGGGACCACGAACGATATCTCGACGCCGTTACCGAAGCTGCCCGAAGCGCGGGCAGCGGTGCTACGGCCGCTGAGCTCTGGAAGCCAGCCCCCGAGGGAGACGCGACCTGCGCCGAGAGACATGGTCTCTACGACTCGCCCGACCGTGTCGCCGGCAGGAGCATGCCTGTCGCTGCGAAAGTGCAATCGAACAGGACCACAGGTAGATGCGGCGCAGGTGTGCAGCCGTGCGGAGAACCCGCCCGATTCTACGCCGCCGGCTGGTTGTGCGACGCGCACCGTCCGGGTCAGGCCCCTGCACCGTAGACCGAGACGCTGCACTCGGCCGCTGGCGCCAGCCTAGCTGCTTCTCCACCATGGAGTGATCGCCAACCGCACGGTTCAGCGTTCTGCCGACTTCATTCTTGACTGCAACGCCGGGATCGCCGCGATCTTGGCCGGGACAAGGTGATCCCAGAGGATGCCCTCCGGCCGTTGCGGATCCGTGCACTCGATCACTTCATCAGGCGTGATGACCAGATCGACCTTCACGTCATGGTCAGTGACTGGAATCGGGGTGTCGATCGCCTGGAGGCTGTGCACCGTGGTCACCACGAGAGTGCTGGGCCCAATAAGGCCGGCTTCCGTCAGGAGTGCGAACTCCAGGTCGGAGTAGCCGGCGCCTTTGCCGATCCGGGCACCGTCCCGATTGACCGCGACGCTCCCGAGGACGACGACATCGACCGGACGCAGGGAGTCGACCTCGACCATGGGTGCGATCGTGGCCGCAACGCGGCTGGTGGCTGCCTCTTGCGGCGAGACCGGCAGGGCGGCCGGGTCGAGCAGGTAAAAGGGCTTCAGCGCCGCCAGCTTCGGGACTGCCATGTACACGAGCTTGCCCTCGCTCAGGGCACGAACCCGAACAGGTAGCTGGGCCTTGTCCGGCACGGCCTTGATGACGTTCGCATCCTTCCACCCGTCCAGTTCAGCCAGCCGTGCCGCGACCTCGTCGGCCCCTCGGAAGTTGGGAATGCGGCCGTGAGCACTGTCGTCGTAGACCGCGCCGGCGGCGTCGAGAGCGTCCCAGACCCCGTGGATCGTGTCGGATGAGTTGTGGGAGCGGATCGAGCCGCTGCTGCCAAGGAGGGAACGCCGGTTCCGGTATCCGGGCCGGAAGCCGTTGCCGGACCGGCAGGTGCTGTGCGGGATCCTGTACGTGCTGCACACGGACATCCAGTGGGAGTACCTGCCCACGGAGCTGGGATTCGGTTCGGGGATGACGTGCTGGCGGAGGCTGCGGGATTGGAACAAGGCCGGGGTCTGGCAGCAGCTGCACGAGGTGCTGCTGGCCGAGCTGAACGCGGAACGGAAGCTCGACTGGTCCCGCTGCGTGGTCGATTCCTCGCACATCAGGGCGTTAAAAGGGGGAGCCTCACGGGGTCGTCGCCGGTCGACCGGGGCCGGGCCGGTTCCGAACACCACCTGATCACCGACGGACACGGCACCCCGCTGGCGGTCATCCTGACCGGTGGCAACCGCAACGACGTCACCCAGCTCCTGCCCTTGCTGGATGCCATTCCGCCCGTCCGTGGCAGAGTCGGCCGGCCCCGCCGAAGGGCGGTCACGCTCTACGCGGACCGCGGCTACGACCACGACAGCTACCGCGAACAGGTCCGCGCCCGCGGCATCGTGCCCGCCATCGCACGGCGCGGGACCGGGCACGGCTTCGGGCTCGGCGTCTACCGGTGGGTGGTCGAGCGGACCTTTGCCTGGCTCCACGGCTTCCGCCGGCTGCGTGTGCGCTGGGAACGGCGAGCAGACATCCACGAAGCGTTCCTCAAACTGGCCTGCTGCCTGATCAGCCACCGACAACTGAACTCATTGTGTTAGCCGTTGTAAGGCGAGGTTGGTCGTCGGGTGGACGTCGATCCGATACGCGTCCACCCAGATCGACGTGTCTTCGGGGCCAGACAGGAAAATGCCCTCCTCGATAAGAACCATGATCTTGCCGTCGACCGGATGCCTTATCGCTCGCCGATCGCGGCGCAGCAGTTACGCGGCTGCACACGAGTGGCTCCCCATCATCCAACTGCCCTCGTACACGCCAGACCTGAACCCGGTCGAGGGCGTCTGGTCGCTGTTACGGCGTGGGCCGCTGGCCAATACCGCCTTCACCGACGACGAACACCTCGAACGCACCCTCCGACCGGGCCTGCGCCACATCCAACTCCGCCCCGACCTGATCGACGGCTGCCTCACCGGCACCGGGCTCACACTCACCGACCAGCCGACATCAACCCCAAGAGCTCAGAAGTCGTCCTTGTGAACCGCGTCGTTTGAGACGTCAGCTGGAGCGCTGATCAGCTGCTGGAGGTGGTGAATGAAGTCCGGGTCGTCGAGACGGGAGTCGGTGACACGGTCACGCACATCGGTGAGGAGCCATTCCACCAGCTCCGCGGTGGCGTGGTACTCGCTGTGGAACCCCAGGCTCAGGTCGGTGATCTCGTACTCGAACAGCACGTCGACCATCAGGTCCGCCAAGTGCGCGTCGGCGGCCGGGGTCCGGGTGGCGGTCCATATGTCCAGCCAGGGGCGCAGGCTGTCGGTGGCGACGGTGATGAGGCCGAGGGTGTCCCTGATGGACACCGGGCTGGGGTGGGTGTGCAACGTGGCCTGCCACCATGCGGTCCAGACGTTGCGAAGAGCGTCGGCCAGGGGCGCGTCCCAGGTGCTCCAGCCCGCCTCGACCAGGCGGGTGGCGATCATCTCCTCGGAGACGTGGAACTGACCGGCGACAAGGGGGCGGATGATGCGCGGGACGAGGCGGCGGTAGAGACGCGGGAAGTCGTCCCAGTGGCTGGGCACCTCTCCGGCGGCCGCGGACACCATGTCGTCGGGTATGAGGTGCAGCGGCCTGGAGAGTTCGGCGAGTCCCTCCTCGCCGTAGCAGTACGTGCAACCTCCGACGGGGAACGGCTCTTCAGAGGCGAAGGCGCGGTCCAGTGCATCGAGGGCTGTCATGAGCTGCTGATGGTGTGACATGGCGACCTGCCGGGGGACTCCGTCCGGGTGACCGGCGAAGATCGCAGGCTATCAGGCTGTGCCGAAGCTGATGCAGCGGACTGAACCGTCACTACCCGACTGCAACTCGAAATTCTCAGTAACCGGGGCGGAGCGAAAGTGGTGTCATGGCAGATATCCCATCGTACGAATGACCGAACGAAAGAACATGACTGTGCGATCCATCGGAGCTCGTGCGAGCCGACGCACAGTGCTGGCGACCGGAGCCGGGGCGGCGCTCGCCGCCGTGTCGCCGGCTGCCCCGGCCCGGGCCGCCTCGCCCGCGACCGGCGCGGTGGCCCGGCAGTTGCGTGCCCTGGAGCGGGAGCACGGCGCACGCCTCGGTGCGTACGCCCATGGCACCGCCACCGGACGCACGGTGGTGTACCGGGTGGACGAGCGCTTCCCGATGTGTTCGGTGTTCAAGACCCTCGGCGCGGCGGCGGTCCTGCGGGACCTGGACCGCGAAGGCGACTTCCTGGCCCGCCGCATCCGCTACACCGCCCAAGGTGTCAAGGACTCCGGCTACGCACCGATCACCGGCAAAGCCGAGAACCTCGCCAACGGTAGGACGGTCGCCGAGCTGTGCGAGTGCTCGATCACCTACAGTGACAACGCCGCCGCCAACCTGTTGCTGCGCGAGCTGGGCGGGCCCACCGCCATCACCCGTTTCTGCCGTTCCACCGGAGACCGGGTCACCCGCCTGGACCGCTGGGAGCCCGAGTTGAACTCGGCGGAGCCGTGGCGGGAGACGGACACCACCACACCCCGGGCCATCGGGCGGACGTATGCCCGTCTCGTCCTCGGAGGCGAACTCGCCCACCGTGACCGCCGGTTGCTCACCGACTGACTGCTCGCCAGCACCACCAGCGGTGAACGCCTGCGCGGCCGGGCTGCCCGCCGCCTGGAGGGTGTCCGACAAGACCGGGGGCGGCAGCTACGGGGTCAACAACAACGTCGGTATCGCCTGGCCATCCGGCCGCCCACCGGTCGCCCTGTCTGTCAGGTGCTCAGCGCGTTGACGCGTACGGCCATGTTCCCGGACGGGTGCTTGTTCTCGTACATCAGCTGGTGCGCCAGGCCGGTCTCCTCGAAGTCACCGACCCACGACAGGCACGGGTCGAGCTTCTTGCTGGCGGCGAGCTCGATGACCTGGCGGCACTGGCGGATGTTCGCGAAGTGCGAGCCCTGGAGGCGCTTCTGACGCATCCACAGAAACCGCAGGTCCACATCGCCGTTGTAGCCGCTGGTGCCACCGCAGATGACGACCATGCCTGCCGTGTCGCACAGGTACATGGAGGTGGGGATGGTGTTCTGGCCGCTGTGCTCCAGCACGATCTTGGGAGCGCGGCGCTCGCCGAGGATGTCCCAGAACTTGGTGCCGAAGGCGCGTACGCCCTTCATCCACTTGCCCATGGCCACGTTGTCTGTGGTGTCGGGCAGTCGGCCCCAGTGGTCGAAGTCGTTGCGGTTGATGAACCCTTCCGCGCCGAGCTCCAGGCAGTGCTTGCCGCGCTCCTCGTCGGAGACCACGGCGATGGGGACACCGCCGCGGATGCGGGTGATCTGGATCGCCATCGAGCCGAGGCCGCCGGCGCCGCCCCAGATCAGGACCGGGTCGCCGGGCTCCACGGTGTGCGGGGCCCAGCCGCACAGCTGCCGGTACGCGGTCGCGCCCGTCAGCAGGAAGCACGCGGCCTCCTCCCAGGACAGGTTGGCCGGCTTGGGGTGGCACTGGTAGTCGTCGACGAGCGCGTACTGCGCGAACGAGCCGTAGTTGGTCTCGTAGCCCCAGGCGTTCTGGGTGGCGGAGGTCATCGGGTCGGCGCCCATCCGGATGTCCTGGGCGGTCTCGTCCCAGGTGCAGCCCGAGAGCATCACCTCGTCGCCGACCTTCACACAGGTGACGCCCTCGCCGACGGCCCAGACGATGCCGGACCCCTCGGAGCCGCCGATGTGGAAGTCCTCCGGCTCACCGCGCTTCTGCCGCCCGGCGATGACGTCGTACGGGTAGCCGAGGGAGGCCCAGACGTTGTTGTAGTTGATGCCCGCGGCCATCACATAGACGAGGACCTGGCCCCGGCCGACGCGCGGCGTGTCCACGACCTCCATGGCGAAGCCCTGCTCCGGCGGACCGTAGCGATCCGGGCGGATGATGGACGCGTGCATACGCGAGGGCACCTCGCCCAGCGGAGGCATCTGTCCGATGTCGTACAGGTCCTTGGTCAACTCTTCCTCCACCTGGTGTTTCTGTCGTTGCTGTCGAGCAGGGGGTGTCGCAGGGGTCGTCAAGCGACGGTTTCCGCTTCGAGCTCCCGGGCCAGCGACACCGTCGTGGTCTCCTTGACCAGCCGGGTCATCGGCAGGGCGACGCCGAGGTCCTTCTCCAGCCGCTTGCGCAGCTCCGTGGCCATCAGCGAGTCCATGCCGAGCTGGCTGAACCGCTTGTTCACATCGAGCCTGGCGACGCGCATCTTCAGGACGGCGGCCACGTGCTCCGCGACGCGCTCGGTGACGGTGCGGCTCGTGGCGGGCTGGGGTGTGGGCTGCCGCGTGGGTTGGGGCTGGGCCGCTGCGACGGGGGCGGGGGCAGGGATCGCGGCGGGTGCGGCGGTACGGGTGGGTGCGGTGACCGGGGTCGCGGCCTCCGCCATGTCTGCCCCACCTGCCCCACCTGCCGTACCGGCCCCGTTCGCGGCGATCCGCAGGCTGCCGCGCAGCTCGATGACGAACCCGCTGTTCGGGTCGGTCAGCCGCAGCTCGCCGGTGAGTTCGATGCCCTGGTGCGTGCCCTGCACCTCGCCCGGTTCCGCCGCTCGCGCGTGCTCGGCCGTCATGGTGGCGTTCACCTTGTCTTCCTCGGTCGGTTCGCCGGTCCGGCGACGTATCGGCATGCCCTTGGCCTCGGCGACGACTCGGTGTTCGTCGTCGAACAGAGCAATGTCCAGGGCGAGTTCGCCGTCGGCGGCCTCGGTGATCCGGCACGCGGTCCACAGCTCGTCCGTCGCCGGCCCCGACACCGTGAACGAGGTGAGGTTCGGCGTGAGGAGCGAAGGGTCGGGGAGCAGCGCGAGGGCCGGTTGGTAGGCCGACCGCACCAGGTCGGGGTGGACCGGGTGACCCGGACGGGGCTCCATCGAGGCGGGCCGGCGCAGCCGGGCGACGGCTTCGCCCTGCCCCAGCCAGATCTCGTCGAGCACGTGCCGGAGCGCACCGGCCCCGGCCGTACGGCGGTAGAACGTGTCGGGGTCCAGCCGGTCCGGGCAGCGGGCCAGGACCTGGTCGAGCGGTTCGTGTCCGGCCGGGGTGCCGTCGGGCACTGCCGTGGCGGTTCCGCCGGCGCGGCGGGTCCAGTCACCCTCGGCGGCGGGCCGGCTCGTGACCTCGAACTCCCAGCTCCCGTCGGTCGCGGACGGGGTCAGGACGACCCGCAGCACATACGTCTCACCGGGGCGTACGAGCAGCGCCTCCTCGATGTCCACCCCGGTGAGCAGCACCGTGTCACTGCCCGAGGCCAGGGCGGCCGCAGCCCTCGCGGCCTCCACGAACTCGGGCCCATGCACCACGGCCGCACCACCGTCCGGGGTGTCCGGCAGGAACGGCGACCCCGGCGCGTCCAGCCAGAACTCGTGGGACTGCGGCAGGGACTCCAGGTCCTCCACCCAGTAGCTCTCCCGCTGCCAGGGATACACCGGCAGCGGTACGCAACGTCCGCCGCCATACAGCCCGTTGAAGTCGACGCGGGCGCCCGTCTCGTACACCTTGCCCAGCTGGGTCAGCAGGGTCCGGCGCTCGGGCTCCTCGCGGAGGAGGGAGCCGATGGCGGTGCCGGGCAGGGCGGCGTCGTCGAGGGAGTCCTGCACCGCGCCCGACAGGACCGGGTGCGGGCTGATCTCGATGAACACCGTCTCGGTCTGCAGCGCGGTGCTGAGCACGGCCTCGTGGAAGTGGACGCGGCCGCGGATGTTGCGGGTCCAGTACGAGGCGTCGAGCCCGGTCCCGTCCTCCAGCTCACCGGTGACCGTGGAGCGCAGCGGGACGCGTCCGGCGCGCGGCTCGATCTCCCTTAGTTCCGCGGCGAGTTCATCGAGCAGCGGATCCATCTGAGCGCAGTGCGAGGCGGCTTCGGCCTTCATGACGCGGCAGAAGACATCGCGGCTGTCCAGCTCGGCCTTGATCTTCTCGATGCCCTCAATCTCCCCGGCGAGGACGGTGGTGCGCGGGCCGTTGCTGGCCGCGACCGAGACGTCGATCGCGAGCTCGGCGATGAGCTGTTCGGCCTCGGCGGCGGTGAGTGCGGCCACCGACATCGTGCCGCGCCCGGCGACGCGGTCGCGGATCAGCCGGGCCCGGCGGCAGACCACGGCGGCCGCATCGGCCAGGCTGAGCGCGCCCGCGACGCAGGCGGCGGCCGACTCGCCCATGCTGTGCCCGATGACCACGTCCGGCTCGACGCCCCAGGCCCGCCAGGTCTCGGCGAGCGAGACCTGGATCGCCCAGAGCACCGGGTGCACGATGGCCACCGTCTCGCCGATCAGGTCGCTGCCGTCGCTGAGCCGGTCGATGACGGACCAGCCGGTCTCGGCGCGTACGGCCTCGTCGCAGCGGATGAGTGCCGCGCTGAACGCCGGTGAGACGTCCATGAGTTCACGGCCCATGCCGATCCACTGGGAACCGTGGCCGGAGAAGACGAAGGCGATCTGCGGGCGGCCGGCGTAGCCCGGGGTGGCGGCGTCCTCGGCCAGGGCGTCGCGCAGGCGCTCGGCGAGTGCGTCATGGCTGTCGCCGACGACGGAGAGACGGCAGTCGAGGTGCGGGCGGCGGGTGGCGGCGGTGTGGCAGAGGTCCGCGAGCTCGGAGCTGCGGCCCGCTCCGCCCGGTGCGAGGTGGTGTGCCACGTCCTGGATCCGCTGTCGCAGGGCTTCGGGCGAGGCGGCGGAGAGGGTGAGCAGCTGCTCGGCGCCGCTTTCGGCGGCGGCCGGCCGGCGGACGCCGCCGCCGTCGGGCTCGGCCTCGGTCACGACGATGTGGACGTTGGTGCCCGAGACGCCGAATCCGCTCACCCCGGCGGCCAGCGCACGCCCCGGCGCGTCGAGCGGCACGGCGCCGAGGCGCGGGATGTCGAGGCCGGCGCCGTCCCAGTCGATCGCGGAGGTGCGTTCGGTGACATGGAGGCTGCGCGGGACGGTGCGGTGCTGGAGGGACAGGACAACCTTGATCAGCCCGAGGACGCCGGCGGCGGAGCCGGTGTGGCCGATGTTGCTCTTCACCGAGCCGACAAGCAGCGGCCGGTCCGCCCGGTGGCCGCCGAACACGGAGGCGATCGCGCCGAGTTCGATCGGGTCGCCCGCGCGGGTTCCGGTGCCGTGGGCCTCGATGTAGTCGACGTCGGACAGGGCGATCCCGGCGTGCTCGTAGGCCAGTTGGAGCATCTGGCGCTGGCCGCTCAGGGCGGGGGTCATCATGGTGTCGCTGCCGGCGCCGTCGTTGTTCATCCCCCAGCCGCGGATCACCGCGCGGACGGGATCGCCGTCGGCGATCGCTCGCTCCAGAGGTTTGAGGAGGACCACGCCGACGCCCTCGCTGAAGACGAAGCCGTCGGCGGCGGCGGCGCCGAAGCGGCAGTTCTCCGAGAAGACGTTGGCGTCGACGAACCCGTGGTTCTCGGTGTTGGCGAGCAGAAGCTGGGACCCGCCCGCGATGGCCAGCGTGGACTCGCCCGCCTGGAGGCTCTGGCAGGCCAGTGCGATGGCGGTCAGAGAGGAGGAGCAGGCGGTGTCCACCGAGAGCCCGGGCCCGGTGATGCCCAGGGCGAAGGAGACCCGTCCGGTGGTGGTGGAGCGCGATCCGGCGCCGAGCGAGGCGTGGATGTCGGGCCATCCGACGCTCTGTTGGAGATCCCAGTAGTGCACGTTGGTGGTGCCCACATAGACGCCGGTACGGGTCCCCGCGAGCTCGGCGGGGTTCTGCCCGGCGTCCTCCAGGGCCTCCCAGACGGTCTCCATGAACAGCCGCTGCTGCGGGTCCATGCCCGCCGCCTCGCGGGGGGAGATCCCGAAGTACTCCGCGTCGAACCGGTCCACGTCCTTGAGGAGCGCCGAGCGGACGTGTGCCCCGGGAATCTCGTACTGCCGCCCGAACCTGACCGGCGGAACGTCCTCGACCGAGCAGACCTCGTCCATCAGGAGCTGCCAGAAGGCGTCCGGGCCGTCGGCGCCGGGGACCCGGCAGGCCATTCCCACGATCGCTATAGGTGCGGGCTGCACCGGGGTGTCTTGACCCATGATGTGTACGTGACTTCCTTAAGTCGGGCAGACCGCGCGGCAGTCGGCCGCGCGGGATCGGCTTCGACTCTCGCAATACCGGACGGTAATGTTCAACGTCCCGGCAGCAAATTGCCATCTGGTCCGGCCAATTGATGTCATCAGTGGCAGGTTGCTGCCTACACGTAATGTGCGCGAAACAGCTGCGGACCTACGTCCGCAACAGGCCCATGCTCGATGCATAGAACCCTGCCTGGAATCGGGAACGGGCGCCGAGCAGCCGCATGATGTCCGAGACCCGTCTGCGGTAGGTCCGCACCGACATCTCCAGCTCCCGGGCGGCCGCTTCGTCCGTGCAGCCGTCGCCGAGCATCTGCAGAATCCGTGTCCCGCAGTCGCGCCTGAGGTATTCCTGGAGTTGTTGGTACTGGGTGAGCGGTGCGGCCCGGTGCCACGCCGTCATCATGAGGTCGTGGAGCGCCTTGACCACGCCGGGGGCGCGGATGACGGAGGCCTCGGCGGTGACCACGCCGGGCGAGCGCACCAGCGCGACCTGCGCGTCCACGACCACGGCGGCGTGCCGCACCTCGGCCGAGGCGACCCGGATCTCGACGCCCTCGACCGATGTGCCCAGTCGGGCCAGCCGCCCGTCCCCGGCCATGTCGGGTGCGGTGAGAATCCGCACGCGGACATGGCGCGGACGCCGCGCGGCCAGCCCGCATAACGCGGCGCCTACCACGGGTAACGCGTCCTCGGAATTCGGCACGAGCATGGTCACCGAATGCTCGGCCCGCCCCACCAGCTTATCCAGTGTGCTGGCAGCGACACTTCTGTCGTCTATGACGGCGAGAGTCGAATCTTCGAGTGCGCGGATCTGGACATCGTTGACGACGGATTCGATCAGCGGCCGCATCTGCGACAGCACTTCATCACAAAGGGAGTTGGAATTACGCATGCACGCCT
This sequence comes from Streptomyces sp. NPDC046727, assembly GCF_040645635.1. Taxonomy (NCBI): domain Bacteria; kingdom Bacillati; phylum Actinomycetota; class Actinomycetes; order Kitasatosporales; family Streptomycetaceae; genus Streptomyces; species Streptomyces sp. NPDC046727. Next base: position 46,752 of record NZ_JBEYYR010000013.1, read on the forward strand.
CATCGAGTTTGCAGTATCGCGTCCGAAAAGGCAGCCGCGCTCGCAACATCGAGGGAGTGAGGGGAAGCCCGGGTAGCGATGCGCGGAGCCCACCATTTCATGCCCCTGGAAACACGCGCCTCTCTGTGATCACCACCCTACCGCTGAGTAACGCTACAGTTCGTAGCGATACATCGTCAACGCGTAACCGGTGCACAGGGGTTGACATCCAGCCAGTCGCATGGTCCCGCGTCCGGTGATGCGGCCCATATCGAGGCGACGGCGGCCCCCTCCGCCCTTCCCGGCCGCTGTCGAGCGGGGCAACGGTTACCGCCGGTTCGGCAGTCGCCCCGGCGGCCCTGGTGGCGTGAACTGCCGCGCCGGGACCAGTGGTTCGGATATGACTCTTTTTGCGTGGTGCGAATTCTTGCGTGGCGCGCAACTTCTGTACGCTGCCCGGTCATGGGCACCGCACAGCAGAACGCCCCGGAGCCGGGGCTGCGCGAGCGCAAGAAGCAGGCGACCCGCACCGCGCTGAGCCTCGCGGCGCTGCGGCTCGCCTCGGAGCGGGGCTGGGAGGCCGTCCGCGTCGAGGACATCGCGGCCGCGGCCGGGGTGTCGGCCCGTACGTTCAACAACTACTTCGCCAGCAAGGAGGAGGCCGTCCTGGCCACGGGCGCCGACCGGGCCGAGCGCGTGCGGGTGGCGCTGCGGGCGCGGCCGTCCGAGGAGCCGCTGTGGGACGCGCTCAGCCAGGCGCTCACCAGCGCGCTGGAGGAGTCGCCCGCCGTCGAACCCGGCATCGTCCTGCGTGCCCGCCTCACCCTCGCCCACTCACAACTCGCCGCGGAGCAGATGCGGTTCGAGACCACCATGGCGGCCGTGCTGGCCGCCGAGATCGCCCGGCGTACCGGCACCGACGCCGAGCACGACCTCTACCCGCGCCTCGCGGCCACCCTCGCCCTCACCACCACCCGGCTCGCCTTCGAGCACTGGGTGGCCGGCGGCTCCGACGCCTCCGCGCTGGACGCCGTACGGCAGGCGCTGCGGCGCGTACGGATCGATCCGTAGCGCGGTCGTGGCGCGGACCCCGTCCGGCGCGGCCACCTCGGGTGCCCCACCGCACAGAGAGAGCCAACTGCCATGTCCCGTAAGCCTGTCAGCAACGACGCTCCAGCCGAGAAGCGGCTCGGCGCCGCATCTCCCGCACCGGACGGCTGGCGGAAGGTCCCGATCCTTGTCGTCAGTCTCACGGCGCTGCTCGTCGCGATGCTCACCGCCTTCGCGTTACCGGCGATCAACTCCGGCCCGCACAAGGTACCCATCGCCGTCGCCGGGCCCCACGCGGCCGCCGAGAAGATCGCCGGGCAGCTGGAGCAGGCCAAACCCGGCGGGTTCCACATCAGGACGCTGCCGGACGCCGAGGCGGCCCGCGAGCGCATCGACGACCGCGACATCTACGGCGCGGTGGTCGTCGGCGCCACCTCGGGCGCGAAGCCCGAGGTCCTGATCGCCACCACCGCGAGCCCGACCATCGCCACGACTCTGCGCACCCTCGCCCGCGCGCTTGACCCGGCGACCGCCGACTCGGGGATCGTGGTGCGTGATCTGCACCCGCCGACGGCCGACGACCCCAACGCGGTCGGGCTCTCGGCCGGTGCGCTGCCGCTGGTCCTCGGCGGCTATCTCGCCGCCGCCGCGATCGTGTCGCTCGTACGCGACCCGGCCCAGCGCGCCGCCACCGCCTTCGGCTTCTCGATCGCGGGTGGCTTCGCCCTCACGGCCGTGTTGCAGTACGGCTTCGGCGTGACCAATGGCAACTACGCGCTCACGTCGCTGGCGGTCACCTTCAGCACGGCCGCCACCTGCTGGACGGTCATCGGCTTGCAGGCCGTGCTCGGCGGCGCCGGGCTCGGTCTGGGCGCCGCCATGATGATCTTCCTGGGCAACCCGCTGTCGGGGCTCGCGGGTGGTTCCGAATGGCTGCCGACGCCCTGGGGCACCTTCGGGCAGTTCCTGCCGCCGGGCGCGGGCGGGACCCTGCTTCGCTCGACCGCGTTCTTCGACGGCTCGGGCAGCACACGGGCGCTGATCGTGCTGTCGGGCTGGCTGTTGGGCGGGCTCGCGCTCTTCGTCCTCGGCTCGCGTCGCCGGGCGTCGCCGAAGGCCGCGGCCCCCGCCCCGGACCGGGAGCCGGAGCCCACGCTCTGGAAGTCGTAGAGATGCCAACGGCCGTACGGGCCCGAGCCCGTACGGCCGTCGCGACGGGTCACTCGTCGACGAAGGCCACGGCCCGGGTGGGCGCCGCGCTCGTGCCGGTGAGTTTCAGCGGGAAGAAGCCGACCATGAAGCCGGTCGACGGCAGCGAGCTCAGGTTCACCAACTGCTGGACGATCAGCGCCTCCTTGTCCTGGATCGCGTAGTGGCCGTCCCAGATGTGCGTGCTGTCACCGGTCTCCTGGAAGGCCGCGCGCATCCTCGGGATCGGACGGTCCCAGCCGATGGCGTCGATGCCGAGGATCGTGGCTCCCTTGCCGGTGAGGTATCGGGTGCCGGCGCCCGACATACCGGGGTAGTCGAAGTACTGCGGCTCGCCCAGGGAGTAGCGCTCCTGGCCGGTCCGGATCAGGACCGCGTCGCCCTCCTGGATGTCCCGTCCGGTCGCCTCGACGGCTTTGCGCAGCGCCTCCACGGGTATCGCCTCGCCTGGCTTGGCCCATGGTCGTACGTCGAGGACCATGCCCGGGCGGTAGAGCTCATCGAGTGTGAGGTCGCTGATGGTGCGGGAGGGGCGGCCCTCGCACATCCGGCCGCTGTGCAGCGGTGCGTCGACGTGCGTACCGCAGTGGGTGCTGATCTCGCGCATGACCTCGCCCGCCGGCCCTTCGCGGCTCGGGAGGTCGTCGGGGTCGCAGCCGAAGGACGCGACCATGAAGTCGCGGCCCCAGACGTCGTGCGTGTGGTAGTCGATCTTCGGCGCGACCACCAGCGCCAGGTCGGGCATGTCGGGGGGGATGAGGTCGAGGTCACGGGGATCGAGGGGGGATGTCAGGTCGACGATGCGGCTCATCTCAACTCAGCCTCTCTCGCGTTCGGCGTTCGGTTACTTGCCGAGCAGTCCTCTCAGCTCGGTCTTGAGGACCTTGCCGTAGGAGTTCTTGGGCAGTGCGGCGACGAACCGGAAGTCCCGCGGCCGCTTGAAGCGCGCCAGATGCCCCAGACAGTGGTTGTCCAGCTCGGCGGCCGTCGCCGTGCGTCCGTCCGCGAAGACGACGAAGGCAACGGGCAGTTCGCCCCACTCGGGGTCGGGAGCGCCGACGACGGCGGCCTCGGCGACCGCCGGGTGGCGCAGCAGGGCTTCCTCCACTTCGCGCGGATAGATGTTGGAACCCCCGGCGATGACCAGGTCCTTGGCGCGGTCGACGAGAGTGAGGAAGCCGTCCGCGTCGAACCGCCCGAGGTCGCCGGTGTGCAGTCGACCGCCGCGCAGGGTGCGTGCGGTGGCCTCGGGGTTGTTCCAGTAGCCCGCCATCACGGTGTCACCCCTGACGGTGACCTCGCCGGTGATCCCGGGCGCCACCTCCCGGCCGTCCGCGTCCACCACGCGCACTTCCACCCCGGTGCGCGGGCGCCCGACGCTCGCGAGGCGCCGCCCCAGCGCCTCGGCATCGTCCCCCTCGTGGTCCACGGGTCGCAGATGCGTGATCGTGGCGGGAGACTCGCCCTGCCCGTACCCCTGCCACAGCCGCTCGGCGCCGAAGCGGGCGATGACCTTGCGCAGGTCCTCGGTGTACATCGGGGCGCCGCCGTACAGGATGTGGTGCACCCGACCGACCAGCTCGTCCGCCAGCAGAGCGGGGTCGAGCAGGCGGCGCAGAACGGTCGGCACCGCGAAGAACGTCACCGGCCCGAACGCCCGCAGCGACTCGGCCAGGGTGGATGCGTCCACCGCACCGCCCCGGGGGAAGACCTGGGGGCGCGAGCGGGCGACGGTGGCCAGGCCGAAGAGCCCACCGGCGTGGGACAGGGGCGCGATGTGCAGCAGTGAGGCGTCCATGCCCCGGCCGATGTCGGCGAGCGCGCAGGCGGTGGCCGCCGCCAGATTGCCGTGGGTGAGCGTCGCGCCCTTGGGGTGACCGGTGGTGCCGCTCGTGTAGAAGAGCCACGCGGGATCGCCGGGTCGTACATCCGCCGGGGGCTCGCCACCGGTCGGTTCGACCGCGTCTTCGGCCAGCTCGGCCACCGAGGTCAACATGGTGGTCCCCAGGCCGTGTTCGCGCAGAGGCCCCATCAGCTCGTCCGTGGCGATACACACCCGGGCCGTGCAGTCCTCGATCTGCTGGGCGAACTCCTTCGGATGCAGCCGGGCGTTCATGGGCGTCGCCACCAGCCCCGCCCACCAGACGCCGAACAGGATCTCCGGATAGTACGGCGTGTTGCGCATCGCCAGCGCGACCCGGTCGCCGGGGCGCAGCGCGTACTCGCGCAACAGCGCGGCCCCGATCGCCCGTGCCCGCTCGGCCAGTCGACGATAGTCGCGCAGCACCTCGGCGCCCTCGCACACCGCCGGGGCGTCCGGGGTCCGCCCGGCCGCCCGGTGCAACAGGGCCGCGATGTTCACCGGACCGTACATCGGCTCGTTCACGGCCGTCCCCCTTCGCCGGGCGGCGCCTCCAGGACGACGACCGCGGCGGCCGCCTCCTCGAAGCCCAGGAACCCGCCGCCGTTCTCCGCCAGCCCGACACGGGCGCCGGGCACCTGACGCGCACCGGCCTCACCGCGCAACTGCGTGGCGAGCTCCGCGATCTGCCCGATGCCGGTGGCCCCGACGGGGTGGCCGTTGCACTCCAGACCGCCGGAGGTGTTCACCGGGAGGCGGCCGCCGAGCGCGGTCTCGCCGCGCTCGGCCGCGAGTGCGCCCTCGCCGGGCCCCACCAGGCCGAGCGCTTCGAGCTGGAGGACCTCGCCGATCGCCGTCGCGTCATGGACCTCGGCGAGCGAGACGTCGCCAGGCCCCAGTCCCGCGCGCTCATACGCGGTGGCCGAGGCGCGCCGGGTGATCTGCCGGGCCTCGTCGTCCAGGGCCCGGCCCGAGCCGGAGGCGATCACGCTCGCCCGGATCCGCACGGCACGCCGCAGGCCGAGGCGCCGTGCCGCCGCCGGTGAGCAGACGAGGGCCGCCGCCGCGCCGTCGCCGATGGGCGCGCACATGGGAAGGGTCAGCGGTGCCACGATCTCGCGTGCGGCGAGCACTTCGTCGACCGTGAGCGGGGTGTGGTGGGTGGCCTTGGGATTGAGGGAGCCGTGCCGCCGGTTCTTGGCGGTGACGGAGGCGAGCCGGCGGGGCGTGCAGTCCGGGTGCCGCCGTCGGTAGTGGGTGGCGAGGGCGGCGTAGATGTCCATGAACACCGAGCGCCGCCCGGCCGGGGCGGCCTCGGCCCCGGCCGCCTCCCGCAGCGCCTTGAGCTCGGCCTCCCAGCGCGCCACGTCAAGCCCGCCCCGGAACGCCTCGGTCGTGCGCGCCTCGTCGGCCCCGTACATCTTCTCGGCGCCGAGGGCCAGGGCGACGTCCATCTCCCCGGCCCTCACGGCGGTGGCCGCGAGATGGAAGGCCGTGGCACCGCCGGCGCAAGCGTTCTCGACGTTGACGACGGGAACACCTTCGAGGCCGGTGCGGCGCAACGCGATCTGACCTCGGATCAGATGCTGTCCCTCCAGGGCCCCCTGGGTGGCGTTCGCGAAGAACACCCCGTCGACCCGGGAGGATTCAACCCCGGCGTCGGCGAGGCACAGCGACAGCGCCTCACCCGCCAGCGCGCCGACGCCGAGGTCCGGGAACCTGCCGTACGGAGTGCGGCCCACGGCAAGTACGTACGCGTCGCTCATGAGCCGTTCGCGGGGATGCGGACGGTGTTGCGCAGGACACCGATCCCCTCGACCTCCAGCTCGACCACGTCCCCGTCGCTCAGCGAGCGCGCCAGGTCGAACCCGGTGCCCGAGGGGACCGTGCCGGACCCGATGACATCCCCGGCGTGCACCGCCCGGTCCCGGCTGAGCTGCACGACCGCGTCCTCGAAGCTGTGCTCCATGCCGTCGGTGCCGCCGCGCGACCACTCCTGGCCGTTGACCCGGGCGGTCATCGTCAGGGAGTACGGATCGGTGAGCTCGTCGCGGGTGACGATGCAGGGGCCGAGCGTGTTGGACCCGGCGAAGTCCTTGCCCTCGCACGGTCCCACGCCCGCCCGCATCAGCACCATCTGCAGGTCGCGCGCGCTCCAGTCGTTGAAGACGGTGTAGCCGAAGATGTGCTCACCGGCCGCCCCCGGCTTGACCTCCCGGCCCGTGCGCCCCACCACGGCGGCGAACTCCAGCTCGTAGTCGAGCTCCTGCGCCCCGACGGGTGTGGTGATCACGTCCTCGGGACCGCTCACCGACAGATGGTCGGCGGTGTAGTACATGACCCGCTCGCGGAACAACGGATTCAGGTCGAACCGGCCGCTCGCCATGAGCCGTTCGAACTCGGCGGCGGGGTCCTCAGCCGCGGCGGACTGGCGCCGCGCCAACTCCCGTAATCCGGACTCCAAATGGGCGATGAACAGCCCGCAGTCACGCAGCCGGGCCGGGCGCGGCAGGGGCGACAGGAGCCGGACTCCGGCCCGGGGGAGGAGGCTGCTGTCAGGACGGTGTCCGGCCAGCTCCTGGGCGCGGCCGAGACCGGCGTCGCCCGACTCGATCAGCGCCTGCATGGAGGCGAAGGCCCCTTCGTCGGGGGCCGCGGCGGTGAGGTCGAGGACGGTCGAATCCTCGTCCAGCAGGGCCCCGACACTCTGCCGGTTCGGTTGGTTCTCCCTGACGAACGTGACCAGGCGCATGACGTCTCCCAACGTGCGGTCAGCGGCTCGGAACAAGTTTCGGTGTGGGTACGGCTCAGCACAGGTGCGGCTCGGAACGGGTACGGCTCGACGGCTTCGGCGGGTGGCGAGATCGGCTCACCCGCGAATGCTGGACAGCTGTTCAATAGTTGGACGGCTGACATAGACCGTCAAGTCTTCCGGCATGATCGGTGTCGGCGCCATGCCCGGCTGTCCGGGCACCGGCCGTCGGAGGTCTGGGGTGGCTGCGCCCCCTGTGGAACAATCGCCCGCATGGCTGGTCGTCGTGAGGAGTCCGCGCGGGAGAGCCGCCGTCGTCTGCTTCAGGCGGCGACGGACCTGGTGGCCGAGGCAGGCCCGAGGGCCGCGTCCGTACAGGCGGTCGCCGAGCGGGCGGGCATCAGCCGCGGCTCGGTCGCGTGGCACTTCGGCTCGAAGGACGGCCTGATCGTCGAAGTGATCGAGCGGGCCTTCAGCACGGCCGAGGAGGAGTACCGCCGCCGCGTGCCGCAGTCCGGCCCGCTCTCGTTCGACCAGCTCGTCGACGCGCATCTGGCCGTTGTCGACGCCCCCTGCGGCCGCGTCTTCGCCACGGTCCTGCCGGAAGTCCTCGGCGGCGAGGGCCCGTTGCGGGAAGCCTACGTACGGGGCTACGAGCGCACCCGGCAGGTATGGATCGGCTATCTGGAACGGATCACGGCCAAAACACCCGGCCTGCCCGACGCGAAGAGCCTGGCGTCGATCGTCTTCGGCAGCGGGGTGGGCGTGAACACCCTGCACAGCCTCGACGGCCTGGTGGACCGCGAGGCGTCCTTCGCGGCCCTCAAGCAGCTCTTCGCTCTGGCGGTCGCTCCGCGCGGGGTGTGAGGGGACGCGGTCGCGACTGTCGGTGCCACGTGGGGCGTGTGCTTGCGTTGGAGCGCGCTCCAACGACTGGCTTCGCTCGTATGACAGCGCACAGGGCGTTGTCAAGTTGCTGTCGGAGTAGGTGAGTTGGAGAAGTCTGGTGGTGCTCGGGTGTCCTGCCGGGCTCCGCGCCGGTGAGCTCGCCTATTACCTCGCCTACGCACCCGTCGGCATCGGGATCGCCGAACTGGCCCGTGTCGCCGGCTCACGCTGGGCCATCGAGGAATGCTTCCAGGCCGCGAAGAACCAGTGCGGCCTGGACGAATACGAAGTCCGACGCTACGTGGGCTGATACCGCCACATCACCCTGGCCATGCTCGCCGTCCTCGCAGCGCAGGCCCAGGACACCGTAAAGGGGGCGGCAGAAACGACACCACCAGCCTCATTCCCCTCACCGTGGCAGAGATCCGGCGCCTACTGGACACTCTTCTGCCCCACCCCAGACCCCACATAGCAGTGACTGACTCCGGAGAATCCGATGACGGCGGGCAACCGGATCGCCATGAGCTCATCGAGGCACAGGGGGAAGAAGGCGTATGAGGATGCTCATTGAGCAGACGGACAGGGATGGCGAGGGTCTCGAAGACGAGTTGGCGCCACTTGCGGCGTGGTTGCGCGAAGACCCGGAACTGTCCAATGGCTGTGGGGCAAGCACATCGGCGTTCGCATCGCACGCAAGGGTATAGAGCCCAGCGAACGGTTGGGCCGCCGCAGATGGGTGATCGAACGGACCATCTCCTGGCTGTCCGGCTACCGCAGACTGAGCCCCCGATACGAACGCCATCCCCGCAACTACCTGGCCTTTCTCGGACTCGCCGCAGCCCTTTGCTGCTACAAGCGGCTCCTCAAACTCACCATGTAGGACACGGTCTTTTCCGACTGTGCCCTATTCCCCCCACCTGCCTGCGAGCCTGCTCATGGACAGCCGGATGCGGCTCGGCTCGGCCCGGCTCGCTGGCCCACCAACCACTGAGCTTTTTCAGCGTTGCCGCTCCAGAGTGAGGACGGCTGCAGCAATTGACGGCATTCGATTTTGACTGCATCGGGTCTTGCGGAAGCTCCGCCAGGACTTCGGACAGGCCACACCCCGCTCCGTCGCGCGTACGAGGCCGCCCGGGAAGTCTCGGGTCCCAGGCCGACCGGCCCCCACACTCCAGCGCCGACGGCCTTTCGTCCGCAGAGGCCGGTGCGGCGGGAATCGGCTGGTTGAGTGGAGTTCAGGCGTAGCCGTCCTCGATGGCGACTCGTCGCACTGTGCGCAGCGTCGACTGGAGACTGTCCAGGTCGGTCGAGCCGAGAGCGAGGCGGAGCGCCTGTGGTGTGCGCTTCGAGGTGGTGAAGGGCTCCGCCGTGCTTACCGAGATGTGCTGACGCGCGAGGGTGGCGGTCAGGCGATCGGCGCGTGCGTCGTCGGGCAGCGGCAGCCAGGTGAAGTAGGACGAGGGGTGGCTGATGAGTGGTAGGCCCACCAGTTCTTGTCTGGCGAGTGCCTGGCGGGACTTGGCGTCGTCGCGTTTCTGTGCTTCCAAGTGGTCCACCGTGCCGTCCTCGAGCCAGCGGCAGGCGATCGCGGTGGTGAGGGCCGGGGTGTTCCAGGTGGTCGCCCGAATCGCGCGTTCGAGCGACGGCACCCTGGACGGCGGGGCGACGACGAAGCCGACCCGGAGGCCGGTGGCGACGCTCTTGGACAGTCCCGAGACGTAGACGGTGATGTCCGGTGCACTTGCGGCCAGAGGCGGTGGAGGGTCCTCGACCAGGTAGGCGTATGCGGCGTCTTCGATGATGATCGGACCGTGCTGCCGAGCGATCTCGATCAGACGGGTGCGGTCAGTTGCCGACATGACCCACCCCAGAGGGTTGTGCAAGGTTGGCATGGTGTAGATCGCGCGCACAGGGCGGGTCGCGCACAGCTTCTCGAGGGCATCGAGATCCGGCCCGTCGGTGGTGGTGGGTATGGGCTCCAGGTCGAGATGAAAGGCATGCGCGAGCACCTTGAAACCCGGGTAGGTGAGTGCGTCGACCGCGACGACGTCGCCGGCGTTGAGCGCGGCCATGACGGTGACGGCCAGGCCGTGCTGCGCACCGTTGACGATGAGGATCCGATCCGCGTCAGGAGTGATTCCTCGACGCCTCAGGTGCCGTGCGATCGAGGCTCTGTCCTGGGGACGCCCTCGATGTGGTTGGTAGCGCAGCAGCGAGTCGAGTTCACCAGAGGTGGCCACCTCTCGCAGAGCCTGCCGTAGGAGATCGGCTTGGCCGGGCAGCGACGGATAGTTGAAGCTGAGGTCGACCGCATCCGTGGCGACGACTTGCTGATCGATGCCGTGACCGGCGGGAACCGCGATGTCGCGCACGAATGTGCCGCGGCCCTGTTCCCGGCTCACCAGGCCCATCGCTTCCAGCTCGGCGTACACCCGGGTCGCGGTCACCACAGCGATGCCCTCGCGGGCGGCGAGCCCGCGGTGTGTCGGCAGCCGCACGCCTGCGGCGAGTCGGCCTGTCCGTATGTCGGATGCGAGCGCGTCAACCAGGATTTTGTACCGCGAGGCTGCCATGCATCGAATTGTATCCATGACAATTCTTTGACTGTCCTGCTCGCGGCTCCTTACCGTCAAGACCCCGCTCATCCGGAAGGGAAGCCGCCGTGCACATCGCCATCCTCACCTTCGAGGGCTACAACGAGCTCGACTCCTTGATCGCGCTCGGTGTGCTCAACCGCATCAAGACCGATGACTGGCGTGTCACCGTCGCCACCCCCAGCCCCAAGGTCACGTCGATGAACGGCGTGACCATCGAACAGATGTCCACTCTTGAGGAGGCGTGTGCCGCTGACGCCGTCATCGTCGGCAGTGGCATCGCTACCCGCGAGGTCGTCGAAGACCAGGCGATCATGAGTGTCCTGCGCGGCCTGGACCCCTCGCGTCAACTCATCGCCGCGCAGTGCTCCGGCGCGCTCGTGCTGGCCAAGCTCGGCCTGCTCAACGACATCCCCGCCTGCACCGACCTGACCACAAAGCCCTGGGTCATCGCCGCCGGCGTCGAGGTGCTCAACCAGCCCTTCTACGCCAAGGACAACATCGCCACCGCCGGCGGCTGCCTCGCCTCGCACTACCTCGCCGCCTGGATCATCGCCCGCCTCGAGGGCAACGACGCCGCCGAAGGCGCACTGCACTATGTCGCCCCGGTCGGCGAGAAGGAGGAATACGTCGAGCGGGCGTGGCGCAACATCACGCCCTACCTGCCCGCTCCCACACCGGCGCTCATCTGAACAACCAGTCGCAAGCAGCAGCATCGGAGTTGAGGTGCTGTCTTCCGCGTTGTGTGTGAGTGCGCTGTGGCGGAGCCGGTGGAGCGTCCAGCCTTCCAGCTTGTCGCAGTCCTCGGGGCGGGTGAGGGGGTGGCGCAGCAGCCGGGTGCTCTCGTTTGGCGGTAGCGGTCAGCTGGCGCTGAGCTGGACGGGGGTCGCGACGCTGCGCGGACCTCCCAAGGCCCGTCGCCTCCAGTCCGTACATCAGTGCGCTCAAGCCCCCTGCCCGTCTCGGGCAGGGGGCTTCGTCGTTTGCCGTGGAACTCCTGTACGCGGGCGGGCAGGACTCAATCGGCCGCGCGGTCGGCTTCCGCGGTACGCGCCTGCTGTCGGGTCAGCTGGCGAGGTTCTTCTCCAGGCAGGCGATGTAGCGGTCGATGGCGTGGTCCTGGATGCCGTCGGTGCCGGCGGCGAAGGGGTCGCCGGCAGTGGCGACGCCCTTGGCGCGGTCGGTGAGGCCCGCGACGAGGGGCATGGTGTCGTGGAGGCGGCCGGCGGTGTCGAAGTAGTGGAGCTGGTCGACGTGGGTGTAGGCGGGCTCCGGGGGGACGGTGGGGACGATGTCGTTGTTGTTGACGAACCGGTGGTGCCGGTTCTTGAACGGCGTCTTGTGGGCGGCGGCGAGGAGGCGTTCGCAGGTGCGGGGCTGGCCGAAGGTGTAGACGCCGTCGGGGAGCTGGTTGGGCTCCTCGAAGTACATGCGGGCACCGGCGAGCATGGCGAGGGCGCCGCCGAGGCTGTGGCCGGTGATCCATACGGTCTGGTTGTTGGTGCGCAGTTCGTGAACGGTGTCGCGGATCTGCGGGTGGACGGAGGCGAGGGCCTGGCTGAAGCCGTGGTGGACGAAGCCCTTGCCGCCGGGGCCGGGGACGGGCGGGGTGGTGGTGTCGGTGAGCCAGTCGCGGATGTTCCTGGACTCCGTGCCGCGGAATGCGACAACGATCATGCGGTCGGAGGCGGCGACGTAGGCCTGGGTGTCCTCGATCGGGAACGGCATCGCGTGCGGGGAGACGAAGTGCCGCACGCTGTCGAACCCCCAGCCGCGGACGGTCGATTCGACCCGGGCGGGATCCGCGTAGGCGAGCCTGGAGGCCTGGGCCATCCAGTAGGCGTGCGGGAGGCTGTAGCCGGTCGCGGCGTGGTCGAAAGCAGTGGGGACGGGCACGGGAGTCCTCCAAGGATGGTGTGCGTATGCAAAGCATCCTGATATCCACCGTTCGCGCGGAGGGAGGCGCGCGGGCGGGCTGCTCGGACAGCCCACGTTCGGACGCCCGATGGGGGCTGCGTCCGGCAACTCCACTGGGCCGAGAGCCGCGGCCGCCGGCTGTCTCCGATGTCCTTTCGGGTGGCCTCCGGGCGGTCGGCTAGGGCTTGCCGGGCTTTGGTCGCCCGTTAGGGCCAAGCTCGGGGCTGCCCAGCAGCTCTGGAGGGCCGGGATACCGATACTGGCGCTGGGGCTACACCGCCCCTCGATCGCTCGAGCGTCAGGAGGAGCTGTGGCAGGAGACGGGGATGCCACCGATCAGCGTTGGCCAGCCGACAGGAAACGCGACCCGGGCCATCCAATCGGTCACCTCGAACCGAATCCTTCGGCCAGGTTCGCTGAGGGCGAGAACGCCGAGAAGGCCGATGACGAAGAGGCCCTGGATGAAGGCGGAGACGAAACCGAATGGTCATAGCCTGCGCCGGCTCGGGATGCAGCCGGCGGCGCGGAGTTCTTGCGGGTCGGGGATGTGGTTGTAGAGGGTGCCGGGGCTGACGCCGAGTAGTTTGGCGATCGAGGTGATCGAGTTCTCGGGGTTGGGGAGCATGCCGCGGGCGGCCCGGATGATCTCGGGGGTGGCGACGGTGGGTCGGCCTCCGACCCGGCCGCGGGCGCCGGCGGCGTCCAGGCCCTCGCGTGTACCGGAAACGATGAGCTCGCGGATGAACTCGGTGAGCGCGGCGAAGACGTGGAAGACGAGCCGGCCACCGGGGGTGGTGGTGTCCAGGCGCTCGTGCAGCGAGCAGAACCCGATCTCGGCCCCGGAGTCCTAGCCCGGACACCAGGGAGCAAGTAACCCGCCAGTAGGTTCCGGGGCTCGCTTCTCTGCCGTTCCCGGGGACGCCTCGTTGGGCTGTCCGGGTGAATGCCTGGAGGACCGACGACAAGGGGCGGGTGTGCGACAGGAGTGGTCGCCGGAAGAACTGTTGGCGAGCTGGACGCTGGTGGAAGGCGACTGGAAGTGGCCACCATGGGCCTCGAACGCCTCGCCGGCAAGCTGTTCGCCTAGGAGCGCCTTCACCGCTACGTCCCCGTGGTCCCGGGGCGTCGCCGCCCGGCCCTCCAGGAGCCGGCGCTGGAGGAGTGGCGGCGCCGGGCTGCTGGTGCCACCGTCCCGCTTCCTGTACGACGTCCCCGTCCTCGCAGCGCCACTGGTCGACCTGCTCCACCACGGCCCCACCGCCCCCGTATGGCGCTCCGTCCACAACCCCGTGGTGTGGAGCTCGCGGCGCCGTACGGGCAACGCCGGGGAGACCGTCACGGACGGCGTCGGCGTCCCAGCCGGCGTAGCCCAGCAGCCGCTGCATCGGTCCCGGCCGGGCCAGGGGCGGCCTGTTCGGCCGGCTGCCGGCAGTTCTTCCGCTCCCCCTGAAGGGCGAGTGACATCGATTCTCCTCGACTTGATCATGCAGACGAGCGGCAGGTGACTCCCGAACTCGCGTCGAAATCACATTCGCGGGAAGTGACACAGCCAATGCGTCTTATCGAATGTGTCGAGCCAGTCCGGTCGCCCTGCCCATCAGCCGTTCCAGAGGCCCCCGCTGGAAGAACCGGGACCAGAGGGTGGCGAGGACGGTGACGGACGTGATGAAGCCGAGCAGGATGTACAGCGGGGGGAGGGTCGTTTCCTCGGTGTCCAGGAGCCAGATGGCGACGATGTGGTAGACGTACGCCGTCAGTGACATCGAGCCGACCGCGATGACGGGCTTGGCCAGGCGGCTCAGCCGGGGGAATGCGTCTACGGCGGTCAGGCACGCGGTGATCACCAGGATCGCCACACCGGTGTTGCCCACGATGGACAGGGTCGCCTCGCTGTGCGGGGAGGCGACCAGCATCCCGGCGGGGATGTCGCCGAAGATGCCCTCGCTGCCGGGCGGTGCGGACGACATGGAAGACATGCCCGGTCCCCCCGCGGCTTCCCGGACAGCTGCGGCGGCACCGGGCACGAGACGCAGTGCCAGCCAGGAGCCGCCGTAGCCGGTGACGGTGAGGGCGGCGCCGGTGAGGGCGAGGCGTGTCCGGATGGCCGTGGCGGCCAGGTCGAGGCGGGCGACTGCCATACCGGCGATGACGAACGGGACCCAGGTCAGGGCCGGGTAGCCGCCGGTGAAGAGCAGCGAGACGATGCCGTCGGCCTGGCCGACGGTGGGGAAGGCGCGCTCGCCGACCACCGGCTTCAGCAGGTACAGCAGCTGCGGGCCTGCCAGGGCCCATCCTGCGGCGATCAGCGCCAGCGGTTTGGCGCCCAGCCGGTACAGCGGCAGCACGAGCAGGAAGAACAGTCCGTAGAAGGCGAGGATCGGCACGACCGGGGTGCCGGTGATGGTCAGGACGGTGCCGAGAGCCAGCAGGATCAGGGCCCGGATGATCACCTTGGTGACGGCCTGGCGACCGGCCAGCCCGGTCTTCGGTGTACGGCGCCCGGTGATGAGGGCGACCGCGAAGCCGGCCAGGACGGCGAACAGGGCGGAGGAGCGGCCTTGCGCCAGCTCCATAAGGAAGCCGATGACACCGCCCTGGCTCGGGGCGGGGCCCACGTGGACCGCGTACATGCCGAAGACGGCCAGGCCGCGGGCCAGGTCCAGCCCGATCAGCCGGCCCACGCCGGGCGCACCGGTCGAGGGCTCATCACGCTCGCGTGCAGGGGACGCTGTGTCGGCCGGGAGTGGCTGGGTGCCTAGGTGAGGTGTCATGCCCCTCAGGCTGGAGACCGGGCCCGATCATGGACTATCCGGCAGGCGGCTGTGATGTCCCTGCCGACTGGTGGGGGCTACCCCGCCATGTGGCTGGAGCTGCCGCTCGTCGGGCCGCCGGGGCTCTGGGTGGCTTTAGAGTCGAGTCGGCATGGGCCGGACGGCATGGATGAAGGTAAGGCGGAGCGCGTGATCCGGGTAGTGGTGGTGGACGACGAGGCACTGGTCCGCTCGGGTTTCGAGCTCATTCTGGGCACGTCCGAGGACATCGAGGTCGTCGCGACGGCGAGCGGCAGCGAGGCCGTGGAGACCGTCCGCCGGGAGCGGCCGGACGTGGTGCTGCTGGACATACGGATGCCGGACGTCGACGGGCTCACCGTCCTGCGCGAGCTGCGGGCGGGGCCGGACGCTCCGGTGGTGGCGATGCTGACGACGTTCGACGCCGACGAGTACATTCTGACCGCGCTGCACTCGGGCGCGGCCGGGTTCCTGCTCAAGGACACCGAGCCGGAGCAGCTCGCCCCCTTGGTGCGCACCCTGGCAGCGGGCGGTGTGGTGCTCTCCCCCAAGGCGTCGCGGACCCTGCTGCACAGTCACCCCGGCACCGAGGTGACCGTCGACGAGGATGCGGCACGGGTCCGGCTGCTCACCGCCCGCGAGCGTGACGTCCTCGTCCTGGTGGCGGAGGGTCTGTCGAACGCCGACATCGGGGCGCGCATCCACCTGGGTGCCGGCACGGTGAAGGACCACGTCAGCGCGATCCTCACGAAGCTACGGGTGACGAGCCGGGTGCAGGCCGCGCTGCTGGCGCAGCGGGCCGGGCTGCTCGACGAACGCTCGCGGTCGAGGGCCGGGCGATGAATCGCGCCCGCGCTCTGTGGGAGCGTGTGCCCGCGCCGGTCGTCGACCTCGTCCTGGTGATCGCAGCGGCCGTGGACGCGCGGCTGAACCTGTTGGACGACACGCGCCTCGGCATCGCGCTGGCCACGCTCGGCTGCGCCGCGTTGGCCTTCCGGCGCCGGTTCCCGCTCGGCGTGTTCCTGCTCACCCTGCCCATCTCGCTGACGCAGCCCGTCGCCGTCGCTCCGCTCGCGGCGCTGTTCACGCTGGCCGAGCGTTCCCGCAACCGCCCTCTCCTCGCGGTCTGCGTCGCCCTGATCGCGGTCGCGAACAGCACTCCGTGGCCCCTGGCCGGCCTCACCGAGGTCGGCCGGACCATGACGCTGCTCACCTTCGTCTACGGCCTGGCGACCGCCGCCGCACCGGTCCTCATCGCACAGCTTCTTCAGACACACAGGGACTTGGCGCGGCGGCTTGTCGAGATCGAGGAGGCCAGGGAGCACGAGCGGGCGCTGCACGCCCAGGCCGTGCTCGCCCGCGAACGCGCCCAGCTGGCCCGCGAGATGCACGACGTGGTCTCCCACCAGGTCAGCCTGATCGCCGTACGGGCCGGAGCGTTGCAGGTCGCCGCCAAGGACGCGGACGCCAAGGAGGCTGCCCGCACGATCCGTTCGCTGAGCGTCACGACCCTTGACGAACTGCGCACGATGGTCACGCTGCTGCGCGCCTCCGGCGGCCACGTCACCGAGCTGACGCCGCAGCCCACCCTGGCCGATCTGCGCAAACTGGTGGAATCAAGCGGCACTCACGCACAGCTGACGGGTGAGCTGCCGCCCACCGTCGGCACCCCCACCCAACGTGCCCTCTACCGCACGGTCCAGGAGGCTTTGACCAACGTCCGCAAGCATGCCCCCGGCGCCACCGCTTGCGTCGAGCTGTGGCAGGGCGGCGACGAGGTCGGAGTGACCGTCACCAACACTGCGCCCACGCGCCCTTCCCTCTCGCTCCCCGGTTCGCAGCAGGGCTTGGTCGGTCTGCGGGAACGGGCCGAGATCCTGCACGGCACCCTGGCTGCGGGCCCGACCGCGGAGGGCGGCTACCGGGTGCGGCTGCGGATTCCCCTCAGTGCGGACTGACCGATCCCTTCGTGTTGTTCCGTCGGCTTGCGGCTCACGAGGACCGCTCGTGGAGCGCCACCAGCCACGCCCCCACAGCAGCAGTGCGGTGGGCAGCGTCGCCCCTACCAACGGCCATTCGGCGAGCGCGGCACGCACCACACCCCCGTACGCCGGGATGGCCCTGGGCATCCTGGTGGGGCGATCTGGTGGGCGTCGCCATGGGCCAGGGCCGAGGCGAGGGCGGGGAACAGGACCCACACCGCGTCGTCCATGCGTGCCGCTCGAGTCCTCTCGCCGAACTGGGTGGGCGCGGCGACGGCCGAACGCGATACCAGGAGCCCGTACACGCCGCCGAACTGCGCAGTCGGTTGGGCCGGCCAGGACCACACCGCACGTCCGCAACGGATGGCGGACTCGGTGTACATACAGGGCGTTTCGCGGTCTTGGTTTCCGTGGGTGCCGGTGCGTGGGGTTGTCCGGCCGGGAATGCGGCCGTGGACGACCGGACAACCCCGCGTGTGGTGGATCATCGCGCGGGGGCCAGGAGCTGGGTGGCCGCCAGCCGGGTGTACAGCCGGTCCCGGGCCACCAGTTCCTCATGGGTGCCCACGGCCCGGACATGTCCGCCGTCCATGACGACGATCCGGTCGGCGTCTGTCACCGTCGACAGACGGTGGGCCACCACCAGCACGGTGGTCTCGCGGGCCACCTCCGTGATGACGTCCCGCAGCGCCAGCTCGTTGACCGCGTCGAGCTGTGAGGTCGCCTCGTCCAGGAGCAGCAGCCGGGGCTTGCGGAGCAGGGCGCGGGCGATGGCGATGCGCTGCCGCTCGCCGCCCGACAGCTTCGAACCGCGGTGTCCGACCGGGGTGTCCAGGCCATGGGGCAGACGCTCGACGAGGGTGTCGAGCTTCGTCCGGGCCAGGACGTCGCGGATGTCGTCGTCCATCGCGCCGGGCGCCGCGAAGACCAGGTTCTCCCTCAGCGTACCGGCCAGCACGGGCGCGTCCTGCTCGACATAGCCGATGGCGGACCGAAGGTGAGGCAGTGACCAGTCCCGTACGTCCTTGCCGTCGACCAGGACCCGGCCGCCGGTGGCTTCGTAGAACCGCTCGATGAGCGCGAACACCGTCGACTTGCCCGCGCCCGAGGGACCGACGAAGGCGGTCATCCCGGTGCCCGGTACCTCGAAGCTCACCTGCTGGTGGGTGTACGGAAGGCCCGGGCGGTAGCGGAAGGACACGTCCTCGAAGCGGACCGACGCCGGACCCGACACCGCTGTCTCCTGCCTGAGCAGGGCGCGCTCCTGCCGGGCGGGTGTTTCCGTCGCCAGGCGTTCCACCTGCGCGATCCGGGAGATCGCGGCTGCCCCCTCCTGGTAGGAGGTCACGGCGTCGATCAGCTTGGACACCGGCTCGATCAGGTAGAAGAGGTACAGCAGGAAGGCGATGAGGGTGGACACGGGGATCTCTCCGGACGCCACGCGCGCCCCGCCGACCGCGAGCACGGCGAGGAAGGCCAGCTGGACGGCGAGTTCGTCGGCCGAGCCGGCCACGGCCTCCCACTTCGCGCTCTTCACACCGTGCCGCCACGCCCGCCGCGCCGCCGCCTCCACCCGGGCGGTCTCCCGCTCCTCGGCACCGGATGCCTTCACGGTGGGGAACGCCCCGAGAGACCGCTCCAGCGCGACGGAGATCTCCCCGACCTCCTCCTGCGCCCGCTCTGTGGCGCGGGCGATCCTCGGCATCACCAGGGCGACGGCCCCGCCGACCAGCACGACCACACCGAGCGTCACGCCCAGCAGTACGACGTCCAGGTACGCCATCATCACGATCGCCGCCACGAAGGCCACCGCGCCGGTGGCCGCGGAGACGACCGCCTGGGTGCTGACCGCCCGCAGCAGCGTCGTGTCCGAGGTGACCCGGGACATCAGATCACCCGGCGGGATCCGCTCCCACTCCGCGATCCGCAGCCGCAGCAACCGCCCCACCAGGGTGCGCCGCGCGGCCAGCACCACCGATTCCGCCGTCCGCTCCAGCACATACGCGCCGAACGCCTCGACCGCCGTGCCCAGCACCACCAGGACGGTGAGCGCGATCAGGATCCCGGCGATGGTCTCACCTGTCGCGAGCCGGTCCACGAGTGCCTTGGTGGCCAGCGGCTGCAGCAGTCCCCCGGCGACCCCAACGAGGGCGCAGAGCAGGCCGAGGGCGACGGCCCACCGGTGCGGGCGGACGTAGGCGTGCAGTGCCTTGATCGTTTCTCGGGTGGACAGGGGAGTTTCATCCGTCGCCGGGGCGGATGCGGTGTTCACGACGTTCCTTTCTTCTGCAGTCTGCCGGGCACCGCATCAGCGGTCCGGCGCACCAGGGCGTAAGCGTGTGTCGGCTCAGAGGAAGTCCTCGCGCTCGTTGTGTCGCGCACGGTGTGTCATGCCTCCAGCCTGGAAGCCCGTCCGCCCCGAGCCCACCCGGCACCCGGCGGGTCCTCCCCCGCCGGGTGGCTGAACCCGCCGCATGGCTGAACCCGCCGGGTGGCTGAAGAAGACCGTCGTCCGGTCGCACCGGGCCGGCCAGGGACGAGACTCCGCCGGTCGGCAGGGTGGTACCCGCCGATCGGCGGGGGCGTTACCGAATGCTGCCGGATGGTCCGCCCCTGACGGCCACGCGAGGTTCTCCGTATGACACAGACACAGCCGCCGCAGGAGACGTCAGCTCCCCAGGAGAACTCACCTCCGCCGCCCCGGACCTCCCCCGAGTCCGCCGTGCCGGCCTCGCCCGGTGTCTCGATGGGACGCCTCGTAGGGGTGGATCTGGCCCGCGCGCTGGCGGTGTTCGGCATGTACGTCGTGCACATCGGCCCCCCGCTGTCGGCCACGGACGGCGTCGCCAGCTGGATCCGGTACCTGGCGGACGGTCACTCGTCGGTCCTGTTCGCCACTCTCGCCGGGTTCTCGCTGATGCTGATCGCAGGCCGCCGCGAGCCCAGGACCGGCCTGGCCCGCCGGCAGGCGAAGGCCAGGATCGCGATCCGCGCCGTGGTCCTGCTGGCGCTGGGCACCGTGATGGCGATGGAGTACGGAGGAGTGATCATCCTCGGCTTCTACGGGGTCCACTTCCTCCTCGCCCTGCCCCTGGTGCGACTGCGCGCCAGAACGCTCGCGATCATCGCGGCCGCGCTCGCCCTCGTCACACCGCAGCTGGCGTTCGCCCTCACCCCGCTGCTGACCGACTCGGCCCGACAGAGCATCAACGCCTACGACCCGCTCCACCGGCTCAGCGACGTGGGAGTGCTCGATCTGCTGCTCAGCGGCTTCTACCCGGCGCTCACGTGGATGTCGTTCGTGATCGCGGGCATGGCGCTGGGCCGCCTCGACCTGTCCTCCGGCACTGTCCAGCGGCGCCTGGCCGCGCTCGGTGCCGCCCTCACCGTGACCGCATACGGCATGTCCTTGCTGCTCGCCGGCAAGGGCGCGTTGCGGAGCATGGCGGAGGACGGGTCGTCGTCCGGCGGCTCCGGTTCGATGCCCCTCGACAGCGGTTCGGTGCCCCTCGACGGCGGGTCGCTCCCCGATGTGCCGGCGTCGTCGCTCCTGACGGCCGGGCCGCACAGCGGCACCACGTTCGACATCATCGGCAGCGTCGGAGTCGCGATCCTCGTGATCGTGGGCGCGACGGTGGCGATGGACCGCCTGCCGCGACTGCGCCGCCCGGCGAAACCGGTCATCGCCGTGGGCACCATGTCCCTGACCGCCTACGTCGGCCACTTCCTCGCACAGTCCGCGCTGTCCGTGCCCGCCGGGACCGGCACCCAGCAGTCCTGGGTGCCCCTGCTCATGTTCATCCTCGGGGCGATCGTGTTCGCCGCGATCTGGTCAAGCTTCTTCCGCCGCGGCCCCCTGGAGTACCTGCTCAACGCCGCCACGAAGCCGGCGAAGTACCTCCGATGAGACCCGGCCGGGGTGGAACGCCGCCACGCTCCACCCCGGCCTGGACCGCTCATGGAACCGGCCAGCGCATAGTCCTCGCAGACTTCCACCCGTACGCCTGGCTCGTCGCCGAAAGACGCACCGAGGGCCACCAGTCCGCGTGCAGGCCGGCTCCGCCCACCACCCCACGGGGCTACGGATCAAGGGGACGCGCCGCCCACTCGGGGTCTACGAACTCACGTGGGACCTGCCTTTCCGCGCCACGCTCTACGAGTCGAAATCCAGCCCGTCGGGGGCTGCCTGATGCGTGGCGGAGTCCGTCAGGGCATCGAGCTGGGCGGCGATGTGGGGGTGGGTGGGGGTCAGGTGAGCGCGGGTGGCGTTGAGGGGGCGGACGAGAGCGGCGGGGTCGTCGTGAGCGAGAGCCGCGTGGAGTTGGCTGAGCGGGAGGCCCGCCGCAGTGGGCAGGTCGGTGAGGGCGGTGATCTGGCCGGCGATGCGGCGCAGGTCGGCCGCGTTGCGGCGGGCCCAGGTAGCGGTGGTGCGTTCGGCGGCGCGGCGCTCGCGGGCGGCCTGGACGCGTTGTTCGCCGGTGGTTCCTGCGGGGCCGGGGCGGCCCCGCAGGTAGCGGCGTTCGGCCGCCTGGCGGCTGGCGACGCCGAGGGGGTGCGCGAGGTCCGCCCAGCTGGCACCCGCCTTCCGGGCGGTTTCGATCAGGCCGGTTTCCCATCCGGCGAGCTGCTCGCGGACCTGCCGCAGCAGCAGAAGCGAGGCCAGGGCCTGCTCCGCGCTGACGTCGTGAGCCTGGGCAGTGCCCGGGCTCTCGTGCCGGGCGGCATGCAGGGCGTCGTCTATGGCTTGAAGGGCTGCTGCGGCGGCGAGGAACGAAGCCGGGCTTTGTGCGTCGGCGCTGGTCGGGGCCGGCTGGTCGGCCGGGGTCATGGGCACCTCCCTCGGGTCGTCATCCTTTCGATGACATTTTTGTTTGTCATCCATTGGATGACATGTTACAACGGTGTCAGTGAGGCGCATTGGCAGCAACTGCCCGAACCTTCCTGGAGGTGTTTTCCGATGTTGATGCGCACTGACCCCTTCCGTGAGCTCGACCGGCTGGCCCAGCAGCTGATGGGCCCGGGCACCTGGTCCAGGCCGTCCCCGATGCCGATGGACGCCTACCGCGAGGGCGACCAGTACGTGGTGGCCTTCGACATCCCCGGCGTCACCGCGGACGCGATCGAGATCGACGTCGAACGGAACATGCTCACCGTCAAGGCCGAGCGCCGGCCCGTGGCGAAGGCCGACGACGTGCAGATGGAGCTGTCGGAACGGCCGCTGGGCGTCTTCTCCCGCCAGATCGTGCTCGCTGACACCCTCGACACCGAGCACATCCAGGCCGACTACGACACAGGCGTGCTCACCCTGCGCATCCCGATCACCGAGCGCGCCAAGCCCCGCAAGATCGCCATCGGCTCCGGCCACAAGGAGATCTCCGGCTGAGCCGGACCAATAGGGGCTGAACAGCCGCGGAGGACGGGTACCTGATCTCCCCCTCGCCTGTCCTCCGCGCCCCGCGGACCGAGGAAGGGCGGCGGCCGACGTGACCGTGCGACGGGAAGCGTTCCTCGACCATGTGAAGGAACGCGGCGAGTACGACACCGTGCAGGAGGCCGAACGCGCGGCCCGCGTGGTGCTCGCCCTGCTGGGCGCACACCTGGTCGGCGAGGTACGCGCCCAGCTGGCGGCGCGCCTGCCGGAAGGTTTCGCTCTGATCCTGCTCAACCCGCTGCAGAGCGCCGAGCCGCTGCCCCCCGAGCGGTTCGTGCGCGCGACCGCGGCCTGGATCGAAGGCGCCACCGAAGAGACCGCGGCCTGGGACGTCAGCGCGGTCCTGTCCACGGCCGCCGACGCCGCCGGCGACGAACTCCTCAATCAGATCCTGCTCCAGCTCCCCGCGGGCTACGACCTCCTCTTCGGCCGCCCCCAGCCCACCTGACCCGCCAGTGGCCGCACACCGGCCACCACGACCCTGGTGACAGAAAGGCAACCACCGCAGTGATGTCCGACCACAGCGCACCCCTCCAGCACTCCTGCGGGAGGGCGTACGAGCAGATGCTGGAGAAGGTCCGCTACGACGGCGCCTACCCCACCCGCGCAAAGGCCGAGGAAGCCGTCCGCCTCGTCCTCGCCGGACTGGGACGCCAGCTGACCGGCGACGAACGCGTCGAACTCGCCGCCCGCCTGCCCCTCGAAGCCGCGCGCATCCTCACCGCCCAGGTCCCCGACATCCAGCCGCTGACCGGCTGGGCCTTCGTCAAAGACCTCGCCGCCCGCACCGGCGCCTCCCAGGCCACCACTCGCTGGGACACCGGATCAGTCTTCTCCGCCGTCGCGGCCTACGCCGGCCCCGATCTCCTCACCCGCATCCTGCGCCAGCTTCCCTCCGGCTACGCACTCTTGTTCGGCCGTGCCGAACTCACCCAAGCCGCATAGACAGGCCGAGCCTTGCCAGCACCACAGCACGCCGGTGACCGTGTCACGTACTCGGACGGCAACGCCCAGGGATGACATCGTTCTGGACCGGCAAACGCGTACGCCTGCGCGGTATCGAGCCCGACGACTGGACGGCGTTCATGCGCTTCACTGCGGACGAGAAAGGGCTGGGAGACCTGCCGCAGCCGCCTCGCCCCGCCGAGGGCTACCGCGTTTGGGCGAGGGAGCAAGCCGCTGCCAAGTCCGATGGCGACGGCGACCAGTTGGCAATCGAGGCCGTCGACACGGGCGCAATGGTCGGTGCTGTCGGCTCGCATCTTGCTGACGCTCGTGCAGGCTGGTTCGAGTACGGGGCGACGATCGGTGCTGAGCACCGGCGCAAGGGCTACGCGGTTGAAGCCGTCGTGCTGCTGCTGCGCTTCATGTTCGCCGAACGGCGCTATCACAGGTGCCAGGCACGGATCTTCGCCCACAACGAAGCGTCGCTGACGCTCCACCGGCGGCTCGGATTCACGGAGGAGGGCCGCCTGCGCGATCACGTGTTTTCGCTGGCCGGCACCGTGATCTCGTCATGATGGGCATGCTCGCTGACGAGTTCGCCCAACTGCACTCGATCAGCGACCTGTGAACTGATCGAGGAGCCAGCATCGAACGCGGCTCGAACTTGATCAGCTCCTCCGCAGTTCAGCGGACGTGCGGGCGGGGTCGACCTGGCGCTCGCGCCGGAACACCGCCGCGGGCACAGGGCTCTCTACGGAGGCCTCAACCAGGGGCGGATCGACGTGGCCCGACTGCGTCGCGCCCCGGCCTCGCTGCCGTTGCCGAGGCAGCGGACGGTCGGGGCGTGCTGGCCGCGGACGTCTCGCCGTGGCTGCGGCCGGACGCCAACTCCTGCCCTGGCCGGGCCTTCTGCCATACGTTCGGCCGCGGCGGGGCAAAGCACCAGACGGTCCCGGGGTGACCGTACTCGATCGTGGCCACCCTGCAGACCGGCCGCACCTCGTGGACGGCGGTACTGGACGCCGTCCGCCTGGAGCCCGGCGCCGACGTCGCGGCGGTGACCACGGCCCAGCCCCGCGAAGTCGTCGAGCAACTCATTGCCGCCGGCCAGTGGAGGCCGGGCGACGCCAGGATGTTGGTCGTGCTGGACGCAGTTTGTGACGCGCCGCGTATCGCTCATCTGCTGGGCGACCTGCCCGTCGAGGTCCTGGGCCGGCTGCAGTCGGACCGGGTGATGCGCAAGCCGGTCCCGGTGCCATGGATCTCACCGCCGCAGGGAGGCCGCCCGCCCAAGCACGGCGGCGAGTTCGTCTTCGGCGATCCGGCCACCTGGGCGCCGAGCAGGCCGTGACGGTCACCGACACCCGCCGCTACGGGAAGGCGATCGCGCAGGCGTGGGACCGGCTTCATCCCAGACTGACCCGGCGGGCGGGCTGGATGGATGACGGCGGCTCCCCCATCCGGGACCTGGTCGCCGAGGAACTGCACCGCCCCGGCCCCCGTGTGGTCATCGCCCACTCCCTGGGCAGCGTCATCGTGTTCGACATGCTGACGCGCAAGGACATCGGCCCTGGCCCGGACGGCCTGCAGCATCTGGTCACCTGCGGCTCGCCGCTGGCATGGCCGACCATTCGCCGCTCCCTGGGCCACGACGGGCTGCTTCGGATCCCGCAGGGAATCCAGTGGCTCAACCTCCACGCAGCCGGCGACGTCGTCGCGCAGTCACGCGGCCTGGCCCACGTCGCATCGGACGCACACGACGAAGCTGTCCACGACGGCGTATACCGGACTCCGCACTCTAGAGCTGAACTACACCCTGGTCAGCACCCGACAACTGCTCACTTCCAAGCGAGCCGCAACAGCAGCCCGAAGCAGGTCCAAGCCCTGGTACGGCGGATCGAGGAGGAGCAGGACGGCCGGCTGGACGTGCTCGTCAACTCCGTGTGGGGCGGGGATCCTCTGACCGACTGGGAACACCCGCTGTGGGAACAGGACCTGGAGAACGGTCTGCGGCTCGTAGGGCAGGCGGTGGAGACCCACATCGTCACCAGCCGGTACGCGGTGGCCAAGGACCCGAACTTCGCCCACTCGGAGACGCCCGCCTACCTGGGACGGGCCGTCGCCGCGCCCGCCGCCGACCCCGATGTCATGGCCAAGAGCGGCCGGGCGCTCGCCACTCGGGCCTGTACCGCGAGTACGGGTTCACCGATGCCGACGGCAGGCAGCCGGACTTCGCCGCGCAGTGGGCCGCGTCACTGGAAGCCCAGTACGGTCCGCTCGGCGAGCCGCTCTGACCACGCCGTCGGGCCGGTCCGCGACCGTCGGACCGGTGAGATCGTGAACCACGCCCACCTGCGAGAGTGAGCCGTATGAAGAAGGGGGAAGCGCCGATGGCCGACGCGGTCCGGGCAGGCGCCGCCGACTGGGGGCCCGCCGGTCTCACCGGCCGGGAGCACGAACGGGATGTCCTCGACGGGCTCTTGGCGGGAGCCTGGGAGGGCCGGGGCGGGGCCGTGGTGCTCCTCGGCGAGCCGGGGTCGGGCAAGACAGCACTGCTCGACCGGTGTGCCGAGGCGGCCGGGGGAAGGGCGCGGCTGTTGCGGTGCACGGGTGTCGAGTCGGAGGCGGCTCTGCCGTACGCCGGTCTCCAGGTGCTCCTCCGGGGCACCCTGGACCGGATGCGGAGTCTGCCCGAGCATCAGCTGCGGGCGCTGCGCGGGGCGGTCGCGCTGGACGATGCGCCCGCCGGGGACCGGTTCCTGCTCGGGGCCGCGACGCTGGGCCTGCTCGACGAGCTGGCCGAGGAGTGTCCGATCGTGGTCCTGGTCGACGACGCGCACTGGCTGGATCTGGAGACCGTGGACGCGCTGCTGTTCGCGGCCCGCCGGATCGGCATGGGGCGGGTGGCCATGGTGTTCGCCGCGCGTGAGGGTTCGGCGGCCTTCGCCGGTGCCCCGGGTCTGCCGGTGCTGCACCTCGGGCCGCTGACCGACGAGGAGGGCGCGGCGCTGCTCGCGGGCTGGGCACCCGATCTGCACGCCACCGTGAGCAGCCGGATCCTCGCGCTCGCGCAGGGCAATCCGCTCGCCCTGGTCGAGCTGGCAGGGGCTCTGACGGCGGCCCAGCGGGACGGGAGCGAGCCGCTGGACGCGCGGGAGATCGCCGTCCTGCCGGCGTCCTGGCGGGTGCGGCGGATCTTCGACGAGCGGATCCGGGTGCTGCCCGCGCCGACCCGTCTGCTGCTGACGGTCGCCGCGACGGACGACACCGGTGACGTGGCCCTGGTGGTGGCGGCGGGGGAACGGCTGGGCGCGACCGCCGGGGACCTCGGGCCCGCGGAGGCGGCGGACCTGGTGCGGGTGTCCGGGCGCCGGCTGGTGTTCCGGCATCCGCTGGTGCGGGCCGCCGCGTACCAGGGGGCGGTACTGGCCGAGCGGACGGCCGCGCACCGGGCGCTCGCCGACGCGGCACCCGCGGCCGGGGACATGGGTCGCCGGGCCTGGCACCTGGCGGCGGCCACCGTCGGCTACGACGAGGAGGTCGCCGCCGAACTGGAGCGCAGCGCCGAGCTGTTCCGCTCGCGGGGCGGCCGTGCGGCGGTGGCCGCCGCCTATCGGCGGGCCGCGCGGCTGACCGAGGAACCGGAGGCCCGGTCACTCCGGCTGGCCGCCGCGGCGGCCGCCGCGGCCGAGGCTGGGCAGGTGGAGCTCGCGGGCATGCTCGCCGACGAGGCGGGGCCGGTGAGCGGCCCGCCGGCCGTCGCCCGGCTCGCGAGCGTCCGGGCGGCGCTCGAACACGGGCAGGGCCGCGCGGAGTCGGCTCGGCTGCTGCTCGTCGAGGCGACCTCCGAGGTGACGGCGTACCGTCCCGCCATGGGTGCGTGGCTGCTGTTCGAGGCGGCGGCGATGGCCTGGGACGCGCCGGATCCGGTGGCGGCGGCCCGGGACACCCGGGTGCGTGTGGCCGGTCTGGACTTCGGCGGGCATCCCGTGCACCGCGGCGCGGCCGGGGTGCTCGACACGCTGGCGGGTGATCCGGTGGGCGGGGCTGCGGCGATACGGGAGTTCGCCGGCTACGTCGTCCGGACCCGGCAGGAGCGCAGCCTGGCCGACCAGGTGCGGCTGCACGGCTGGGACATGCTGCTCGGCGAGTACCGCACGGTGCACGACGAGGCCGTGGCCCTGGAGCAGGAGTGCCGTGCCGAGGGTGCCGTCGGGGTGCTGCCGCGGGTGCTGCTGCGGCTGGCGCGGCTGCGGCTTTTCCTGGGCCGGCACCGGGATGCGTATGCGACGGCGGTCGAGGGTCTGGAGATGGCCCGTGACACCGGTCAGCACCATCTCGCCGCGATGCTCAGTGGCGTCCTGGCCGTGCTCGCTGCACTCGACGGTGCGGAGCAGCCGGGTGCCCGGCCGGGACAGGACTTCTGCCCGGGCATCGCGCCGAGCCCGATGTGGCAGGCCAGGGCCCAGGGTCTGCTCGACCTCGGACTCGGCCGCTACGACGCCGCCCTGCAACGATTCGCCGTGCTCACCGGAGGGCCGTACCGGCACCTCATGGTCTCCGTGCACAGCCTGCCCGACCAGGTGGAGGCGGCCGTCCGGATCGGCCGGCCCGACGACGCCGAACCGGCCGCCGGGCGTTTCACCCGCTGGGCGGCGGCCACCGGGACTGCGTGGGCGGGGGCGGTGGAGCTGCGCTGCCGCGCCCTGCTCGCACCCGAGGGACAGGCCGGGCAGTGGTACGAGCGGGCACTCGACGCGCACGAGGGGGACGGCCGCCCGTTCGAGGAGGCACGTACCCGGCTGTTGTACGGGGAGTGGCTGCGCCGGACCCGGCGGCGGAACGACGCCCGCGAGGCGCTGACCATGGCCCTGCATGCCTTCGAGCGGGTCCAGGCGACGGCATGGGCGGACCGGACCCGCACCGAGCTGAGGGCCGCGGGCGCCGCTGCGCCCGCCGCCCCGGCGGCGGGCGCGGACGTCGCGGGCCGGCTGACGCCGCAGGAGCTGTCGGTGGTCCGGCTCGCCGCGACGGGCCTGAGTAACCGGGACATCGGGGCCCGGCTGTTCCTGAGTCCGCGCACGGTCGGCTATCACCTGTCCAACGCGTACCCGAAGCTCGGCGTGACCTCGCGGGCCGCCCTCGGCACGCTGGACCTGAGCTGACGAGCCGATGGCGGCCGACCAGGTAGGGACCCCGGTCATCTGACGGATCCGCGGGTACCGACCCCGTTCCTACTGTTCCTCCTGTTCGACCAACGAGTCACCAAGTCAACGAGTCAATGAGTCAATGAGTCAATGAGTCAACGGGAGGATTCATGAGGATTCTGGTGCTGGGTGCCACCGGCTACATCGGCTCCGCCGTGGTGTCGCAACTGACGCTGGCGGGCCACGACGTGGTGCCCCTGGTGAAGGACGCGGCCGCGCTGCATCCGGACGTGCCGGTGCGGGTGGGTGATCTGACCGACCCGGCGTCGCTGCGCTCGGCGGTGACGGACGACGTGGACGCGGTGGTGAACCTGGCCACGCCGACCGGCGACGAGGCGGTGGACACCGCCGCCCTGGAGGCGCTGCTCGCGCCGCTGCGCGGCACCGGCCGGGCGTTCGTCTACACCAGCGGCGTGTGGGTGCTCGGCGCCACCGGGGACGCCCCGGTGACCGAGGACGCCGACACCGACCCGATCGCGATCGTCGGCTACCGGCCGCGGATCGAGCAGCGGGTGCTGGCCGCCGCCGGGGACGACGTGCGGGCCGTCGTGATACGCCCGGGCATCGTGTACGGCCGGGACGGCGGCATCACCGCCCTGATGACCGGCTGGGCCCGGCAGCACGGCACCGGCCGCTACGTGGGCTCGGCGGCGACCCGCTGGCCGATGGTGCACGTGGACGACCTCGCCGAGCTGTACGTCATCGCGCTGACCAAGGCCGACTCGGGCGACCTCCTGCACGGCGTGGCGCACGAGTCCGTCCCGGTGGCCGCGGTCGCCGCGGCCGCCGACGTCGCCGCGGGCGGCACCGGCCGGGCCGAGCCGTGGCCGCTCGCGGAGGCCTCGGAGGTGCTCGGGGCGCCCTTCGCCGAGGCGCTCGCACTGGACCAGGTCGTGTCGGGGCGGCGCGCCGTCGAGGAGCTGGGCTGGCTGCCGAGCCGCCCGCACGTCCTCACCGAGCTGGCCGGAGGCACCCGTGGCTGACACCGCCGTCCTGGCACCACCGATCTGCCGCACCTGCGGCACCCAGTACGCCGACCGGCGTCCGGACTGCCCCGTCTGCCTGGACGAACGGCAGTACGTGGGCCACGACGGCCAGCGCTGGACCACCCTGGCCGAGCTGCGCGAGGAGGGCCACAGCGGCCGCTTCGAGGAGCAGGGGCCCGACGTGCTCGGCGTCGGCGTCACTCCGCAGTTCGCCATCGGCCAGCGAGCCCTGCTGCTGCGCACCGCCGCCGGGAACGTGCTGTGGGACTGCGTGCCGTACCTCGACGACGCGGTGGTGCGGGCCGTCGAGGAGGTCGGCGGCATCGACCACATCGCGATCAGCCACCCGCACTTCTACTCCTCGATGGTGGAGTGGGCGCACGCTTTCGACGCGCCCGTCCATCTGCACGAGGCCGACCGGCAGTGGGTGGGCCGGCCGGACCCGGCCCTGCGGTTCTGGAGCGGCCGCACCCACCGGCTCACCGACGAGCTGACGCTGATCAACCCGGGGGTGCACTTCCCGGGCAGTGCGGTGCTGCACTGGAGCGCGGGCGACGGGGCGCTGTTCACCGGCGACGTGGTCAACGTCTGCCCGGACGGCCGCTGGGTGACCGTCATGTACAGCTACGCCAACCACATTCCGGAGCGCCCGCACGCCGTTCGCGCGGCGGCGGACCTGCTCGCCGGCTACCGCTTCGAGAGGATCTACGGCGCCTGGTGGGACCGGGTCGTCACCTCCCACGGCAACGAAGTTCTGGCTCGGTCCGTCGACCGCTATCTCCGCTTCGAACAGGCCGCGGTCCCGGGCGACTGACCCACCCACCACAGGAGCTGCCCCCTCGTGGCACGGTGGCCAGAAGGTGGGCTGGGGCACGGCCGCCCTGGCCACGGCCCACTGCCTGACCGGCTGTGCCCTCGGAATGGTTCTCTCCACCGCCCTGGGCTGGGGCGACGCAACCTCCATCGCAGTGTCCGTGGTCCTCGCCTTCCTCTTCGGCTACGCGCTGGCCATGCGGGGAGTCCTGCTCACGGGTGCCGGCCTTCGGCAGGCGGCGGTGGCACTGGCCGCCGATACCCTGTCGATCGCCGTCATGGAGATCACGGACAACCTGACGATGGTCGCGTTTCCCGGCGCGATGGCCGCCCCTCTGGGCGAAGCCGTGTTCTGGACCGCTCTCGCGCTCGCACTGGCCGTCGCCTTCGTCGCCACGCTTCCGGTCAACAAGTGGCTGGATCGGAAGCGGCGCCGGCCATGCGGCCTTGCCCGCCCACCACACCTGACCCACACGACGAACCGGAACCACGCATGCCCTCCTCGACCGCTGCCGCAGTTGCCGCCCGGAGGCCGGCGACGACGATCTGGCCGGACAGCCCATCGGCTACTGGAGCGGCGCGGTGCACCGGGCCGTCATCGGCTACATCCGTGACGCCATGGCCCGGGCCGACATCACCCAGCCGCAGTTCTGGACGCTGGGCCGGGTCGAGGCCGAACCCGGCCTGTCCCGGGCCGACCTCACCACCCGGCTGGAAAGTGTCATCGACCAGCAGCTCGGCGCACCCATCATGCTTACTTCCTGTCGGCCTACGCACCGGACCTCAACCCCGTTGAGGCCATCTGGTCACTGCCGTGGCGCAGCAGTCAGGCCAATACCGCATTCACCGCCCCCGACCACCTCATGAGCACGCTCCGACACGGTCTCCGCCAGATCCAGTAGCGCAGCAACCTCGTCGACGGATGTCTCACCGAAACCGGCCTCACCATGACGACATCACGGCAACAAGGTCAGTAGATCCCCCGGCCCCAGTGGCGGTGAGCTACGCGGCGGCTTCGGCGTCGGTCAGGAGCAGCACCTGCGTCGGTCGCGTGCGTGACACGGTCCAGAGGCCAGTGCGAGCGGCAGCGCCCGCCCGTACTCGGATGCCGCGCGGCTGGAAGGGCCTGATCGCCAGACGACCGCGCTTGGGCCTCTCTAGGCTCGATCATGAACTGGACGAATGCGCTGGCTGTCTTCGGAGCAGTCACCGGCGCGGCCGGCTTCGGCTGGCAGATATGGAGCCACCGTCTCACCGGTGGCCGTGTCAAGGTCTTATCCACCCGGCTGAAGCACAACGGTCGCTGGTGGGTGCGAACCGACGTGTCGAATGTGGGCCGCCTGGACGTGACGATCGTCGGCCCGCCGCAACCAGCTCGCCGACGAGTCACCCACCAACTAGGGCGTGGATCGAATGTGCTGGTCACCACCACTCGTTGATGGCCGCGACATGGCGGAGGATCACCCCGCGACGGGTGGGTTCAGCCCTCATAGCGACCACCCTGGCCACCTGACGGCCTCCGGCCCGGGCGAACAGCGCCGGATTCAGTCGAGCGGGTCAGGCCCAACGGCCTGGTGCTGTCCGTTCTGGGGCTCTGGCTCAATTTCCGTGACCTGCGCACGCTGAGTCACGGTCGTGTTGGGCTCCTGAAAGTCGCCCGAAAATGATCAGTGGTGACCTCGGGTGCCTGACAGTTCGGGACCGTGGAAGAAGTGGGCGTCCCACTGGAGGAGTTGCTGTTCCCGTCGATCGCGGACGTGTCGGTGGTGTCGGTGGACGTGAGCAGCGAGACGATACGAGTCGAGGCCCGCAGCACAACGACCGGTTCAGCGTGTTCGGGCTGCGGGAACTGGTCAATCCGGGTTCATAGCTCCTACCTGCGGTTTCCTGCGGATGTCCCCAGCGCCGGGCGCCGGGTGGTGCTTTGCCTTCGAGTCCGTCGCTTCGCCTGCCCCGTCGCTTCGTGCGGGCGACGGACGTGGTTGAGCAGGTGCCGGGATTGACCCGGAGATACGGCCGGTGGACCGAGCGTCTGCGTTCGACGCTGGCGGCGATCGGCCTCGCCCTGGCCGGCCGGGCGGGAGCCCGGATGGCTGGAGTCTTTGGGGTATCCGTCAGCCGCAGCACGGTGCTGCGGCTCGTCGAGGCGCTGCCCGAACCGGATCTGCCAGCCCCAAGAGTGGTCGGCGTCGACGAGTACGCGACGCGCAAAGGCCGGCACTACGGCACGGTGCTGGTCGACGTCGAAACGCGACGGCCGGTGGACCTGCTGCCAGGCCGGGAGGCATTGAGCCTGGCCGCCTGGCTGGCCAAGAGGCCAGGGATCGAGGTCGTCTGCCGGGACCGGGCTCCGTTCTTCGCCGAAGGCGCCACCGTCGGGGCACCGCAGGCAGTGCAGGTGGCGGACCGCTGGCACCTGTGGCACAACCTCAGCGAAGCCGCCGAACGGTGCGTCGCCGACCATCGGGGCTGCCTGCGAGGCATGGCAGCCGAGCCATCCCAACAGGTCAAGGCACCAGAAGGATCAGCTGACCCCACTGGCTCGCCGTGGCCCACTGGCCACCGGTTCGCAGACAGAACCCGGTCCAACCATGCCGCCGTCCACGCCCTGCTGGCGGCCGGCCACAGCCGCCGCGCGGTCCAACGCCAGCTCGGGATGACCTACCGCACGGTCAAGCTTCTCGCCGACGCCACCACCCCGGAAGGCCTCTTCCACGGCCAGTGGCAGGGCCGCCCCTCCGTCCTCGACGGGTACAGGCCCTACCTGGACGACCGTTGGAACCAGGGCTGCACCAACGCCTGGAGGGCATGGGAGGAGATCGTGCCACTCGGCTACAAGGGCAGCTACCAGCGAGTTCGCGCCTACTTCCGCACCAAACGTCTTTCGGCCGATCCGGGCACCGCACCCCCGCCCAGGCCCCGCACCGTCACCGGCTGGATCCTGCGCCACCCCGACTCCCTCTCCGAGGTCGATCGGCTCCGGCTCAAGGCCGTCATGGCCCACTGTCCCGAATTGGAAGCCCTCGCCGGACATGTCCGCCCCTTCGCCCAGATCCTCACCGAGCGACAGGGCCAACGGCTGCCCGAGTGGCTCGACGTAGTCCGCCAGGACGACCTGCCCGGTCTCCATACCCTCGCCGCCGGCATCGATCGCGACCGGGCCGCGGTCA
The DNA here is from genome assembly GCF_040645635.1 of Streptomyces sp. NPDC046727. Taxonomy (NCBI): domain Bacteria; kingdom Bacillati; phylum Actinomycetota; class Actinomycetes; order Kitasatosporales; family Streptomycetaceae; genus Streptomyces; species Streptomyces sp. NPDC046727. Next base: position 80,325 of record NZ_JBEYYR010000013.1, read on the forward strand.
TCGCTGGGCTCACGCTGCCCTGGAGCTCGGGCGTCGTGGAAGGGCACGTCAACCGCATCAAGATGCTCGAACGCCAGATGTTCGGCCGAGCCGGCTTCGCACTCCTGAGGAAACGAGTGCTCCTCGCTCCCTGACGATGCAACACGTGAAACGCTTCCGGCATCGATCAACCCCACCGCAGGAGCCGCGAATGTCCAGGACCGCCGACATCGATCTCGTGTTCGCACGTGCCGTCACCGTGGGCGCCGTGGTGCGATCTCTGGCCGGTGAGGGGTGGTCGCTGCAGGAACCGCTTGGTATCTCCTACGTGGTCAACAACGACGACCTGTTCGACTGGCAGTCGACTTCAACCGACCAGGCAGCTGAGGTCCTGACCCTGGTCGATTCACCGGCCAACGTCCACCACGACGTCGGTGTCTGCATCTATCACTCAACTGCGGAAACTGGTGGCCAACTGCTTTTCCATGCCGGCCGATCGCACTGTTCCTTCATCCCGACGATCGACCGGCGGAGCCTCTCCGGAGCACCAGCTCTCACGGACATGGCCTGGTATCTGAACGCACTGGTGCCGCCCCTGCTTGCACTGGGGCTGGCCAGCTACGAAGCGAGAGACCTCGCTGACTGAGACTCCTTCGTCAGCAGCTCTCGGTCGACATCCGGGCAGCACGCGCATACGGAAAAGCCCTCGCTGCCTACCCAGCCGGTGTCACTCACAGCCACACGATCACGGAACTTGAGCCAGAGCCCGTTCTGGTGAACATCGAGGGCGGCACGAACCAGCGCCTCCAAAGCGCTTGTGTCGCTGCGGTTGGGGCGATCGGTCCCGCAAGGCGCATCGTCTCAGGGGATGAAGGCGCTTCCGTCGCCTGACTGATCACGCCGCGTAGGTCTTGTACCAGCGGCTCATACGAGTCCGCCGCGCAGGCTGATGGAGCGCGTCTCGGGTTGACCGAGGATAAGCCGCATGAGCATTCACCCGACCCCCGCCACGTCCTTGGCGCCACCGCCCCGTTGGGCGCTATGGGCCGCGCATCTGGCCACGCTGGTGGTGTTGCCCAGTGGGCTGTGGCGCATCGTCTTGGTGATCGGAATCCCCGCTGGCTATACGGAGACGGGCTTCGAGTCCTTCGAAACGTTCGGGGCCAAGGTGTGGATGCTGACGCTCAGCGTGCTCAGCGAGTTGGTCGCCTTCTTGACGATCGGCCTGGTGCGGCCATGGGGCGAGGTGGTGCCGCGCTGGATACCGCTGATCGGGGGGCGAAGAGTCCGTCCTATGGCTGCCGTCGTCCCCGCTGCTCTCGGCGCAGCGGCTCTGACCCTGATCTGGGCCAACGTCCCCTGGTGGTGGACGTATCCGCACGAGAACATGACCCCCACCGGGAACCTGATCGTCGGCATCCTCTACCAGCCGTTGTTCCTCTGGGGCCCGCTGACCGCAGCCGTCACCGTCTCCTACTACCGCCGCTGTCGTGCGGTACAGCACAGGGCATCGGCTGGCTGAGGTACTCGGCATCCAAGGGCGGCTGGATTCGGTGACAAACGGGCTGGGTTCATCGGCAGTGGACAGCTGAACAGTCACTGCCGGAACTCGCGAGCAGAGCCACCCAAGTGGGCTCTACGACGGTAGCCCAGCCCACTGACCATGACCCTGTTCCGCGATCCGCCCGCCCGCGTACCGCCGGAGCGCCCGGGGGCGCACAGGCGCAGGCGCGTGGATTGGACCCGACAACTCCCCCACCACGCCTTCACACCACGGCCACGGTGCGCGTGGCGGCCACATTACGTCCGACCACCGGCCGAGCAGGCGACGATCACCTGCGGGGTGCATCACTACCGTGAGACCAGCGGTCGCCGGAGCGAGGTGACTGGCCGGCGCGCAGGCTTGATGCGCGGGTTGGCACCGAGGGCCAGTTCGGCTGATGTCCCAGGTCTTCAGGCCCGCGGGATCAGCGCTTCGGAGACCTCCCGCTGAACCCTTCGGCAGCTTTCGTCAGAAGGCCGGTCGACCACGTTGCCAGAGTTTTGATCAGCGCCAGCGTGTTCTTCTGCTTGTCGTCGGCCACCCACGGCCAGGTCAGCCAGGCGGGCAACAGGCCCACAGTGACAACCAGCAGCGGCACCATGCCGACAACAGCGCACAGCACCCGGTTCGCTGGAGTGGGACTGCTGGGAGACCGTCGAGCACCTTGCCAACGACCTGTTGTACTACGCCGTGCAGCTGGGGCCGCAGAGCCCGCCGCTGGACACCCATGTGCCTTTCGCGTTGAGCCAGAAGAGGCCGGACGGACCCATGGTCTTCGTCCACGCGGAGCGTGCTGCGGGTCCGGCCGGCCTGGTGCAGGTGCTGGAGGCGTGCGGCGCGCTGCTGGTCGCCATGGTGCGTACGACGCCGCCCCGGGTCCGCGCCCACCACGCTGCCGGGGTGTCGGACCCCGAAGGCTTCGCGGCGTTGGCGGTGCGGGAAACACTGGTGCACATGCACGATGTGGCGGAAGGCTTCGGGCTTGCCTGGACCCCGCCCTCCGCTCTCTGCTCGCGGGTGCTCGCCCGCCTGTTTCCAGAGGCTCCGGGCGGTACGAATCCCTGGCTCACCCTGTTGTGGGCCACCGGCCGCGCCGAACTGCCGGGGCACCCTCGTCTCACCACGTGGCGCTCGGACAGCACACCGCGGTCATAGGAGCGGATCGTCTTCAGCCGCGGCCAGGCTGGTGATCGTGCCCATACCGCGGTTCCGCCCGCGAATCGCAGAGTCAGACAGGCCCGGGCGGCCTGATCGCGGCGGCGCAGCAGCAACAGCCCGAGGCTCGGGGCCGTCCGGGGCCTGCGCCGCGGGAGCGGCCTTCGTGACTGGACGCCGTAGTCGCGCAGCGCGGCGGCCTGGCGGGGGCCGATTCCGTGCGGGTCCTCTGCCGGCAGGGGGCCAAACCATTCGGTGACCCGCTCAGCGGCGACGGGGCGAGGATCCATCCGGAGCCTTCGATCTGAGCCGAGGCGGTCCCCGCGGTGGTGATCGTCGGGCCGATACCGACCCCGACGTCGACCCCGAGACGGGAGATGGCCCGCACGCGCAGCCGTGGCATGACGCCGACCCTGGTTGGTTGAACGAGTCGCTGAACACGGGACAAAGCCTCCGGCACCGGTCGGGCCCCGGAGACCACGTCGCCCCGGCACCCCGAGGGGCCGGCCGCTGCAGCGCAATCAGCGGCCGCGAAGTTCCTCGGACCAGTCCCGAAACAGGCCTTCGAGGATGAGGTTGTCCCCGCGGCTCACGGTCTGGAGCAGCTGGGCGCACACGGTCGCTTCGGCTGCGTGGCCGACCGGGCTGCCCAAGATCGGGAAAACGGTACGGACGCGGGCGGCGGTGTCCGGCTGGAACAGGGTGTAGGCGTAGAGCGTGACGGCGTCGAACTCCTCGGGAGCTCGACCCCATCCCTCCCAGTCCACAAGCCGCAGGGGCTCGGTGGGGTTCGCCCACTGCACGTCGGAGTGGGCGCCGGTCCAGCAGGTGGCGGCGGGTGCCAGGATGCCTACGAACTGGGAAATCGCCCGGTCCATGTACCGCCTTCGTACGGCGACGCGGTCGGTGTCGACGACCGATGCCTTCTCCAGCGTCCCGGCGAGCTCCGGCCACCAGGAGTCCGGCAGCCGGAGGTCGTGCTGGAGGATCGGGTCATCGGACAGGATTGGCTGGTCGACGCGCGCCGGCAGTTCCGCCCGGTAGGCGGTGCCGTCGTCGACGGTGTCGTGGACGGCCAGGAGCGCGGGCCGGTGCCCGTCGAGGTCGCCGAAGGCGTGCTCGGCATGGGGGACGCCGTCCCCCGGTTTCCCCGACGCCTTGTCCTCTGGTGCGGACACCAGCCGCAGCCAGCCGGTTGCCCGGCGGCGGTGCACGCCGGGGCACCCCCGGAACTCCCCGCTCGGCTCGGTCTGCACGTCCAGGGCCTTCGCGGCGCGGGCGTGTTGGTCGCGCATGCGGCGCTCGTGTCCGGGTCAGGGGAAGGCGAGTACAGCAGTGATGTCCCGCAACTGGGCGACGTTCAGGGAGGGCTGAGCGAGGGCGTCGGTTGTGGCGCACTGGAAGCGGCGATGAGGACGTCCGTCCCCCTGGGCGCGAGGCGTCCGCCGGAACGCACGCCTGTTCGGGGATCAGGCCCGACTGGATGAGGTCGGCGAGCTCCTGGCCGACCACGCCGGGCAGCTCGCCGCCGTGCAGCGGCGCGGATGCCATCGCCCACAGCCCCGCGCCGGCGGCGGCCGGGAGCGGGCCCCGGCCGATAAGGGCCCGCGCGATCGGCGTCCTCATCACCAGGCCGACCGGCATCTGGACCACGACCAGGTGGTGACGCTGCCCGCCGGTCGGCTTCGTCGGCCAGGGCGAGCAGCTCCCCCAACCGTGTACGAGCTCGTTAGGTGGCTCGTGCCCGCAGCCGGCGCAGCATCCGGGCATCCTCGAAGCCGACCGCGCGGGCTGCGGCCTCGACCGTGGCTCCGTGGCCGATGAGGTGCTCGGCGCGCTCCAGACGCAGCGTCTGCTGGTATCGGAGCGGCGTGAGGCCATCGGTGGCGCGGGCGAACAGCCGGGTGAGGGTGCGTTCGCTCACGCCCACGGCCGCGGCCAGGGCCGACAGCGGCAGCGGCTCGTCGAAGCGGGCGTCCAGCAGGTCCTGGGCGCGGTGCACCGTGTCGTCGAGGTGCGAGCGGTACCGGAGCATCGCGCTGGCCTGCGGTTCGTGGCCGTTGCGCCGCGCGTAGACGACCATGTCGCGGGCTACCTGGGCGGCGAGCGCGGGACCGTGCCGGGCGGCCAGCAGATGCAGGGCCAGATCGATACCGCTGGCGATGCCGGCCGAGGTGACCACGCGGTCGTCCGTGGTGTACAGGACGTCACGCATCACGACCGTCCGCGGATGACGGCGGGCAAGCTCGTCCTGGACGGCGTGGTGCGTGGTGCAGCGACGCCCGTCGAGCAGCCCCGCCCTGCCGAGGGCCTCGGCCCCGGCACAAATGCTGGCCACGGTCCCGCCCCGTTCGTGGTGCTCCCGCAAGGCGCTGAGGGACGCCGCCCCGATGGCCGGGCGGTCGGCGGCCCCGCCCACCCGCCAGCCGGGCACCACGATCAGGTCGTCGGGGCCCAGCGGCGGCCAGTCCTGCCGGGCCGACAGCGGCAGGCCCTGCGCGCTGAGGACCTGCTCCCGCTCGGCGACGTAGGTGAGCGTGTAGGGAAGCCCGAAGTCGGCCGCGGTGGAGAACACCTGCGCGGGTCCCGCCAGATCCAGCAGATGGACTCCGGGCACCAGGAAGAAGACGATGTCGCTCACGATCCGGTCATCATGCCTCAGCCGCGGCCGCGGCTTCCAGCTCGGCCACGGTGGCGAGGGTGGCGAACCGTCCGGCGAGGGCGTACTCGGTGCGGCGGATGATCTCCTGCGCGCTCAGGGTCCGAGGGTCGGCGAGCAGCTCCGCGGCGCTCATCCCGGCCGGAGCGTCGCGGTGCGGGATCGGGTTCGTCGCGGTGGCGTCGACGACGAAGGTGACCCCGTAGCCGAGATCACTGGCCACACGAGTGGTGGTCTCCACGCACTGCTCGGTGCGGATGCCGCAGACGGTGAGCTCGCGGATACCGCGCTCGGTGAGGAGCTGCTGCAGGTTGGTGGTGGTGAAGGCGTTGTGCGCGGTCTTGTGGATCAAGGGCTCGCCCTCCTCGCGCCGCAGTTCCTCCATCACCCTGACGTGGCCGAGAGCCGGGTCGAAGACGTTCCCGCTGCCCGGCTCGGAGTGCAGCACCCACACCACGAGGTCACCGGCCCGGCGCGCGAGACGGACCAGTCGGTCCACCCGGTCGGTGATCTTCGGATCGGACAGGGTCTCCCACAGCCCTCCGGTGCGGAAGGACTCCTGGACATCGATGACGATCAGTGCTCGGTTCATGCCTTCAAGCTTGAGCGCCGGGCACCAGTCACGGGAGTCCGCATCGGGTCCAGCGGCGGACCGATCCGGTCAGCAGGACGAGCGGCGGGCAGTGGCCTACCCCGCGCTGCGGGACTTCCTGCGAGCCTTTCCCTTGGACGGCGCGGACCTGGAGCTCGAAGAGCCCATGTCGCTGGCGGGCACGGAACGGCTGATCGACCGGCTGCGTGAGGACTTCGGCCCGGGTTTCTTCATCACCCTCGCGCCCGTGGGCAGCAAGCTGGGCGGCGGTGCCCGGTTCTCCGGCCTCGACTACGACAAGCCGTACCGCGACCGGGGCGAGCAGATCAATCGCTTCCACGTCCAGATGTACAACGGCTGGGGTTCCATGGCCACGACAGCCGACTACGACCGCATCATCCGGCAGGGCGTGGTTCCCGCGTCCAAGGTCGTTGCAGGCACCCCCACGAACCCCGACAACGGCACCGCCCACGTACCCGTCGGCCAGCTCAAGGCCGTCGTGGAAGAACTCATCGACCGCTACCCCGACTTCGCCGGCATCGACGGCTGGGAGTACTACAACGCCCTGCCCGGTGGCACGAGCGCCCCCTGGCAGTGGGCGGTAGAGATGTCCGCAGCCCTCCGCCACACCCCCGGAGCCGACCGGCACCAGCACGACGGCGCTGTCACCAGCACGCTGCAGAATCTGGCCGACGGCCCGGGCCGCAAACTCCTCTGCGGCTGACCGGACGCCTGGCATACCGTACGTTTTCCGACTCGGCCCGGGGTCAAGGCCGTTCCTGCCCAGGCGCCGTACGCCCGCCGACCGGAGACCGCCCAGGCTCTCAGTGAGTGAGTCTGTCGGGGATCTTGACGGAGGCATTGCCGGTGCCGGGCGGCGGCGCTGTACTGCTAGCTGGTGGGAGCGCATCCGCGAAGGCGTCTACACCAGCGCCCACCGTGCGGCCTCCCGTCGCCACATCGCCGAACTATTCGGTGAACTGCGCTGGATGAAGGCCCTGGCCGACCCCGTGCCAGGACACCGTTGCCCCCGTCGGCCCGTGATGCTGCACGAACGGGCCGGGCAGGATCTGCGCGCCTGTGCCAGGGCGTCATCCACGACGACGCAGCCCGCCGCATCGCGCGCTTCGACGCGGCCCGCGACCCCGGTGGCGCCCTCACTTTCACCTGCCTGCTCCTCCTGGCCGACTACGAGGAGGCCGCGCAGTTCTGGTTCTGGTACGCCGTCGGCGGCGGCCAGGCCACCCGGGCCGTATGTGACTTGGGGGCTGGTGCATTTGGTGAGACGTACCGTGGGGAGGCGGAGGAAGAACTGCGCAGGCATACGGCCCTCCGCCTCCGCCCGCCCCTGGCTCATACGGGACAGGTGTCAATCAGACACACAGGTTGCCGGTGCCGTTGTCACCGTTACAGCCGTCGTCTTCGCCGTAACCGCCGACAGGAGCGGACTGGACCGCCGTGGCCTGTGTGGCGCTGTGAGGGGCTGCCGGCGCGGCCACGGCGTATGCGGCCGTGGACGAACCGGTTGCGAGAGCGAGGCCGAGGAGGGCGCCGATCGCGAGTGCTCGTGACATTGATATCTCCAGACGAGTTGGGGGTGTTGCCTTCGTGTGGATCACTTTGCATGCCCCTGCAGGAGGCTTCATCTCGGGCGCGGCCAATCGGGCGCGGCCAGGGGCTGTCGGTCTGGACATCTCGCGGAGTCCGGCTGCGATGTTCGTGTGGCCGGCGGCACGCAGCCTCGGTGCGGACCTTGGAGGCGTCCCCGGTGAAGGTGGTGTCGCCCTGCGCCGCATCCTGGCCGACCACCACGTCCTGGTGAACGACCGCTGCTCCCTCGCCAAGGAACTGCGAGCCGAACGACCGGTCAACGTCGTCCTGGTGCTCTGCGCGGAGCAGGGCCTGGCCCCGCAGCAGAGCATCGACGCCACCGCCCGCGCCCTCTCCGAGGAACAGCATGCCTGCCTCCGGCTGAAGGCCTCGCTACCCCGCCTCGGACTGGACCACCCGGCCCTGCTGAGCCACCTCAGCGACCCCGAAGGACTCGCCGCCGACGCCATCGCCTGGCACGCCGCAGCTCCCCGCTACCACCACACTCCCGTCGACAGCGAGGCCCCCCTGTGAGCACCCACCCCGCGACAGCCGCCCGCGACGAGGCGCTGCACCGCCTGCGCATCCCGGTCGACGGACTCGGCACCGACGGCGGCACCCTCACCCCGCGGTGTACGACACCGCCCGCATCGCGACTCTGCTGCCCGAACGCCGGCACACCGGCGAGATCCTCGACTGGCTCGGTCCCGGCAGCAACCCGACGGTGGCTGGGGCGCCCCACTGATACCGCACGCCCGGGACCTGCCCACGCTCGCCGCCATGCTCGCCCTCAACCGCAGCCCGGCCCACCGCAACGCAGCACGGGACGGTGCGGACTTCCTGCGCCGGCACGCCCCACGACACTGGGGCGGCCCTCCGGGACAGGACATCCCCGCCGGCCTGGAAACTCCTCCTGCCCCCGCTCCTGGACGAAGCCGCACCGCTCGCCTCTCCGCCCCCGACGCCCCCTACGAGGCCCTGCGCGCCCCAACGAAGGCCGGCGCCGTCTCATCGCCCGCCGAGCACCGCACGCCCCCGGCATCGCGCCTGTCCACTCCTGGGAAGGCTGGGGCACCACCACCAGCGGTGACCTGCCCGTCGACGGCAGCGGCGGCATCGGCCACAGCCCCACTGCCACCGCAGCAGCCCTGCGGCACCCCCCACCACGCCCTGGCCGACCACCTGGAGGACTACCTCACGTGAGCCGCCACCTCCAGCCGCCCACCCCTGCTGCCCACGCTCATCCCCATGCCTTCCTGATGCCGGAAGCAGTCGACCGGCGGCGATGTTGGAGGGCTGGGGTTTGTGGGGGTGCCACCGCCGTCCTCGCACTAGTTGGCCGCCCGGGCGTCTGCGCCCGGTCACTCGGAACTCGGGCGCAAGCGAGCCGGGCAACCCGAACCCGTCCTACGGTTCCCCCGCGAACGCCAGGACGGCGACGGGCGGTGGAGCGGCGACAAGCGGCACACCTCCTGGATCTACATCACCGCCCAGGTCATCACCGCCCTGCCCACCGCCCCAGCCGCCCGCCACCCTTCCGTGTCTCTGAGACATAAACCAGCATGGAGAAGGACGGGCACCGGTGCCTGCTCTCCACCCCCAGCGACGCCGACGCCGTGCTGGTGCGGTCCCGGCGCGGTGCGCTCATCCACTCACACTCCCCCGATCTGTTCGCCGCAGCGCGGCGTCGCGGACGGGGCGCTGGTCCAACGGAGAGCAATGTCGCCGATGGTGTGGTGCAGAAGCTGTGAGTCGGCGAGATCGGCGCGGACGCGTTCGAGCCGGCGCCGGCGGATGGTGGTGCTGACCGTCTGCGGCTGCTCCTGGAACATGAGGTGCAGCTGGCGTACGGCGATGTGGTGGTGTGCGGCTATGGTGGCCGGGCCGAGGTCGGGGTCCGACAGATTGCGGCTGATGAAGGCGTTGATCCAGGCCAGAAGTAACTGCTTTCGGGTCGGGGCAGACAGGGCGCCGAGCCGTGCGGCCAGAACCGCAGCCGACAGGTGGAGCGTCACGGCCCCCAGCTCATGCAGCTCCGCGCCGTTGCAGTGTGGCGCCATCTCACGGGGCTGTGCCAGGCACCCTGTCCGCAGGGCACCGGCACCAGTCCGGACAGGCAGGCGTCAATGATCTGCGTGCTGCTCGTGCGAGGGCTCGGGCTGCCGTATCCACGCGGCCAGTAGCCGAAGCGCCTCTTCGGAGCGGGAGCCTGCCTCGGCGGTGTAGACGCTCAGCCGCTGGTCCGGGTCGGCGGGCAGGGTGAGGGACTCGTAATTGAGGGTGAGCGGCCCGACGATCGGGTGGTGGAAGCGTTTGCTGCCATGCGTGTGCCGATACACGTTCTGGTCGGCCCACCAGCGGCGGAAGTCCTCATCCCTGTTGGAGAGTTCGCCGACGAGTTCGGCCAGCAGTGGATCGTGGGGATGGCGTCCGGCGTCTCGCCGGAGCGAGGCGACAATGTCCTGGGCGTGGGTGTCCCAGTGGGTATACAGCGAGCGGGCGGTCTCGTCGCAGAACATGAACCGCACCAGGTTCCGCTCGCGGTGCGGCAGCGCCTCGAAGTCGGTGAGCAGCGCACGCGCCATCCGGTTGGACGCAAGTACGTCCAGTCGCCGCCCCAGCACAAGGGCGGGGGTGTGCTCGAGGATCCGGAGCAGGTCGCGCAGCCCCGGGCGGACCGGCTGCGGACGCGTCGCCGTGCGGCGGGGCCTGCCTGCGGCGGGCTTGGCGAGCTGGAACAGATGGGCGCGTTCGACGGGATCGAGGCGTAGCGCGCGGGAGATGGCGTCCAGCACGGTCTCCGAGACGTTCAGTCGGCGTCCGCGTTCCAAGCGTACGTAGTAGTCGACGCTCACGCCGGCCAGTTGCGCGATCTCTTCGCGGCGCAGTCCTGGCACTCGCCGAGAGCCGCCGTCGTCGGACAGGCCCGCCTGGCGCGGGGTGATCCGTGCCCGCCGGGAGCGGAGGAACTCACCGAGAGCTGTGTTGCGGTCCATGCCGTTCACGATAGGGCCCAAGATCGCCCCGGCGGCCCGCGAAAGGGGCACTGGCAGTCCCCCGGTCCGGCTGTCCCCGGGGCGAAGCGGACCCCCCGGAAGCCGATCAGCAGCCGATTCCGGTGCTGAAGTGGAACGTGTCGAGACCGATCGGGACCTCACCGCCCCGGTCTGCCTCTGTTGTTCGCATCGCACGAAGGGAACTCCTGTGTCGGACACCAAGACATTCCTGATCACCGGCGTCAGCACCGGCCTGGGCCGCGCACTCGCGCGCGCGGCGTTGACCGCGGGCCACCGGGTGGTGGGCACGGTGCGCACGCCCGGCGACGCACGGGCCTTCGAGGCGCTCTCCGACGACGCGCACGCCCGCATCCTGGACGTGACCGACCATGACGCGGTGGACACGGTCGTGGACGAGACCGAGCGAGACCTGGGCCCGGTCGACGTACTCGTCGCCAACGCCGGGTACGGCCATGAGGGCCTCTTCGAGGAGTCGTCGCTGGACGACCTCCGCCGTCAGTTCGAGGTGAACGTCTACGGAACCGTGGCGGTGATCAAGGCCGTCCTGCCGCACATGCGCAAGCGCCGTGCGGGGCACATCATCGCCGTCACCTCGATGGGCGGGCTGATCACCATGCCGGGTCTCAGCTTCTACCACGGCAGCAAGTTCGCGGTGGAGGGCATCCTCGAAACGCTCGGCAAGGAGGTCGCCGATTTCGGCATACATGTCACCGCCGTCGAGCCGGGCAGTTTCCGGACCGACTGGGGCGGCCGCTCGATGATCCGCGCACCCCGTGTGATCGCCGACTACGACGAACTGTTCGAGCCGCTGCGCGCCCGGCGCATCCACGGCAGCGCGCACCAGCCGGGCGACCCGGACAAGGCCGCGGCCGCGGTGCTGCGCATCGTGGCGGCCGATCAGCCGCCGACGCGCCTGCTGCTCGGCACCGACGCGCTTCGGCTCGTCCGGGCCGGACGCGACGCCTTCGAGCGCGACATGCTGGCATGGGCCGAGCTGTCGGCCTCCACCGACTTCGACGACGTCAGCCGGTCCGCCTGACGTCACTCGCTGTCGGGCCCCCAGCGCGGGGCCTCGACGGCGGCGGTCATCACCAAGCCGGCCCGCTCTTGGCCCACCGCGGGCGAACCTGCTCGTAGCCGTTCACACCACCCAGCGCTCCCTGGTGACCGGGTGGAGGTTGAAACTCAAGCCGGGAGTCCGCGCTAAACCCCTTGCTCAATGGTCAAGAATCGTTGACCATTACTCGCATGCCTACCGATGGTCTTCCCGAGACGTTCCACGTCACCACTGACGAGCAGCTGCGCGCCGTCTCCAATCTCACGCGTCACCGGATCATGGCCGTGCTCCGCTTCGAGCCCGCGACGATCACGCAGATCGCCGAGCGCGTCGGCCTCGCGAAGGGGAGTTCCAGCTACCACGTACGGCTGTTGGAGCGGGCCGGCCTGGTGAAGGTGGTGCGAACGCGGAAGGTGCGGGGGGTCACCGAGCGGTACTACGCGATGGCCGCGCGGGCGATCGTGCTGCCGGATCCGGGCGAGGGAGGTCCGGATGTGCTGATGCGGCATGCGGTGGCGGACCTGGAGGCGTCGCCGGTGGATGGCGAGCGGCACGTACGGATGGCGCATCTGCGGCTCACCGAGGAGCAGTTCGCGGAGCTGGGGGCGCGGCTTGAGGCACTGGCGGACGAGTACCGGGAGCTGTCCGATCCGTCGCTGCCGGACGCGTCACTCGTCTTCGCGCTGTTCCACCCGGCATCGCGCGCGCAGGCCGAAGGGGACTCCAAGTGACCTCAGACGTCCGGAAGTTGCCGACCGGGTTCGGACGGCTGTGGACCGCGCAGACGATCTCCTCGCTCGGTGACGGGGTGACGCATGCCGCGCTGCCGCTGCTCGCGTTGACACTGACGCGGGATCCGATGGCGCTCGCCGTCGTCACGGCCGCGGGGACGCTGCCGTGGCTGCTCTTCGGGGTGCTCGGCGGTGCGCTGGTGGACCGCTGGGACCGCCGGCGCACGATGTGGGTCGCCGACACGGCACGTGCGGTGCTGCTCGGGATACCCGCGGCGGCGACTGTGCTCGACGTGCTGAGCATGGGGCTGCTCGCGGTCGTCGCCTTCCTGCTCGGCCTCGGCGGACTCTTCTTCGATACGGCCGCCACGGCCTATCTGCCGGATCTGCTCCGCCGCGACCCCGCACTCCTGGAACGCGCCAACTCCCGCTTGCGCGGCGCCCAGACCGCCATGTCCGGCTTCGCAGGGCCGCCTGCGGGCAGTGCGCTGCTCGCGCTCGGGCGGGCGGTTCCGCTGCTCGCCGACGCGGTGTCGTTCGCTCTCTCCGCACTGTTCGTACGTACGCTGCCCGCCATGCCCCGGCCCGTGCCGGAGGTCCGCGAGTCGCTGCTCCGGCAGGCGCGGGCCGGGGCCTCGTACGTCTTCCGGGACCGGGTGCTGCTCGGGCTCGCGCTCCGCCCGGCGGTCGGGAACATCGCCTTCCTCGCCGTGGAGACCGTCCTCGCCCTCTTCGCGCACGACCGCCTCGGTATCGACACCTACGGCTTCGGACTGCTCCTCACGGCGGAGGCCACCGGAGGCCTGCTCGGCGCAGGCATCGCCTCCTACCTCGGCCGGCGACTCGGCACCGGCACCGCACTGACCTGCACAGCCGCCGTCGAAGGGCTTGCCATCCTGGGCCTGGCCGCTGCCCCGAACCCGTACGTGGCCGGGCTGGCGCTCGCCGTCTGCGGGGCCGGCATGGGCGCCACGATGGTGCTCGGGCCCTCCCTGAGGCAGGCGATCGTCCCAGCCCACCTCATGGGCCGAGTCGCCTCCACCTCCCGCATGCTGGCCATGTGCGCCGCCCCCATCGGGGCCTTCCTCGGCGGCTGGCTGGCCACCGCCTACGACATCCGCACCCCGCTCTACGCCGCCGCCGGCCTCCTCCTGACGATGACGGCCGTCACGGCATCCATGACCAGCAACCACCGGGTCGAAGCGGCGCTGCGTGCCGCCGCCCCGGCCGACGGTCCAGATCACCTGGCATCCAAAGATCCCGCCCAGGAGAGCGCACCCGACTTGTTGTGACGCCTGCCGCGACGGTGTCACAACAAGTCGGGTGCCAGGCTCCCGTGAAGCGCAACGAGTGGCCGAGGCGGTCGGGTGTACTGGCCGTCAATCCTCATCGTCCTCGGCGGGACGTGATTCCTGGTGGGCGGCCGACGGGACAGACGACTCCTGCGAAGACCCACCGTTCCGGCTCAGGGACACGTCCCCAGGCATCCACCGATCACTCAGCGTGGCCGCTTCACACAAGTTGAACCAGAGCCAGATCCCGTGGACACAACCAGGGGTGTGATCGAGATACGCGCCAAAGGTGCAACGGGATGATCTTGAAGCCCTGAGCGCCCTCCGCCCTTCACCCATTCGGCTCAGTGTCGTTGGTGGTGATGTTGAGCGTCGTCTGGGGCCTGGGGTGGGTTGTGACATCGATTGAACGGACCCGCGTATCCGCGGTTCAAGCGGCTGATCACCGCGCATGAGCGGCATCTGCTCTTCTCAGTCGCGATGAGCTGGAGTGGGCGGCCGATGCCACGGACTGCGATGAGCATCTGCTGGCGCTGCTGCTGATGCTGATGCTGAAGTCGTAGCGGCGTATGGGGTGTTTCCCGGCGCTGGAGGACGTCCCGGAGATGGTGGTGGACTTCGTCCGGCGTGCGGTGGAGCTGCCGGAGGGCACGCTGCCGGCGTACCGGGCGGAGCGGACCGCCAAGCACCACCGGGCCTGGTCCGCAAGCAGGCCGGAGTGACGTACGACCAGGCCAGGGCCCGCGGGATCGTCGAGCAGTCGATCCGCAAGGAGGCCGCGGCGAAGAACCGCCCGGCGGACCTCACCAACATCGCGCTGGAGAAGGTGGTGGAGGCCGGGCTGGAGCTGCCGGGGTTCTCGACCTTCGACAATATGGCCCCGAAAAATCCGTACCGAGGTGAACGCCTCGATCTGTACGGGCATCCACGACCGCATGAGCGCTGCTCAGCGGCCGGGGCTCATGCGGCTGTTGGAGGACCGTGACAGCGACGGGACGACGCTGTTCAACCGGCTGAAGAAGCCCTCCAAGGGCCCGACCTGGTCGCACTTCAAGAACCTGACCAAGCGTCTGGAATGGCTGGACGAGCTCGGCGACACCGACGTGTGGATGGACGCAGTCGCCGCGGGAAAGTCACCGACTTCGCTGGGGAGGCGGACGCGTCGGACGCCTCGGAGCTGCGGGTGACCGCGGCGACCAACAAGGTTGAGTCGTTCAACCGGTTCTCCCAATGGATTGGCTTCGGCAACCGCCGTGTCATTGCCGACAACGACCCCATCGAGCAGGAAAAGGCGATGAAGTTCAACGCCCTGCTCACCAACGCGGTGATCTTCCAGGATGCCCTGGCCATCGCGGAGATCGTCCGCCAGCTGCTGGAGGAGGGATAGTAGATTGACGCGGAAGACGTGGCGCACATCTCGCCGTACCTGACCGAACACATCAACCGGTTCGGCGAGTACAGCACCCACGGACTCGGCATCCAGCCCGAGGTGTACGACCCGAAACTCGACGTCGACTTCACCCTGCTGCGCGAGCAGGACCTGACCGCCGCCGGTCTCGGCCAGGCTGCTTGAGCCGTGATGGAACTAAAGCGTGTCCGGGCGATCTTGTAGCGCCGCAGCGATCAGATCGTGGATGAGGAACTCCCCAGGTGCGCGGTTCTCCTTGAGCCGGGGCAGGTCTTGGGGGCCGAACCAGTCGTAGGCGGTGTGCTTCGACCATTCCAGGGTGGGGTGGTCCAAATCTCCGTCGACCTCGACGAGGTAGTCGGCTTCGTGCCGCAGCCCGTCGCCGTCGTCGCCGGTCCAGGTGGTGACGCCGAGCAGGCGCCGGACCCGGCGCAGCCGCCACCCCGTCTCTTCGCGGACCTCCCGCGCGAGCGTGTCCAGCAGGGTCTCGCCGGACTCAACGTGGCCGCCCACGATGTCCCAGCAGTCAGGGAAGAGCCGCCGCTCGGGGCTGCGTTTTTGGGCGAAGGCCCGACCCTGCTGGTTGAAGATCACCGCGCCCACCGCCCACAGCTCGCCGTCGGCGGGGACGGGCATCTCGATGCCGCTGCTGACGACGATATCCGCGTGCTGATCTGCTGCCATGGCCCCACTGTAGGGGCGTATCCGATCACCGTCCCAGCGCGTCGACCGGAGCATGACGGGGCGAGGAGAGCTGTCCGACGGGCAATGGGAGCGGCTTGAGGCGCTGCTGCCGATGAGCAACGGCCGGTGCGGCCGCTGGCGCGACCACCGGCAGGTGATCAACGGGATACTGCACCGGATACGGACCGGGGTGCCGTGGCGGGACCGGAACGGTTCGGCCCCTGGAAGACGGTGTATGAGCGCCATCGGCTATGGTCGGCCGACGGCACCTGGGACCACCTTTTCCAGCAGACCCTGGCCGCCGCCGACGCCGAGGGCGGCATCGACTGGGACATCTCGGTGGACTCCACCGTCATGCGCGCCCACCAGGACGCGGCGGGCGCCCGTCGGACACCACCCCAGGCCCCCGACGCTACAAAGGGGGCACCTGGCCTCGAACGCCAGGACGAGAGGCGGCGGTTCAGCCTGTTGGGCCGCCTGGCGGCGGTGGCGCGGCGGGCGAGGGCCTGGGCCGCTCGCGGGGCGGGTTCAGCACCAAGCAGCATCTAAGCGCGGACGGCTCCTGCCGGCCCCTGTCCCTGGTAGTCACCCCGGGGCAGCGGGCCGACTGCACCAAGTTCGAGCCGGTCATGGAGAAGATCCGGGTACCGCGGACCGGGACAGGCCGGCCGCGCCGACGCCCGGACAGCGTCAGCGCGGATAAGGCATACAGCAACCGCACCATCCGCACCTACCTGCGCCGTCGCGGAATCCGGCACGTCATCCCGGAGAAGAAGGACCACAAGAATGCTCGCCTACGCCGCGGCTCACGGGGCGCCAGGCCGCCGGGCTTTGATCGCGAACGATACAAAAAGCGCAACACCGTGGAACGGGCCATCAACGAACTGAAGACGTTCCGGGCCGTCGCGAATATGAGGAGGACGTCGGGAGGCTCGGCCGGACACAATGCGGCCATGGTTGATCACGTACAAAGTGCTCCACGCCCGGATTTCCTCAGCAAGCCGTCGCTGAGCGGGGAACAGGTGCTGCTCCGGCCGGTCACGGCTGATGACGTGCCTGCGTTGATGCCGATGTTCCTGGACGCAGAGGCATCACGGCTGACCGGCAGTCATGACGACGGCGCACCCGATGAGGGGCGCATACGTGCCTGGTACGACAGTCGTCAAGAGCGGGATGACCGGCTGGACCTTGCCGTGATCGAGCGGGCGACGGGGAACGTCATCGGCGAGGCGGTCCTCAACGAATGGGACCCGGGCAACGAAAGTTGCAGCTTCCGCATCTGCCTGGTGCCCGGCACTTATGGATCGGGTCTGGGGACGGAGGCGACCCGTCTGATCGTCGGATACGGCTTCGAGAGGCTGGGGCTGCACCGCATCTCGCTGGAGGTCTACGCGTTCAATCCGCGAGCCCGCCGCGCTTACGAGAAGGTGGGGTTCGTCGCCGAGGGCGTGCTGCGTGACGCGCTGCTCTGGGAGGGCGAGCGGGTGGACGCGACGGTGATGTCGATCCTGGCGCCGGAGTGGTTCCAGCACGGTGGACGTCCGGAAGCAGCGGGCCACGCGTCAGTCTGACCGTGCCGCTGGTGTCAGGTCGCTCGTTGTTCCGCTCATGATGAGCCGGGGTAATCTGACCGACGCCGAGTGGCGGTGCTGGAGTCTCTGCTGCCGGTGAGCAACAACAGGTGCGGCCGGTGGCGGGACCACCGCCAGGTGATCAACGGGATCATCCACCGGCTCAGCACCGGGGTGCAGTGGCGGGAACTCCTGAACGCTTCGGCCCGTGGAAGACCGTCCACAAGCGCCACCTGCTCTGGTCGGCCGATGGCACCTGGGAGCGCCTGCTCCACCACCTCCAGGCTGTCGCCGACGCGGCGAGCGACATCGACTGGAACATCAACGTCGACTCCACCTCGATCCGCGCCCATCAGCATGCGGCCGGTGCATCAAAGAAGCCGCCACCGACCCCGGGGACTGGGTCAAGGGGGGCCGCGCGAAGATCTGCTCACGTGCGCGCGCACATGCGCCGCAGCCGCCGGAAGGCGGTGGCACGCCCGGCGAGGCCCTCGGTCGCTCGCGCGGCGGGTTGACCACGAAGGTGCACCTGGCCTCTGACGGGCAGTGCCGTCCGCTGGCCTTGCTCGCCACCCCGGGGCAGCGGGCAGACTGCACCCAGTTCATCCCCGTCATGGACAAGATCCGCGTCCCGCGCGTGGGTTCGGGCCGGCCACGGCGGCTACCGGACAGCGTCAGCGCGGACCGCGCCTACAGCAACAGCAAGATCCGCACCTACCTGCGACGCCGGGGAATCAGCCATGCCATCCCGGAAAAGCGCGACACCATCGCTGCCCGTGAGCGTCGAGGCTCACGCGGCGGGCGGCCACCGGGCTTCGATACCCAACGCTATACCGCGCGGAACACAGTGGAACGGGCCGTGAACAAGCTCAAGCAGTTCAGAGCCGTCGCAACGCGCTACGGCAAAAGGGCGTACATCTTCCTCGGAACCGTCACCGCCGCGGTCATCCTCATCTGGCTCCGCTCGTGATCAGGGAGACAGGGCCTAGCTGGTGACGCCCTTCACGGGAGCGGGCCGGTATACCCCAGAATCCTGCTGCGAGGGTCAGCCTCCAACACCATAGCCCGGGCAGGTGATCCGATAGCGCTGCCGTGGGGGGTGTGACGGTTCTTGTGGGCCCTCGCCGTATTTCAGAGGGATACCCGCGCTGTTCTGCCAGCGGAAGAACACCGGTCGGACCGGGCTCGACGATCACTACAGTCCAGTCTCATGAAGACGATTACGACGCGTACGGTCGAGTATCCGGCCGACGGTTTGACGATGATCGGGCACCTCGCGCTCCCGGCCGGTGTCGGCCGCCGGCCCGCGGTGCTGCTCGGACCAGAGGGTATGGGGCTCAGCGACGTCGAGCGCCGCCGGGCCGATGCTCTCGCCGAGCTGGGATATATAGCGCTGGCCTTCGACCTTCATGGCGGGCGCTATTTGGGCGACCCCGAGGAGATGCTGGCCCGTTGCCTGCCGCTGCTCGCCGATCCCGAGCGGATGCGAGGCATCGGCCATGCGGCGCTCGATGTGTTGCGCACCGAACCGCGGACCGACCCCGACCGGATCGCCGCCGTCGGCTATGGCACGGGGGGTGCCGTCGGGCTGGAACTCGGGCGCGGCGGCGTCAGCCTGCGCGCGATCGGGACAGTCAACGCACTGACCACGGGCCGACCGGGCGAGGCGGCGCGCATTCGCTGCCCGGTGTGGGCCGGGGTCGGGTCGGAAGACCCGATCATGCCGCCCGCGCAACGGAACGCGTTCACCGCTGAGATGCAGGCCGCGGGCGTCGACTGGCGCCTCACGGTCTACGGCGGCGCCTTGCACGCCTTCCACCACCCGCCGGTCGGCCACCCCGTGGTCCCCGGCGTCGGCTACCACCCACGGCACGCGCAGCGAGCCTGGCGTGACGTCGTCGACCTGCTCGCCGAATGCCTGCCTGTGACGGAGGATTTGGGGCATGACCCAGGTCAGCATGCTGGCCCCGGGCACTGACAGTCCACTCCCCTCAAGTCCGCACAGCAGAAACGCATTCGGGCGGTTACTCGATCGCGGAGAGCTTCGGCGAGTTCGCCAAGGTCGTGTTCCGGTAGCAGGCGTTGCCGCAGACGGAAGACCGATGCCGGCTTGGGCGTCGCCGGTTCCTCGTCGTCCAGCGAGTACGCCTCGCTCAGTTATCGCCTGGTGCACCGCGTGCACGGCGCCGGTGCGCACACCTCGCGCGTACCAGAGCGCGGCCAGTGGGCGGCACGCGCCTTCGCCAGGCCAGATCCCGGACTCTGGGTGGTCGGGGCCCAGCACCCGACGGCACCGCGCTGCAGGTGCGTGCCCTGTACGGGCGGCTCGGCCGTCTCACTGAGGCCTCCCCCGGCCTCCGACCTGAGTTGCCGCGGCCCGGATGGAACCACGGTCTCCGGGCACGCGGCGCTACGCCTACGCCCCCTGGCGCGTGTCCCCGTACAGGTGGGCTGCCCGGCTGGAGGTGCGGCCGGGCAACCCCTAGCGTTGCCTTACCAGGTGTGTGCGACGTCCACGATGAGCTTGTCGCCGGACTGCTGCACTCGGAAAGGCAGCTTGGCTCGTACTCCCAGGCCGATCTGGGTCTGGCCTTCGAGGCTCGCCCCGAACTTGGTGTCCCTGAACGTCTTGTATCCGGTGAGCTTCACGCCCGGCAGCGGCTTGCCTGCCTGACCGGCGTATGTCGGCTTGGTCGTCGCCGGGTCGTAGCTCGGCGCCGAAACGAAGACCTGCAGGATGGCGCCGCCGGTGACCGGTATCTGTTCGCCGGAGCCGTCCTGATAGAACTTGGGAACGTAACCAACGTGGTAGCCGATCTTGCCACTCACGCCTTTGACGTCGAAGACCATGCGGTCGTAGCAGGTGCTCTGGCTGGTCGTGATGTTCCTCAGCGGCTTGACGTCCGAGTCCGTGGCCGACTTGACACCGCTGCCCCAGGCGGTCGAACAGGCTTCGGCCGAGAGGGCCTTGTTCACGGGACCGGTCGCGGCGCCCGCCGTCCCGGCCGTGGCCACCAGGCCGGCACCGGCCACCAGGAGTGCCGCAGCTGCTGTGCCTAACTTGCGCATGACATACCTCAGAGAAAGGTCGACTACAGGGTCCATGCGGGGGGGAGTGCCCCATCCGCGATCTTCACCCTCCCGTCAGGTCAGCTCAGTCCCCATCCGTGTTCGTACTCAGATCGCTTCTAGGTACACCGGCGTTCTGCCCGCCTGCCTGGCCAATGCGTGACGGCCCCGATCGGGGTGGCGAGGGCGTGGCGCGGAGGGGACGAGGATGGCGATCCGTCCAGCGTCTCACTGAAGCAGGAGGTCTTCCACCCGGGTGGTCGGCTTCGGAGGTGTCTGGGGTCGCGGCGGTTCCTTGCGCGCCAATGTCAGGTGAGGCGCCAGCGGGGTGGCAGAAGCCTTTTCCCATAGGGGCGGAAGAAGGTCGGTTCTCCGTCGAGGACTTGGACCAGGCGTTCGACGTCTTCCCAGTCGCAGAAGGCTGTTCCTTCGAGCAGTCCGGTGACGTGGTCCTGGCTCAGGGTGCGCCGCTGGTGTTGGCGACGGCTCATGGTGAGGGGCGGCCGGCTCGCAGATGCAGGTCCCGCAGTGCAGAGGCCAGAGTGTGGGGGCTCTTCTCCTGGCCACGGCGGGCTTCTGTGTCCTCCCGGGACCTTCCTGGGGATCAGGGGGGTCTGCGCCGCATGCGCGGGCGACGGCCGCCGGGACCTCTTCCAGCACAGCCGGGAAGCGGCCCTCCAGCTCGACGAACTTCAGCAACCGGCCGAAGCCGAGCCGGGTCGCCCCACTCTTGTCCGCCACCGTGCTGGCCGCCTTCGGGGACCAGCTCTCGCGCGCCGTGCCGCTCGCCGTGCGCGCCGAGATCACCCACCAGAAGCCGGCGATCCCGCGGCATCGCGGCCGGCAAGGCGGCACTGCAGGTGGCCGGGCGGCTCGGCCGGTCCGCTTCCACGGTCTCGCGCGAGATCGCCCGCCACGGCGGCCGCGCCCACTATCGGGCAGCAGCAGCCTATTGCGCCGCCCACGAACGCGGCCACCGCCCGAAGCAGGCGAAGCTCGGCCAGCAACCCGCCCCGCGCGCGTTGGTGGAAGCGAAGCTCGCCCCGCGCTGGTCGCCCGAGCAGGTATCGGGCCGGCTCCGACGCCAGTTCCCCGGCGCCGCGCCCATGCGGATCTCGCACGAGGCGATCTACCTCACCCTGTTCGATCCGCGCCGCCGTCACGCCATCGAGCGCGCCCTCACACAGCAGCTGCGGACCGGCCGGCCCATGCGCCGGCCGGAGGTCGCCGTCAGGCCCACCGGGCGGGGCGTCATCCGCGACATGGTTTCCATCATCGCCCGCCCCGCCGAAGTCGAGGACCGCACGGTGCCCGGCCACTGGGAAGGCAACCTGCTGATGGGCACACGGCCCTCGGCGACAGCCATGCTGGTCGAGCGGACCAGCCTCTTCACCGCCATCGTCGCGCTACCTCGGCATCAAGGCCGAGCGCGTCGCCCCGCACCTCACCCGCCGGCTCCTTGGCATCCCGCCCCGGCAACGGCGGACGCTGACCTGGGACCGGGGCCGCGAGATGGCCGAACACCGAGCCAACACCACCGCGTCGGACAGCGCCTGCACCTCGTCGTCGTCCAGCGGGCGCCTCCGCGGATCGCCCTCGTACTCGACTCCACCCACCTTCTAAAGGACCCGAGCGTCCTGCCGCCTCGCCCGCCCCTCACGCATCGCCGAGGACATCGCCGGTTCGCGCTCGAGGTGGACGACATTGGATGCCGGCGCAAGCGGCGCCGCGCCAGGAGCCTCAGTGATTACTAGCCTGTTGCACCAGTCGCACCTTCCATGCGTCTGCCCCTCGGCGACAGGTCACCGCTACGAGTTGCTCCCTCAACTGCCGTGTCGAGGGAGTGTTGACCAGCGTGAATGACGCAAGACCCCGGCTGCAGCGTGTTGCGGCTCATGGAATTCCTCCCGTTTCATCCTTTCGTCCTTGCCGGTGTTCGGTGCCCGTGTCTGCGCTGGGAAGGGTGATGCCATGGCGGTTGTTCCGCGGCTGGGCCATGCGAGGTCGTCAACGGCGAGAAACGGCTCGCCGGCCACGGTCGTGGGGGTTGCCCCGGTGAACGCCATGACGTCCCGGTGCAGGTGGGACTGGTCGGCGTAGCCGGTGTCGGCCGCGACGTGGGCCGCGGCTTCACCCGCGACCAGGCGGTGGGCGGCATGGTCGAAGCGGACCAGTTTCACGGCGCGTTTGGGCGGCAGCCCGAGCTGCGTTCGGAACCGGGACCAGAGGCGCTTACGGCTCCATCCGACCTCGGCCGCGAGCTCGTCGACCCTGGTCAGACCACGGCTGCCGACGATCCGGTGCCAGGCCCAGGCCACCTCCGGGTCCACCGGCGGCCCCGCCGCGTGCCGGCGGGCCAGCAGCGCGTCCGTCAACGCGAAGCGATCCTGCCACGACGGGACCTCGCCGAGTTGCTCGCGGATCCGTGACGCCTCCCGGCCCCACAGGTCGCCGAGCGATACGACGGCGCCGTCGAGGTCGGCGGGGGAAGCGCCCAGAATCGCGCGTGCGATCACCGGGGAGAGGCGCACCTGCACGCACTCGACGTTCTCTCCCCGCGCCCGGACCGCGCCTCCGGACCCGAGCCCGGGTCCGGCGACGATGCTTCCTCGCTGCTGCTGCCCGGGGGCATGGTCGAGGACGGGTGAACCGTCGCCGAACTCCAGGAGCAACGTCACGGCGGGGTGGGGGACGATCCGGAGCGCTTCCAGGTCACGGACACGGAACCCGGCCATGGTGACACCGCTCACCCGGCTGGGCCGTCGCGGGCACTCGACGTCCCACATGGCCGCTCCGTGGGCGAACGTCTGCATCGTCCCATGCTATGCGAGCGTGCTGGGGGGAACATTCGTCCAATCCATCGGCCCCTGCCGGCGGAGACAGTGGGCTCGTGAATACCTCTGACGGACGTCCGTACGTGAATTCCGGCTCCGATGCCGGCGAGAGTTCAACCCTGTCGCTGGACGACGGCGACATCTTCGTGTGCCAGGACGGCCCTCGCGACGCCCCCGTACTCCTGCTCATCCACGGGTCCGCATCTTCGACCCGCGCGTGGAACCCGATGGTTCCGCTGCTGACCGGATCTCACCGAGTCATCCGGGTCGACCTGCTCGGGCACGGCCGGTCGGCCAAACCGGCCGACCGCAGCTACGCGATCCCGGACCAGGCGCGTCGGGCCGCAGCGGTACTGGACCGGCGCGGCGTCGGGCATACCGTGGTCGTCGGTCATTCCAGCGGCGGCGTCGTCGCCACCGCCCTCGCCGAACAGCGACCCGACCTGGTGACCGCGCTCGCGCTCATCAACACCGGCCCCAGCCTGGACGCCTTCATCGCAACGGAGTCCGCCGCAGTCGGCCTCTCGCAGTGGCCGCCGGCCGACGAGCAGCTCCGGCGGTTCGCGAGCACGGGTTTCAGCCGCACGGACTACCAGATGCCAGAGGAACTCCTGGACGACGTGCGCGGTATGACCCACCACTCGCTCACCACGACGATGCGGGCCACCCGCTCCTACCTGGAGCAGCGGGCGCTGCCGGATCGGCTGACGGTCCTGGGCAAGCCGCTGCTGGTGATCTTCGGCGAGGACGACCGCAGATGGCGGTCCTCATCCGCCTCCGATTACCGCGCCGTTCCGGGCGCGCAGGTCGAGTTGCTGCCCGGACTCGGGCACTCGCCCCTGCTGGAGGATCCGCCGCGGACAGCTACCTCACTGCTGGCCTTCACCGCGATCCACGCCGTACGGGGTGGCTGAATGAAAGGGAGCGGTGCCATGCGGATTCTGGTCTCCGGCGCCAGCGTCGCCGGTCCGGTGCTGGCCTACTGGCTCACCAGGCACGGCTTCTCCGTCACCGTCGTCGAGCGCGCGCCGGCTCTGCGCAAGACCGGCGGCCACGCGGTCGACCTGTTCCGGCCCGCGATGAACATCTCGGAGAAGATGGGCGTGCTCACGCGTATCGAGGAGCGGGCCACCGGTACGAACCGGATGACCGTCTACCGGGAGGGCTCACGGCGTCCCGCCCGGGCGGACCTCTCCAAGATCTTCAGCGCCGCCTCCGAGCGGCACGTCGAGATCATGCGCGACGACCTGAGCGAGATCTACTACGACGCCGCACGCGACGACGTCGAATACGTCTTCGGCGACTCGATCACCGCGATCTCGCCGTCTGGGGAGGTGCAGTTCGAAAACGCCGCGCCGCGCCGCTTCGACCTCGTCGTCGGCGCGGACGGGCTGCACTCCAACGTGCGCCGCCTCGTCTTCGATGACGAGTCCCGCTTCAACGCCTTCATCGGGGCCTACCCCGGGGTGCTGACCCTGCCGAACGTCTCCGATCTCGACGGCGAGCTCCTCATCCACGTCGGTGTCGGCCGCACTGCCGGCATGTACGGCGCGCGGCACCTCGGCGACGCGCGGGCCTTGTTCCTGTTCCGGAGCGAGCGTGAGCTGGACTACCACCACCGCGACGTGCCCCGGCAGAAGGAGCTGCTGCGCGGTGCGTTCGCCGGCATGCACGCCCATGTGGACCGCTGGCTGGACGAACTCGACCGCACCCCGGCGTTCTACTTCGACTCCATCACCCAGCTCCACATGGCCACCTGGTCGCAGGGGAGGGTGACGCTCGTCGGCGACGCGGGCTACTGTCCCGGTCCGGCCGTCGGCGGCAGCACCACCCTGGCCGTCGTCGGCGCGTACGTCCTCGCCGGAGAACTGGCACGGGCGGGCGGCGACCACGAGCGCGCCTTCCCCGCCTACGAGCGCGTGATGGCGCAGCACGTGCACGGCAGCCGCGCGGTCGCGCTGAGCGCGGCGAAGACCCTGATCCCCACATCCCGCCTCGGCATGTGGGGCCTGGCCCAGGGCGCCCGTCTGATCTCCGCACTGCCCGCGGGCCCCAGCCGCGCCCTCGTTCGCCTCACCACCAAGAGCGCACGCCTCTACAACTCCGTGACCGTCGACGACTACCCGCCGTCGCCTGCCGCATCAGGAGGTCGGGCCGGCCTCGCGGGCGCCCCCGGAGGCGGCCGCGGAGTGGAGTGAGGCCCCGGCCCCGCGGCGAAGTCCCGCCCCGGGGTGGTCACGTCATTGATTCCTCCTGACACACCTCTGTGGATGAGCGGCCGTCCTCGGGCTGTCGAGCGGTCACAGTGTCGCGGTCGTCCCCTGCCCGGACGCGCTGCCCGCGAGCCACTCGTCCCAGCCCAGGTTGAAGGCGGCGTAGCCGTTGTCGGCCGAGGCCTTGGCACGGGGCGAGCCGGTGACGGTGACGGGGTCGCCCTGCTTGACCTGGCCGTAGAACCACTTGGCATCCGACATGGACAAGTGGACGCAGCCGTGCGAGCCACGGGCGCTGCCGCTGCCGGGATTGGGATCGCCGGTCGAGTAGTGCACGTACGTGCCGGACTGGGTCAGGTGGACGTCCCAGGGCAGCGTGAGGTCGTAGTAGTTGGGGCTGCCCTTGTCGCAGCTGATGCCGACGCTGCAGGAGGTCATGTGGACCTTCTCCTGCTTGTCGATGACGGCCATCGTGCCGTTCCACGTCGGATACTGGGCGCTGCCCGCGTTGATCGACAGGGTGCGCACCACCTTGCCGTTCCGGGTCACCCTCATGGTGTGGCCGCTCACCGAGACGTCCGCGCGCACGTCGTCGCCGACCGTGAAGGTGTGCGTGTAGCCGCGCACGCCGTAGCGTCCGTTGCCGTTGCTGACGCCCTTCATGTCGGCGTCGATCTTCACCTTCGTACCCGAGGGCCAGTACGTCTTCGGCCGCCAGTCGGCGCGCTTGTCGCCGAACCAGTGCCAGGCGCCTTCCACCGGCTGCGAGGCGCTCACCTTCATGTGCTTCTCCACCGTGGCCCGTGCCTTCGGAGCCACCGGATTCGTGAACACCACCGAGATCGGCATGGCCACGCCGACCGTGGTTCCCGTCTGCGGGGTGATCGTCTCCAGCAGCATCGGCGGACCCGCGGGCTTCGTCGGGGACGGAGAGGCGCTCGTGCTCGGCTTGTCCGCCCCCTTCGCGTCGTCCCCGGTCGCCTTGTCACCGCCGCCCCCGCCACAGGCACTCGTGCCCACCAGCATCGCAGCCGTGACGAGTGTGATCCCTATGCCGCCCTTGCGCCGTCCCACGACCTGCCCCTCTCTCACGCACTTCGGCCCTGACGGGCCCGACTCCCTGTCAGACAGTGAGTGAGGGTGCAATAGTTCCGTGTGCCGCGTAAAGCCCACCTCAAGGCGCCGGCGCTCAGCACCGGATCAGGGACGGTCAGCGGCGCAGATTGGAACGCTGCCGTCCGCACCTAGCCCTTTGACCAAGAGATCCCATCAGGCGCCGGGCGCCGAAGGGGGCAGGGTTCCTTGAGGTGAGAAGTCCCGACACGGCGAGCTGGTCCTCCGTCGGCGACGGCACCAGCTTCCCCACCGCCGCCCACTCCGTAAGTTGTTGGGTGGCCCGGGAGGGCCGGATGTGGCTGAGTAGGGCCTGCCCGTAGTGGCTCCTGAGGAGTGGCCGTCCGGTTCTCCGGGGCGCCCTGGCTGCTGATTGAGATGTGCGCGCCTTGTTGCGGTCGCTATTTACGGAGCAGACAGAGGGGTGTTCCTCGGGCCCGGCAGAACTGCGCAACGAGGAGGGCGAGTGCGGGATTGACGCGGGGAAGGGCCATCACTGGGCGACAGTGGTTGACGACACCGGAGCGACCCTGTGGTCGAAAGAGGTCGAAACGATGAGACAGCGATCCTGACCGCGCTCGGCGAGATTCTGGACCTGGCCGGTGAGGTCCGCTGGGCGGTGGACATCTCTGGTTCTGCCTCCACTGTGCTGCTGGCCCTCCTCGCCGCCCACGGCCAGAAGGCCGTCTACGTGCCTCGCCGTACGGTCAACCGTATGGCTGGTGCCTACCGCGGCCAGGCCAAGACCGAGGACCGCGATGCTTACGTCATCGCCGAGTCAGTCCGTCACCGCCGTGATTTCGCGGTTATCGAAGTGCCGGCCCAGCTCGCGGCCGACCTTACGCTCCTGACTGCGCATCGGTCGGACCTCGTAGCTGACCGTGTACGGATGATCAACCGGCTACGGAACGTGCTCACAGGAGTCTTCCCAGTGCTGGAGCGCACCTTCAGTTATTCGGGCCACAAGGGCGCGCTCGACCCTGCTGACCGGCTATCAGACGGCTGCCGCTATCCGGCCCGAGGCCGGACCAGGCTGACGGCTTGGCTTGCGAGCCGTGGCGTCCGCGGGGCGGACAGGGTCGCTGTCACCGCTCTGGAGGCTTGCCCAAGCGCAATACACAGCGCTGCCCGGCGAGGACGTTGCCGCTCAGATCGTGGCTCTGTCCGTACAGATTTTGGACCTGGACGACCGAACCAAGCGCATTGATGTCCAGATCCGGGAGACGTTTCGTCCTTCCGGAGGGGGCGTGCATGCAGTCGCACCGCCGTTCAATCGACAGCACGTTCTGTTGCTGGAGCCTGGAGGGGGCATCGCGGCTTGCCCCCCATGGAGACTCCCCAGCCGGAGGCCGCGCCGCCGACACCGGGCTCGCTGCATGCGGGCCAATGCTGCCAAGGATCCGCACCCTGAGCGGTCCGGTCCGTCCCGGGCCACTCAGGAGTGGGGGCAGAGGACGAAGTCGCGGTGGGCGCTCCAGGAGCCGTCGTCAGCGAGTCGGTCGAGCGCGTCCCGAATCCGGCGGAAGTGCGCCGCAGTCAGCTGGAGCGGGGGCTCGTCGGGCTGGTACGTGGTGCGGACCGGGTAGTCCACACCCGGCTCGGTGGTCATCTCGATGTGGCAGCCGAGCACATGGGTTACGGGCCGGCGCTCGGCGAACTCGATCAGTCGCTCGATGCTGCGGGTGAAGGCCGGAACGTCCTGGATGTAGAGGCGGCCGGGGTAGACGGTGTCCCCCGTGAGCAGGAGGCCGGTGGCCGGGTCGTAATACGTGACGGCCGCCTCGTGGTGGCCCGGGGTGGCCAGGCACTCCAAGACCCGGCCGCCGAGGTCGACGTGGGCGACGGCGTCCGGATCCTTGTCGAACCCGAAGTAGCGCCATGCCGTGGCGCGATCGGCGTGCACCACGGTGGTGCCGGGGCGGTCCGCGAACTGGCCGTCGCCCGCGATGTGGTCGCCGTGCCCGTGGGTGTGCAGCACGAGGAGGTGGTAGTCCTCGTCCCCGGGATGCCGGTCCTGCCAGTCGGCGAGGAGCCCGTCGACCACCTGACGCAGGGGGAAGAACTCAGGGGACGGGGTGGCTCCGGTGTCGATCAGCACCGCCCGCTCGTTGCCGCACAGCAGGAACAGGAACGGCGCCTCGTAATGGACCGCCATGTTCTGCCGCAGGATGAACGTGTGGTCGTCGTAGGCGTGGACCTGGATGTCCGGATCCGTGTTGTGCTTGGCCGACGGCGAGCCGTGAATCCACCGCACGTCCAGAGGACGTGGCACGGGAGGGACGCCGGCGAAGTCGATACGACGTGTTCCACTGTCCACGATGTCTCCGCGCGTGCGTCGTCTTGGCGGGCCGGGTACGGCGCACATCTCGTCCGGGGCAGGCACGATCGAGCCTCCGCCGGGACGCTACCACCTCGTCCGACACCTCGACATCACATGTGCCGTCCGGGCCGCCGGGCCATGGCCACACCCGCACCGCCCCCGGCCGGCTCACACGGCGACTCGCCGGATCGCTGGCCACTGGACGCCGCCTACCTCAGCGTGGATGTGCTCGGCCACGGGGACGAACCGGACTTCGGACCGCCGCCGGCCTCCCCCGTCTCCGCCCCCGCCGATCAGGCGCTGTCCGGCCACGACCGGGGGCTGTTGCACAGCGTCGCGGGCTCGGGCAATACCATGCTGATCCAGTGGATCGCGGTGTCGGCGGCAACCGGTCCCACGGAGCGTATGGCCGACCTCACCGGCCCAGTCCCGTTCGTGCTTCCCCTGCGCACCCTCACCCGCCTCGCGCCTCTCGGCCGTACGCGAGGACTGGCTCGCCGCCCTACGCGGGCCGGAGGTCCTCACCAGCTCCGGGCCGACCTTCATGGCACAGCTCGCGGCGCCGGACGCCTGTTTCTTCCCCATGGCGGTCGACGGGAGGAATACGGCTCACCGAACACCGCTGCGTTCGGCGTGACTGTCGCCCGCGACGAGCAGGTCGTCCGGCTCGGGAACCCGAACGGCCCACCATGGCCGCTGGCCTCCTGAGACAGCTCCCAGCGATGCGAGGAACGCCAGGATGGACGACGAGCCGCTGAAAGACTGGGCGCCATCGAACGCTGGAACGGGCACCTGTGGGAGCCGTACGGATTCGCCGCCAACCTGGCCGAGGCCAAGGCCATCCTGTATCTCCGCTGCGCTGCGACGCCTGCGGCGACGGCGTTGCTGCCGCGGGGAGGACCGGAGTGGCAGGGCGCTGCGGGCCCTGGCTGCCGCGGCTCGGGGACTGGGCGCGTGGCGCTCACCGAGGCGGCGGATGTGCCAGGTCAGTGCACGGGCGGGGCTGCGGGCATCGTACACGGTGCGCTGTCCGAGCGCCTGGTCGAGGACGGTGGCCGCGTTGTGTCCTGCGGTCTCCGCCTCGGCAAGCACGGAGGCCAGTGCGTCCCGGCGGGGTCGGCCAGGATGCGCTCTCCGTGCTCGGGTACTGCTTCCTGGAGGTGGTGGGCGAAGCGGCGCTTGGTCTGGGGGCTGGGAGAGCGTTGCGCAAGGCCCGTCAGGACTGGTCCGGAGACCTGCGCGTACGCGATCTGTAGGTGGACGAGGGCTTGCCCGGCTGCTGCCTGCTGCTGGGCGTGCTGGCGGGTGCGGTGCCCGTGCATCGCGAGGGCCAGTGAGGTGAGTGCGGCGTCCAGGAGCGTGGCGAACCCAGCCCCGTCCCTGTCCCGGGGCCTGTCGCGCCAGATCGTCTGGATGCTGCGGCGGAGCACGCGGGTGCTGTCGAGGTCGGCGGCGATGCTGGATCGGGTGGCGCGCTCGAAGACGGTCGCGGCTTGTTCGAGTTCGGCCTTGAGCGCCGTCGGTGCGGTGACGGGCAGTAGGTCCAGTGGTGTGCCGAGCGCGACCAACTGTCCTTGGGCGGTGTGCTCGTCGCCGTGGGTGAGGTGCTGGAGGATGCGTTCGGTGGCGGCGGTGGCCTGGTGCCACGGATTGCCCGGTTGGATGGTGGCCGGCTCGGGCCTGGTGGTGGCGAGGCGCGTGGTCATCTCCCGCTGGCTGGTGAGCAGTTCGTGGTGCAGGTCGTGCATGGATCGGGTCTCCATGTCCGGAAGCAGTTCCGGACTCCCGGTAGCCCAGGACTGCGGGGACACGTCCGCGACGCCGTCGCACAGCGCCCAGCGCTGTGGGCCTGAGGGCGATACAACATCCGGTGAGTCCTACTGCGGCACTCGCCCCCTGGGTCGTGTGATGTCTCCCTGTTCGACGAGCTGAACCAGAGGCGGGGCGGGGTCACCGTCGGCGAGGCGAGAGCATCGGTGTGCTTCACGGACTGCACAAACGGCCCCGGACGAGGCGTCCGAGGCCGAGTAGGGCCCCCTCCCTAGGGGATGAACCCCCGGTCAGAGCGGTGGTGCGTTGCGCCCCGCCAGGATTCGAACCTGCGACACCCCCGCTCGTGACACCTCATGTCGTAACGTCCGCTCGCGCATCGCGCACGCATGACGGGGCGGCCGGGCTTGCTGCCGGACCCCTCTGGGTCGTCCCTGCCACTCGTGCAACGATGGGAAGCGCGAGGGCGCTTACCCGGGATTGTCGGTGAAATGAGCGTTGACCTGGTAAAACTCCTCTCGGTAGTTCTCACGGATCAACGCCGTTTCCCAGGCTCGCGTGCCCTGGATGTGCCCCGCGCTCGCTCGTGCCGTGACTCTGCCGGCGATGTGTCAGCTGTCTCGCGCGGCCGCGGTGAGTTCGGCTGCGGAGCGGTAAGCGGTTGGCGCGGTCGTCAGGGTTCGGGCCAGCGCGAGTGCTCGCCGCTCGGCTGCGGCGCGGTGGGCGGAGTCGGTGATGGTGGTGAAGTCAGCGGGGCGGGCGAAGCCGACGACCCGGCGGATGATCTCGGCGCCGCAGAATCCGAGAGTGTCGGTGAACAACTCATCGAGGTAGCGCTGCCGTTCGGCCTCCAACGCCTTGGTGGCGACCCCCGTGAAGAGGGCGGGCGGGTAGCCGTCGCCGTCGGCGTGGTTGCGCCACAGTTCGGTGAAGTGCGTTCGGAAGCCGTCCCAGACCTCTTCGACGGCGGACAGCAGCCAGTCCTGCTGGGCGGCCCGGTCCGGTCCGCGCGCGCCGGCGGCGAAGTAGGCGATGAGCAGGTGGGCCAGGAGGGTTCCCAGGTCGAAGCCCATGGGGCCGTAGCAGGCGAATTCCTGGTCGATCACGCTGAGGGAATCCTCGGAGACCATGATCGAGCCGGTGTGCAGGTCTCCGTGCAGGAGCGCGTCGCGGGAGGTGAGATAGCGCTGCTTCAGCCGGGACACGGCGAGTTTCAGCTCGGTGTCCTGCTGGAGACGCTGTACGTCCCCGTCGAGTTCCGGGCTGGTCCACCGGTTGCGCGCGTGGGGCAGGAAGATCTCGGTGAAGACCATGTCCTCCATGATCTGGCACATGGCCGTGTTGGTCTCGAAAAGTGACGCCAGTTCCCGTTTGCGCCCCGCGGGCAGGGCGAGGTCCGAGGTGAAGAAGAGAGTGTGCGCGAGATAGCGGGCGACCTGCCCGGCGAAATGGGGGTAGCGCGCGCCGGCCGTCAGGTCGCCGCGCATGACCGTGTGCCCTTCGAGGTACTCCACGGTGAGCAGATGCTCCTCCGGGTCCACGTGCAGGGGCTCTGGGACGTACGGGCCGGCGTGACGCCGGTGTTCGACCAGGGCGCGGTGTTCGAACAGGACGCGCTCGGGTGTCAGGGGCCAGCTCGGGCCGGCCGCACGCACGTACGGCGGGGCCTGTTTGACGCACACGGCTCCGTCCGGGCCATGGACGGCGAAGACGAGGTTGACGTTGCCGTCGCCGATCTCCCGGGCGGACCACTGGTCCCGGGCTCCGCCTAGCCGGCGCGCGAGTGCGGGGTGTCGGGCGAGGTGGTCGAGCAGCTTCGTGATGTCGGGTTCGACGACGGAGGCGGACGCGGTCATGATTCCTCCTGGGCTGAGCATCTGAGCGGTGCTGTGGGCGGTGGGTGAGGCGCGGGGCTCACGAGGACCAGGTCGGCCGGGGCAGCGCGAGGTGGTCCCGCAGGACCTGTTCGGCGCAGCCGAGGGTGCCGGGTATCGAACCGGGGTCCGAGGTCCAGCAGTCGCTGACGACGTACAGGGATCCTCCGGGTGCGGGGGCACGCATGCGGGCCGCGACCTCCTCCGTGGCCTGGCCGGTCCGCCATATGTGCCAGGCCGCCGAGTACGGCGGGCGCCCCCAGTCCTGCCAGCAGGCTGCCGCCGGCGGGCGCGCCCGCACCCGGTGCATGCGGCACAGCAGCCGGTGGGCGTGGGCCACGGCCGCAGCCGGGGCCGGTGGCCCTCCGCGGAACGTGTCCGCGCCGCCGGGCACGTGGTACGGCGGGTCCGCGCCGAAGCGATCCCAGAACTCAGCGGACGGGCCGCTGGGGTAGGCGGCGAGCAGCAGCCGGGAAGCCCCTCCGGGCGCGTACCACAGTTGCCGCAGGGGAAGATCGGTGGTGCTGCGCCCGGTCTCCACGCCGCACGCGCGCCACCACGGCTCGTCGTAGGCCAGGAACAGCTTCGCGGCACGCACCGGCTCGACCGCTTCCAGATCGCCGTGCCAGAAGGGGCCGAAGATCCCGGGTTCGGTTTGGATACGGCGCAGAGCGCCTTGCGGCAGCGCCAGGACAACTGTCTTGGCCCGTACGTGCTCCCGAAGTCCGGTGTCCCGGCCCGTACGGTCCGTGAATGCGAAGGTCAGCTCGTACGGACCGCCGGCCCTGTCGGAGAAGGCGATCCGGCACAGCCGACGGCCCCGGAGCGTTCGGCCGCCGGCCTGCTCGAAAGCGCTGTGCAAGGCCCTGGGCAACGACTGCATCCCGCTGGAGAGCGTGACGTACTCGGCCTGTGGCGGGGTGTGGAAGAGGACGTCGATCCACTCGGCCGCGCCGCCCGCGTGTACGTCGTATCCACCGGTGTCCGCGACGAGCCTCAACGCCTCCCGATCCAATGCCGCCGCGAGGACCTGCGGCCAGGAGACCTTCCCCAGCGGCTCACCCTGCACAACTGCTGTTCCCCGCGCTGTCCGGTACCGGGCCCGCGCCGACGCGGCCTCGGCGGGCCGCCGCTCCCGCACCGCCCTGTGGTACGTCTCCCGAAGCCGTCCGAATCCCGGCACCGCCGACTCCACCGCCTGAAGCGTCAACCCGCCCGCATCCGTCTCATGAATTCGCCTTCTCACCGCGTACGGAATGCGAACCGCGTTGGCGAAATCCCGCTGGCGTAACCGATCTCCCCGCGCCAGTACGAAATTCTCCGGCCGGTCGAAATGGAACGGTGTCAGTGAGTCGGCCAGGCCCAGATGATTCAGCAGTGCCATCACCGGCGCAGCTTCCCTGTTCAGTCGCATGGCACCCAGTTCCGCCCACCCTCCGCCGCGCACCGGAACGGACCAGATTCTGCCGCCGACCCGATATCCGCTCTCGTACAGTGTCACGCTCTGCGAGCCCGCCGCCAGCCGGAAGGCGGCATAGCAGCCTCCCACCCCCGCGCCGATCACGACTACACCGCCCACGCGTCACCCCACCCGGTTCGAGCCAATCCGACTTGTCACTCTTTACCGCTCTGCACAGGAGATGGAACATCGGGTGAACAACCAAGCGGCCGTCGTGACAACGGGAGACCACGTGATCTTCAGGACCGACGTACTTGCCCAAGCGCCCTCCGCCTACGATGCGTTGTCCGAATACTTTCGGGACATCCGCGCCTTCTACGAGGTGATCAGCGTCCGCTTCGCAATTCCCGAATACGGCGTCCGCCTCACCCCTGTGGCCGGAAACGAACTGCACTCCAACGCCAACAGCTACCTGCTGTCCGACAACAGTTCCTACCCCTTCTACCTCTGGCTGCCCACCTGGCTCGGCCGCTTCTACATCGACCCTGAGCTCGTGCCCCCGGACTGTTCGGTGGACGACTGTCCCACCGACAAGGCCGGTCTTATCGCCTTCATCTGGCCCTGGCTGGGCTTCAACGACGCCTACGTCAAGGACGCCGACGGACCCGAGTGCTGGTTCGGCGTGACCGACCCGCGCCCGGACGACCCGCACGAGACGGTCCGCACCACAGCCACCAGCCTGTTCAACTACTTCCGCGTCGAGCGCACCCTGGACGACGAGAAGGACGGCTGGGCCACCGGCGCCTTCGCCGGCCGCGAGATCGGCTGCAACCTGACCGGCCGCTGGCACCTGCGCCGCGCCCCCATGAGCGCGCTGACCAGCTACTACGAGGTCGAACGCAACATCATCAGGCCGCTCGGGGAGAAGTTCGCCACCCTGGCCACCGACGCGCACGCCTGATGGCCGGACCGACGGTCCCGAGCCTTGACGACACCGAGGTGCTCGCCGGGACAACCCGCGTCGCCGACGAACTGCTGCGCCCCCGCGCCGACGAGACCGCACGCAAGGGCGTGCCGCGCGGCCATCTGGACGCCCTCGCCACAGCCGGAGCTCTCGGACTGGCGACCCGCGCCCCAGCCCTGCTCCGGCAGGCGACGGAGATCATCTCGGCAGCCGACGGCGCCACCTGGTTCGTCTACGCCCAACACCACCAACCCGTCCGGGCGGTCGCCGCCAGCGACAACCAGGCCCTGCGGCACCGGTGGCTCATCCCCCTGCTCACCGGCCGCACCCTCAGCGGCCATGCCGTCTCCCACCTCGCCCGCCCCGGACCGCCCGCCATCACCGCCACACCCGGCACCGGCGGCGGCTGGACGCTGAACGGTCGCATCGCCTGGCTCACCAGCTGGGGGCTGGCCGACGTCGTCCTGGTCGGCGCGATCGCGCCCGGCGACCGCATCCTGTTCGCCCTGCTCCCGGCCGAAGACCTCGACTCGCCCCAGGCCGTACACCGGCACACCCTGTGGAGCATGCACGCCACCCACGCCGTCGCCATCGACCTGAACGACGTACCCGTCGGACCCGACCAGGTCGTGAGCATGCCCCAGCACGCGGACTGGCTGCGCACCTACCTGAACCACAACGCCAACACCCACCCGGCCGTCTTCGGATCCCTGCGGGCAACCACCCAGTTCCTCGGCCAGTACGAGACGTTCAAAGCCTGGGCCGACAGCGCAAAGCTCCGGGCCGACCAACTGCGCTCCCGCGCTTACGCCTTGATCGACGCACAACCACCCGGCGAAGCGATCGACGAACGGCTCGCAACCCGCGCAGCCACCGTCGACCTTGCCCTGCGCACCGCCGCCGCCTGCATCGCCGCCGCAGGTGCCCGCTCCATGTCCTCGGACACCACCGCGGCACGCTTGATGACGGAAGCGTCGTTCCACCTGGTCCATGGCCAGACACCCCAGGCCAAGGACGCATACGCGCAACTTGCGGGTGCGCTGGCCGGGCCGCACGAGCGTGTCTGAAGAACACCGCATGGAGTTCTGATCACGCCCGAGCGACAACCGGAAGGGCGCTCACCCTACTGACGCAGGCCGCCTCCCGCACCACCCGCTCGTTGTGCAACGGCGTAACCGGCGACGGTGATCACGCAAACGACGCTCACGATGAGCAGATCACGGGCGGACTGCTGGGTCAGCGCCACGGCCACGCCCGCGACCACGACCAGCGGTGGCACCGGCCACAGCGGCATGCGGAACGGAGGCCGACCACTCGGGGCGACCCGGCGCGCACGGACCCGGCATACCAGCGCCGCCACCGCGACCAGCAGGCACACGGTGACGATCACGACACCGGTGAAGGTGATCAGGTCGTTGAGTGAGCTGAAGACGCACAGGGCGCCGTTGCCCACGAGAAGGAATACGAAGCCGTACACCGGGACCCGGGAGCGCGGCGAGGTGTGCCCGAAGAACCGCCCCAGCGGCCCGGGCAGCATGCCGTCGCGCGCCGCCGCATAGTAGACGCGGGCGTAGCCGAGGTTGGCCGACAGCCCGGTGTCGAACATCGCCACCACGACCCCGGCCAGCAGGATGTTCGCTCCCGTCGGCCCCATCACTTGATGGGCGATCAGCGACAGCGGCGAGGCGTCGGCCGCGGTCCGGCCGACGTCCCGTACGGCGAAGGTGGCCGCCGCCACCGCGAGCAGTTCCACCGTCACCGACACCCCCGCCGCCCACACCACCGCCCGCGGCAGCGCGCGCCGCGGCCCGCGGGCCTCCTCGGCGAAGTACAGCGGCCAGTCGTAGCCGTTGAAGGCGAACAGCGCGGGCACTACTGCGGCGATCAGCCCCGACGTGCTGGGTACGACCGGGTGGGTGAACGGATGGCTGTCCGGGGCGTCGTGGGCCAGGGCGCAACCGGTGAAGGCGAGGATCACCGCGAGTTCGAGGAGCAGCATGGCGGTCGCGACCCAGCTCGCCGGTGCGATCCGGCCCATCGAGAGCGCGGTGATCGCGGCCAGCATCGCCAGCGCGGTCCAGCCGACCGGGAGCCCACCGGGCACCAGCCCGGACAGATAGGTCGCGGCGGCGGTGCACACCGAAGCCGTGGTCACCAGCCCGAGCAGCAGGAAGAGCACGGTCGCCAGCCCGCCCCACAACGGTCCCAGCGCCCGGTGCACGATGGTGTAGGCACCGCCTGCGGACGGGAAGAGCGAACCGGTCTCTGCGTAGCACACCGCCATGGCCAGCACGATCACCGCGGCGATGAGGAAGGCGTAGACCACACCGGTGCCGGCCGAGGCGAGCCCGGTCCCGTAGACGAGGAAGACCGAGGTCGTCGGGGAGATCGCCGAAACCGCGATCGCCAGCACGTTCAGCGGCCGCAGCGCCGAGACTTCCAGCCCGGCCGGGGCCTGTTCCCCCGGCACCTTCCCGGCGGTCGCTGTCCTGCCATGGCAACGACCGCTAGACGCCCGTTGATTCACACCGGCGAGTGGATTGATCCCATGGACGGCCCTATCGGCGTATTTCCCGTCCGGATGCCAGCATCATGGGGGCATCTCACCCACACCAGCCCGCCGAAGGGGACCCCCCATGCGTCTGCGCTCCGCGCTGCTCGCCATCACGAGCGCCCTCGCCCTGGCCCTCCCATCCGCCACCGCCGCACACGCACAGGACGAGCTCGGACTCAACTACAAGTACACCAACACCTCAACCGGGGCCGCGGAGAGCGCGAGCCTGCCGGAACAGCCCCCCTTGAACGAATGCGTCCTCATCCAGCAAGTCGCCGAAATCGCACCTGGGGAGCAATACGCGGATGCATTCGCGCCTCAGAACACCAGTACCAGGGCCAATGCCCAGATCTTCGAGACTGACGACTGCACGGGTACCCCCAAGGTCGTCCTCAAGCCAGGCAGTGACCAAGCGCCGGATGATGTCACCTTCCGGTCGGTGAAGTTCGTATTGCCCGGCTAGGGACTGTCCGGCGGGTTACCGGCGCAGCCATAGCCGGATAGCGGTGAGGGTGACCGTGCCGTGCAATACGTACGCTCTCTCGTCGTACCGGGTCGCCACGGCGCGGAACCCCTTGAGTGCGTTTACGGTGCGCTCGACTTCGTTCCTGCGGGCGTACCGGTCCCGGTCGATGCTGGTGGGGCGACCGCCCCGGCTGCCACGCCGCTGACGGTTGGCACGCTGATCCCGGCGCTCGGGGATGGTGTGCCGGATCTGTCGTCGCCGCAGGTAGCGGCGGTTTCGACGCGAGCTGTACGCCTTATCGCCGCACACGTGGTCCGGTCGTGTCCGCGGGTGTCCCCCCAACGGGCGAGGGACACGGATTCGGTCCAGGACCGGAATCAACTGCGGTGCATCACCCCACTGCCCAGGCGTGACCAGGACAGCCAGCGGACGGCACCCGCCCTCACTGGCCAGATGGATCTTTGTCGTGAGCCCGCCGCGCGAGCGACCGATCGCCTCATCGGGGACATGTCGTGCCGGGCGACGGCGTTGTCCCGGAATCCGAGCCGGCCGGTGACGGGCCCCGGCGGCATGCTGGTGCACGCGGCACACCGTGGAATCCACGTTCACCACGCTCCAGCTCGATCCGACCTTCCGTGTCCGCGTCGGCTTGGACAGCCCGCAGGATTCGCTCTCACGTGCCCTCCGCAGACCACCGGCGGTGACAGTCACGGACCGTCTTCCACTTCCCGAACCACGTGGGCAGGTCCTGGTCCCCCCACGGAACGCCGGTCCGCAGCCGGAAGCAGATGCCGTTGATGACAGTGCGGTGATCCTTCCACCGGCCCCCCGCGTCCCAGGCTCCTTGGCAGGTGCGGCTCCAATCGAGCCCACTCGCTGTCAGACAAATCGCCCCGTCCCACAGCGAACCGAACGATCCGTTGAAGAGTCCGTCACGCGATCCATCGGACACCCCCTAGCGCCACCTAGTTCAGTCTCTGTGCGGCCCGGCCGCGATCGGCGCTCGCCGGGATCATCGGGGCCTGGCACCCCATCCGCTCACGCACCGCTCACGCAAACGGCCTCGGACGAGACGTCCGAGGCCGAACAGGACCCCTCCCTGAGGGAGAAACCCCAGGTCAGAGCGGCAATGCGCTGTACCTCCGGCAGGATTCGAACCTGCGACACCCGCTTTAGGAGTGCTGTTTACCCAGTGGGTGGCCCGGCTGCACTCGGTTCTGGCCTTCCTTGTCAACGAGGATCGTCTGCTGGGCTGAACTCAGCAGGTCACCGCTGGGCAGGCGCTTGGACGCCCCAGAGCGCGGCAGACGGGATGAGGATGGTCTGGTCCTGGTCGTAGTCGCCCACTCTTCCATCGCCCAACACGCGGGCGGGCCAGCCAGGGGCGGAGCGAGCTCCGTCTCACAACCCTGGCAGCTCTCCCGTGCACCTGGAGAAGCGGGGCGTGGGGGGTTCCCCATCCCCGCGCCCTCGGGACGGTCCAGATGCTGCTTGCGCGGCCTCCTAAGCGACAGGCCCGGGCCGCCGGCAACAGGCCCCTTCTGCGGAGCGCAGCACGGCCTCGGCACCAGGAGAAGCAGACCCCACGCTGGAGCAGTTCACGAACACGATCCTGCTCCTCCCGGTCCGACGGTGCGATGTCGGCCGTACAGCCCTCGAGCAGTTCGGTGAGCGCAGCACCGTCGGCGCCGACGCAGACCCCGACAAGGCCAGCCGCGGCGACGCGCTCCGCGCCCGCGTCAGTGACTCTCCCCCGGCCTGGGCGGTTGTGCCTGTCGCAAGGTATCCCCTCAGCGTGAAGGCGGACGTTCTATGACGGTCACCACCACCTCCTCCAACGGCAAAGGCATGCTCGCGGTCGCACTCATCACAGCCGCCACCCTCTCAGCCGGGCCCTCGGCAGCCGCCGCAGCCGACGATGAAGGCTGGAAGGGAGCCGGCGGGCTCACGCTGAACAGCGCCGACAACGCCAGGGTCGACGCCTACGTCACCCGGGCCCGGCAGGCCGAGCGGTCGATCAGCACGGACGTGCGCACCGCGGCCCTGGTCTCGGGCGCGGAACTGGTCGGCTTCGACCACCGCCTCAAATCCCCCGACTCGCTCAAGCGGAAGGTCGCCACCTCCCTCAAGGACCACCCCGGACAGAACGTGGACACCGTCCTGGCCCAGCTCAGCGACGCCGTCCGCTACACCCTCCAGTGGCCCGACAACGCCTACACCGCCGGCGTGACCCGCGCGTCCGCCGTCCTGTCGGCCTGGGGCAACGACACCACCAAGTGGTCCAACACCTGGAACCGCCCCAGCGGCTACAAGGGCCTCAACACAGGCTGGCGCGCCCCAGGTTCAGGCCAGCTCTTCGAGATCCAGTTCCACACCCCCGCCAGCAAGCACGCCCAGGAAGTCACCCACCTGCTCTACGAAGAGCAGCGCCTGCCCTCCACCACCGAGGCTCGCAAACAGGAACTCCAGGCCCAGCAGAACGCCGTCTTCGCCGCTGTCCCCGTACCACCGGGAGCCGACCGCCTCACCCCGCCCGCCACCCCGACAACCCAGGTGCCGGATCCCGCCATCCCCTGACCGGCCCACGGCCCCATTCCCTTCCCCCGGGCGCCCGGGACCGAGCACCGGCGCCCGC
Source organism: Streptomyces sp. NPDC046727 (assembly GCF_040645635.1). NCBI lineage: Bacteria > Bacillati > Actinomycetota > Actinomycetes > Kitasatosporales > Streptomycetaceae > Streptomyces > Streptomyces sp. NPDC046727. Next base: position 120,814 of record NZ_JBEYYR010000013.1, read on the forward strand.
CCTTCCCCAACACCGCCAGGAGGGCGGAGACCAGGGCGAGGTTCCACAGTCCATACCGATCAACAGCGCCTGAACGCACCAATGCCGAGGTGGTGCGGGACCTCCGTCTGCCCTAAAGAAACGATTCGGTGTTCACGTTCGAGGGACAGTGCGCTTGGCCCCCGGTACCTGGGGCATCGCTGGCAGTGACCGCATCGGTAACCGACAGGAAGACATCCTCGTGTCTCTTCGCTCCATCACCGCAGCCGTCGGCGCAGCAGCCAGTGCCTTCGTTCTGCTGGCGGCCGTGCCTGCCTCGGCCTCGGCCGCAACCGGCCAGTTCCGCTACTCGTACACCACCGCCGAGGGATACGAGGCCGTCGGCTTCCTGAACAACCCCGCAAGCGGCGAATGCATCAACCTCGCCGCGCCGGGAGCCGCACCGGGAGCTGCCTCACGAGCCCCCAAGAACTACACGGACGCCACCGCCACCGTCTTCCTCGACTCCGACTGCAACGGCGACACCTACTACAGCCTGCTCCCGGGCAAGGGCGCCTCCGACCGCCTGCTCGTACGCTCCGTCATCTTTTCCTGACGCGGTACGGCACACCGGCTCACCCGGTCCGCCGGTGCTCGGCGTCGCGGAGGCCGCCGCGGCGCAGGTGGAGCGGGGGGAGGCAGTAGGCGGCGGTGGCGGCGGCTTCCCGCCACCGCCACTGTGCTACCCCGGGTTCGTGGCCACGTCGAGCAGATACCCGAAGCGCGAGGCTCCCGCGAGCCCACCCACCGGTCTGACCATTGACGACGACGCGATCAGACCGCCGGCCTCCGCGTAGTTCAACCCGAGTAGCCCCGGAGCGGCCCTGAAAAGGCATATACCGCGGATGTGCCCAGACCGCAGGGCCTCCCAAGAGTTCTTGCCGTTGCCTGGCCGAAGCGGCCGGTCAGCTCGTGCCACAAGTACGAGCCTGCTAGAGCCTCTTGCAGCGACTTGACGAACTGTTCTGCCTCGGGCGGTACGGCCGCCGGGGCCTCGGCCAGAGTGTCGACCCTGGCGGTCAGCAGATCGTTGACGACGGCAGCAGCGTCGCGCCGATTGAGCCCCAGGGCTTTGCGAGCAACCTCCACGCCGTTGTTGCCGACTGTGCCCTCATCGACCTCCCGGTCGTAGGACACGATGTCGTTGTGCAGGCTGACGGCGTCAACGAACGCGTCAACGGCGGTGCGGAACTCCCTGCGTCGAACTGCATGCTCATGGAGCTCGCCCATCGCGTGCTCCATGAGCACGGCGGTGAACTGCAAGCCGCCGAAGTCACGGCGGGCTCCCAGATATTCGATCAGGTCGGTCAAGGCATGGTCGACGTGATCGAGCTCCCACAGCACTCCGTCGAGGAAGCGCCGCACACTGCTGACGAACCGATCGCGCCAGACCAGGCTCATGGTGGCGGACGTGCCGGTCCACAGACCTGCGAAGGCCCGCTCCACGGGATTGACCGGCCTCAGCGGCCGCGGCAATCCGTCCAACGGCAAGAACAGCATCAGCCGTTCCACCTGAGCTGCAGCCGACTCCTGGTCGTGGTCACGCCGGTAGAGCGGCAGGAACAGGTCGTCAACGAACCACAGAGCAACATGCCAATCGGTGACCAGCTCCAACTCGCTGGCATCGGCGTCGGGATGGGTCAAGGCGATGAACAACGGGAAGTCGGCCTGATCGAACTTCTCCTCGCTCCACCTTTGAGGCCATTCCAAGTACTCATCGTCGAACATGCCCGTCTGTCGGGCCCACTCCTTGGCATGTGCGCGGGCCTGGTCAACATGGGGGTTGAGGCGGGACTCGAACGGCATGTGGAACTGCGGATGTGCAAGGGATCCCATGATCGGTTGCTTCCCGTCCCAAGCCCCGAGATGCCAGGGTTCACCCTGCGGCCTAATACCGTGACTCTCCGATCATGTGATTCGCTACTCGGCTCATGCTGAGCAGAGGGATCTGGCTGACGACGACTGGCCTGATCATGGACCATGACGCGACCAGACCTTCGGACTCCACCAGTTCAACCTGAGTACTGGAACGGATCACCGCGCGGCGGGCGGAGCTGGATGATCTCGAAGAGCAGTTGGCCAAGCAGTTGGTGGAGGTGCGGGACGAGCTCGCCGTCGCCGAGGGGGTCCTTGAGCGGATGAGTGAACAGCTCGCCGACGAACGCGACTCTGCCGCGCCGGCGCCGGGGCAGGTGGGCGGACGTGCGGTGATGCTGGTCCCACACCGCACGCCGGACATGGAGGAGACCCTGCTCCCGCCGGACCACCAGCGCATTCTCGCCGTCGTGCGGCAGGCCGCCGGTCCGGTCATGGCCCGGCCGGTCGGCGACGCTCTGGGAATTGACATCAGCGTGCGGTCCAAGCTGGAGCCGCTGCGCGGGAAGCTGGTCAGCCCCGTCGACCGCGGTTGGCTGCCCAAACTGCCCGACGGCCGGTTCACCACTCGCCTGTGACCTGCTCCACCGCCTCGGGAAGTGCGGCGCGGGCGTAACCGGGGCGCCCCCGGCGGCCGTTGGAATTGTGTGACGAAAACCAAACAGCACGCCGAGGACACCCGCCCGCTTGTCTACCAGTGCCGCCTGCCGCTGACCACGCGGACCGTCAACACCTCGCCGATCTCCTTCGGCGCCATCTGAAAGCAATCCGGTCCAGGTGGCGGATCCTGCCGCCCGGACAGATCGCGGCGATCGTTCTGGCTGTGCTGCGCCACGACCAACGCCTGGCCGACATGGCCGACGGCAATGACGCGTCCGAGTCGACCGTCCGTCGCTGGCGCGACGAGCTGATCTGCCTGCTCGCCGCGCAGGCGCCGCGGCTGGACCGCGCCCTGAAGGAGGTCGCCAGGCAGGGCGGAGAGGCGGTCCTGATCGACGGCACCCTCATCGCCACCCAGCGCCGCACCGGGAAGGCCGACCGGCGGAACTACTCCGGCAAGCACCAGCGTCACGGCCTGCACCTCCTCGCCCTGACCGATGAAAAGGGCCGGCTGATCTGGATATCCGCAGCCCGGCCCGGCCGCACCCACGACAACACCGCCGCCCGCCAGGATCACGTCCTTGCCCGGAGGCTCAGTGCATCGCGGGCGGCTTCGTCGGCCGGCGAGATGCGTGCACCGGGCATGCCTCCGTACGCACCGGCCCAGCCGCGGAACTTGCCCCACGCGAATTCCTCGCGGCTCCGCCATGCGTGCTGACTTGGCCGATCACCGACGCCGGGGCGCGGATGAACGCGGCTGGATCCGCGGTACCGGGCCGCACCGGAGCGACTGTTCATGAAGCACGGCGCAAGGGCACGACGGCGCCCGGACCGGCGGAGCCGGCGCCGAACTTGTGACGGATGCGGTTCGTGGCCTGCTCCGGGAAGAGCCGGGACCAAGTACGGCGTCCACGCTGATCTGCTGGGCGCCCCGGCCGCCGCCGATGAGGTCCCCGCCCTTGAGGACCATCCCGGCCAAGCGGGCGCGTCGCAGGCCGGCGGCGTCCATCAACCGATCAGTCAAAGTCCGCGAACCCTCGTCCCGGCCGGCGTCGCCCGCGAACGTCAGAGCCCCAACGGCATCGGCCAGTCCAACACCACACACTGCGGCTCGGAGATACAAGCGGTTACGCCTTCCGCGGTGCTATCTGGCCGGAATCTCGCGTTCCGAGGCCCGCCGCAAAACCACTGGGACAGACGTGCAAAGATCCGGACAATGATGCGGGCGCTCCCCACACCTGTACCGAGCGCACCGCCTGATTCCGCATACCTCATGGAGTCATACGTGACCCAGTCCTCCCGGCGTGCACGCGCCCTGTCGCGTCTCGTCACCTCGGCGATCGGCGTCGCCCTGGTCGGCGCCACCGCCGGCACCGCCCTGGCCGACGCCCCTGCAACGAATAGTCCCGGGGAAAACATCGCCCGGAGCGCAGCCGCGGCCGGGCAGCACAAGCCCACCCCCGCCGCGCCGTTCTTCTTCCTCTCCGGGATCCTGCCGTCGGGCCAGATGTACGTCTACATGCCCGACGGGAAGGGCGGCTTCGATGCCCGGTCGGACGGCTACGTGTGGCCGCACTTCAGGTACGGGGTGTCGGTCGACCCCGATCTGACCGGCTACCAGGACGGCGCGTACCACGTCATGGACAACGGCACGCTGAATCTCTGGCGCAACGGACGCCTGAAGAAGGTGGCCACCGGCTGGGGTCAGTACAACGTCGTCTTCTCCCCCGGCACCCTGGGCGGCGCCAAGCACCCCGACCTGCTGGCCCGCGACAAGCAGGGCGTCCTCTGGCGCTTCCAGACCAAAGCGGACGGCTCGCTGGCACCGCGCGTCAAGGTCGGTCCCGGCTGGAACCAGTTCACCCAGATCACCGGCCAGGGCGACCTCACCGGCGACCGCAAGCCGGACATCGTCGCCCGCGACAAGCAGGGCGTCCTCTGGCTGTACAAGGGCACCGGCAATCTGGGGAAACCGTTCGCGTCCCGCGTCAAGGTGAGCTCCGGCTGGAACCAGTTCAACAAGCTGGTGTCCACGGGTGACGTCGACGGCGACGGCCACAGCGACCTGCTCGCCCGCGACCCCAAGGGCAACCTGTGGCTGCTCAAGGGAACGGGCAAGGCGGCCGCGCCCTTCAAGCCCCGAGTCAAGATCGGCACTGGCTTCAAGCCGTACCGCGACCTCTTCTGACGCCCCCACAGGGGCCTGACACAGACCCCGCCCGGATCCCCGAGCCTTTCTGTGGCTCCGGCAGTGTCGGTTGCGTGGGCGCAGCACACCAGCTGCAAACGGTGCACGCCAGAGCGGTCAGTGGGTCGGCCTGGCGGTGACGGGAGTCGGCGGCGCAGGGCCGCGTGGCCGCGAACGAGGGTGAACACGCCGATGGCGGTTCACCCTGCGTTCGTGCTCCGAGACCGCGACACCATCGCCGGCGCGGTGCCCTCGCAGAACCTGCCGACAGCCGTAGTACTCAGCGCGAGCGGCCTGGCCACTCGTCCCATCGAGGGTCACCGCACATACTCTGCCGGACACCATGGCCGTCGCCATCGGACTGGTCTTCGACGCTGATCACGTGCAGGGTCGGCGATGCGTGCGCCATGCCCCGAGCAGGGCACATATGATCTCCTTTCGGGCACTGGTCGGCCGGGTTCGGGATCGGGGATGCGGATGGGCCCTTCTTCCACAAACTGGCCCCGGTACGTCTCGCTCATGCCAGCCGCCATGATCGTCGGCGGGGCTCTGTGGAACCTCCTGTCGCCGCGTGCGTACTGGGGCGACTACCTGTTGGTCGCCGCTGTCACGGTGGCAGGAGCACTGCTCTCGCTCCGGCACACCATCGTGGCCGCAGTAGCCATCGTCCTGGTCGAGGCGGCGCTGCTGTTCCAGGGTGGCTATCTCGGCAATGCCGCCGTATCGGCAATCGAACTGGCCAACCTCGGGTTCACCGGGCTCATCGCCATCGGGGTGAACCGAGTTGTCGCTCGCCACGGGCGCCGTCTGCAGACGATGCGTTCCGTTGCGGAGGCCGCCCAGCGGGCCGTACTGCCCGCCCCACCGGCACGCGTCGGCCCACTGGCCGTCGCCGCGCTCTACAAGGCCGCGCATATCGAGGCCCTGATCGGCGGCGACGCCTACGCGGTGCAGGACACTCAGTACGGCACCAGGCTGCTGATCGCCGATGTGCGGGGCAAAGGCATGGGCGCGGTCGGTGTGGTGTCCGTACTGCTCGGCACGTTCCGGGCCATGGCAGACCAGGCCCCCGACCTAGCGGTGCTGGCCGGGCACCTGGAGCGCGCACTCGTCAGGGAGGGCTCACTACGCGAGGAGGAGATCCGGATGGAGGGATTCGTCACGGCGCTGCTCGGTGAGATCACCCCGGAGGCGGAGCACGTGCGGCTGCTGAGCTGCGGCCATCCCTCACCGTACCTCGTCCACGACGCCACCGTGCGCGCGCTGGATCCGAGCGAACCCGGGCTTCCACTGGGCATGAGCGGCCTGGGAGTGCCGCAGCCGGCGCCCGAGATCTGGCCCTTCCCGCCCGGCAGCACGCTTCTGCTGGTGACCGATGGTGTCACGGAGGCCCGGGACCGTTCCGGGACCTTCTACGACCCGGCCGCCCGGCTCAGCGGCCAGGGACCGTTCCGGCAGCCGGGCCAGGTGATCGACGCCCTGGTACACGACGTCGAGCAATGGACCGGCCGTCCACGCGACGACGACATGGCGATCCTGGCCATCACCCGGACCACCAGTCCACCGACCGGCCCCTGAACGCACGCCGTACACCATGATCACGAGCCGGACGTCCGGCGGGCCGGCGAAGTCGCCGCAGCCACTGGAGGCGCTCGGGACGCTCGGGGCGCACGACGCCCGGGTGGTGGAGCAGCCCGGGGCCGCGGCCGCACGCCCGAAGCCGCTACCAGAACGACAGACCCGCTCCAGCGGTGAGGACGGCGAAGACGGAGAGGGACAAGTAGGTCAACGGGCAGGCCGGACGGTGGGCGCCGGCCCGGGCACTGACGATGTTCTCCACGCCCGCGAGCACAGCGACGTGAAAGTGCCCCCGTTCGCGTACAGCGTGCCCGAGGGGCAGGAAGGTACGGGGCGAGGGACGGCGTACAAGTCCACCGGGTTACCTGCTGCAGCCGGGGCAGCCGCCCCGGTCGGCCGCGAAGAAGCCCGGCGGCGGCTCGACAGCCAGATCAGCGCGTGCAACCACTGCCGCCCGACAAGGATCCCAAAATCGCCGACCTACAGCGGCTGACACAGTGGGTGCCAAGGGTCGTACCGATACGTGTCCTGGCTCGCCGTCGGCGACGAACGACGTCAGGGATCGCTCCAACCGCTCCAGACACTGCGGCAGGTCACCGCAGGTCATCAGCCACCCTGTCGAGCCCGGCTTCGTCCAGGGAGGCCGCCCGCGTCCGGTGAGGCTTCCTCGGGCGAGCGTGCGAGCCGCGGCTTGATCGTCGTGGCCGCCTGGATGGACCTCACGGGCGGCCGGGGAAAACCGCGCCGTGGCTCGAAGAGCGGACGTCCAGGGGGACCGGCACCCTTGCCGCCCGAGGCCGACGTCCCAGCCGTGGGTGTCCGGGCCGGTGCCGTACCGGGTACGGCGCCGAGCGATCGCCTGCACGATGCGACGAGCCGGGACCGGAGCGCGGTGGACGCCGTGGCCGGCCATGGGTGGCCACGGGCGGCCTGAGCGCGGGAGGCGCCCACGCCCGCCCGGGACGGTGGCCCCGCGTCGCGCAGCTTGTCGCCGGTCATCGTCCGGCCTGCGGATCGACATGCTCAGCGGCGGCAACCACCAGACCGCCGCCTGCGAAGGCGTAATCTCCGGGCACGAAGCCGTCGACCACGGGGCATTCGCGGTCGACGAAGGCGGCGCCCACATGGTGCGTGATCGCAACAGGAGACGGCGCAGGCGGCAGCGGCTTCGTCCGCGGCCACGCCGCCGCGCTGTTTCCCGGCGGCCTGCAACAGCCCTCAGGATCCTCACCGGCGGCCACAAGGGCTGCGAAGGGGCCGCGCGGCCCAGCCGTGGACCGCTTGTGGAGGCGGTCCATGAGCAGACGAGGCCCTTGGGCAGAGGGACGGCCGGAAGGTCCTTCGCAGGTCACATGCCTACACAGCGGGCAGTGGGCAAAAGATCGCACAGTTTCCGACCGGTGCGACGAGGGCGAGAGCGTGCTCCATGAGGGCAGGCCCGCGGGCCGTTTCGTAGTCGTCGGGTCGACCTGGACGTAGACGTAAACGTAGCCCGTGATCCCCTCTTTTCCCAGCCGAACCGGACATTCGCCGGATGTCACTCGTCGAAGGGGTCCCGATCACGCCGACCGAGTTTCCGGCCGGCTCAGAAGGCGAGATTCTGGTGGTACGCCGACCGCGGAGCCTCGAACAAAAGCGGGCCGAAGCGCATCTCACGCTTCATAGAGCCCGCCCGGGCTCTCACCGCCCTCAGCGCGACGGGCACCGTCGCGACGTCCCGAAGGAGGCAAAGCGATGGAACTCCCGTCGTACTGTGCCCGCACACACGCGACAGCACCGCCACGGCTGCCCCGCCGGGCCCAGAACGCCAGAAGACTGAGCGCCGCTGCCGTGGCGGCCATGCTCCTGGCGGGTTGCGGTGCAGCCGCCCCCAAGGCGTCCCCCCACCCCAGCGGCCCCGCCGCGCCCTCCCGCTCCCCTGCGTCCATCGCCCCGGACCGCGCCGTACCCGCCGCGTGCACCAACAGCACGAAGCTGGCCGGGTGGTCGAACCGCCGGCTGGCCATGCTGACCATCGCCGTCCCGGTGTCGGAGGCCTCGGTGTCCGACGTCACCTCCGAGGTGAGCGCCGGTGCCGGCGGTGTACTGCTGTTCGGCAGCAAGGCACCGTCCGACCTCGGCTCCCGACTGACCGTCCTGAAGAGCCACGTACCGGGCCACCTCGGGCTGTTGGTGATGACCGACCAGGAAGGCGGCGGCATCCAGCGCATGGCGAACCTCGTCGGATCCCTGCCCTGGGCCGCATACATGGGCACGCACTGGACCCCGGCTCAGATCCAGCAGAACGTCACCAAGGTCGCGACCAAGATGTCCGCCGCCCAGGTCAACATGGACCTCGCACCGGTGGTCGACGTCGACGGCAGGAACGTGGCCCCCAGCAAGACCAACCCCGACGGATGGCGGTCCTTCAGCGGCAGCACCTCGGTGGTTTCCGCAGCCGGAGTCGCCTACATGAACGGGTTGCGCGCCGGAGGCGTGATACCCGTCGTCAAGCACTTCCCCGGCCTGGGCGGCTCCAGTTACAACTCCGACTTCGGTCCCGCCCGCACCCTGCCCTGGTCCACCCTGCAGAAGGTGGGCATCCCGCCGTTCACAGCGGCCATCAAGGCCGGTGCCCCTGCCATCATGGTCTCCAACAACATCGTGCCGGGACTGGGCACCAACCCGGCGAGCCTGTCACCCACCGTCATCAGCTCCGAGCTGCGCGGCAAGCTGGGCTTCAAGGGACTGGTGGTCACCGACTCACTCAGCGCCAAGGCGATCTCCGCCGCCGGCTTCAGCGTCCCCTCCGCCGCCGTCCAGGCCCTGCGCTCCGGCGCCGACATGGTCATGTTCGACCTGGGTAGCAACGTCAGCTCCCAGACCTCCGCCATCGCCACCGCGATCACCAACGCAGTGACCAGCAAGCACCTCGCCCGCAGCCGCCTCATCGACGCAGCCGGACACGTCCTGGCCGTCCGACACGTCAACCTCTGCTCCTGAGCACCGAACGACCCGGCCCACGGGCGGCCGGACCCACCCCAGCGACCACAGTTCATCCGACACGGTCCACGGCCGCCACTGGTGTTCCCACGAAGGGACGCGAGCAGGCGAGGAGGTGCGAGCAAGACAGGGCCTTCCGACGCGTCCCGAGAGCGCTGAACCGGCTCCGGGCCGCCTTGACGAACGAGTCGAGCGACGCCTGGATTCGGGCGCAGGTAGCCCTGCACGAACTCCACGACAGCCGCCGCGAGGTCTCGTTGATAGCACCTGACGCGGGTCGGCATGTCCATGAGATCTACCACGAAATTCGGCCCCACCAGGGCGGGCAGCAGAGGTAGATCCCGCCGACGACGCGGCGCAGGGCCATGGACGACGAGGATGAAGCACTCCCGGCCGCGGCGGGCGCGCCACATGCCCCGCACCACCCTCACCCCCGCCGGTACGGAACACGGAGAACATCGGCCCGGGGTCTGGACGGGGGTCACGAGCAGGGCGAAGTCTCTCTCCCCGGCATGTGACAGCGATGTACGGAACGTGTCACAGGGCTCGTACCGCCGGTTGCCGGTGGTTCTCCCAGAGCCCCGTCGGGTGGGATATTTGCCGGCCGGAGCGGCCCGCCCTCAGTGGGCCGCAGGGAGGGATCGGGGTGGACACCTTGACGCGTCAACAACACCGCACTGGCAACGGCAGAACCGCCGGAAACATCCAAGGACCGGGCAGAAACGGCTCAACGCGGCGCCGCCTGGCGGCGGTGACCGCCACGGCACTCGCCGTGGCCGCCCCACTGACCCTCGGTGCCGCAGCGGACGCGGGGGCGGCGGCGGACCATTCGATCGTCTTCGCCCGCTACACCGCGACAGCGCCCACCGAAGACCTCTACGCGATCTCCCCCACTGGCGGCACGCCCGTCGAACTCACCCACACCTCCACCGTCAGCGACGTGATGCCCAGCTGGTCCCCGGACGGCAAGCGGGTGGCCTTCGTACGCTACGGATCCGCCGGCGCCATCGACGGCGTCTGGACGATGAAGACCGCGGGAGGCGGTCTGAAAGCCGTCCCCGGCACCAAGGGCGCCTCCGACCCCGCATGGTCCCCCGACGGCAAACGCATCGCCTACGCCAAGCCGGTCGGTACCCAGCGCGAGATCTACGTGGCCGACATCGACGGCACCCCTGCCACCCGGCTCACCCACAGCGCGGCGGACGACCTCCATCCGACATGGTCCCCGGACGGCAAGTACCTGGCTTTCAACCGTGCGGACTCGGGCGGACACAGCAGGCTGATGCGGATCCGGCTGTCCACCCTGGCCCAGACGGCCATCACCGGGTCCGCCTCCCACGACTGGACGCCCGACTGGTCGCACGGCAACCGGATCGCCTTCAGCCGCGTGGACTCCACGGGCTTCGCCCACCTCTACACCGCCCGCCCCGACGGCACCGGCCTGCACCGCATCACAGCGGCCCGCCTCAACGACAAGAACCCCTCCTGGTCCCCGGACGGCACCCGCCTGGTGTTCACCCGAGGCGGCGCCGACGACGCGGACCCCGAACACCTCTACCTGGTACGAGCCGACGGCACCGCACCGACCCAGCTCACCAAGGCCGACTCCCACGACCTGGAGGCGGACTGGCGCCCATAGCGCAGGTGATCGCGGAGGCGTACCGCGAGGACATCCCCGACGACTGGCTGGAGGCCGCGCGCCGCTCGCCCGTCTACGCTCTCGCCAAGACCCACCGGGTGGCGCTTCCGCTCCACCCGGAGTACCGCACGATGCCGATGGTCTGGTACGCACCGCACCTGTCAGCGGAGGACATCGACAATCTCTTCGGCGCCATCGACACCCTGCGGATCCCCATCGAGTACCTCGCCGAACTCTTCACCGCCGACGCCCCCGAACCCGTCCGCCAGGCGCTACAGCGCCTCTCCGCCATGCGCTCGTACACGCGAGCCGTCAACCTCGGTGACCCGCCCGACGAACGCATCCCCGCCGCTGCGGGGATGCTCGGACGGACGTCGCCGAGCGTCACGCCGCGGTGGTCTGCCAGGCCGCCTCGGTCCTCTTGCAGCACCCCGACCAGACGGCCGGCCCGCTCCCGCGTCCCGCTGGTCGCCGAGGCCGTGACTTCGTCGTCGGCACCGTGTGGCGCTACCGGTACGACCAGTTCGGCTGGACGACCCGCTCCTCCGAACTCTACGAGGCGAGGCTGCTGCGCATCGGCAGCCCGCTCCGTCGTCCTTCCAGCTGCACACCGTCATCGCCATGCTGCTCTACGCCATCTGGCCGTTCACCTGGCTCGTGCCGGCCTTCACCGCGCCCGACGGCTGCCCGGAGCGGAGCCAGTCTCGTGGCCGGTCTTCGGCCGACCGGGCCGCTCACGGGCGTCCTGGGCGGGGGCACTGGCGAGTGGCTGCTGAACAAGGCTTTCGCCGGCGGTCCGACCCGGTGGCTGCTGTGCCCATGCGGCACCGCCGCGGGAGGCGGCCGCACTGGAGCAGATGGCCCGCTGCCACCCGGAGATCCGCTCCTGCGGCCGTACGGCGCCCTGCACGGGCCTCGACACCCGCAGGACCCGTTCGGCCTCGCCCCGCTACCCATCCCTGTAGCCCCTACGAGGGCTCCGCCCTGGACGGCCGACCGACCGCCGCGTGAGCCGCTCCAGGCCCAGCCGGACGCAGGTCGGCGGGCGCGGCTGTGGCTTGTGGCTTGTGGCTTGTGGCTTGTGCAGCAGCGAGGGGACCGGGATCCGTGGCCCCTTCACGGCATATCTTCGCTGTACTCCGATTTAATCGCTACTGTTCCGTTATGGGCTGCGCGTCCGCCTGGGGGTGCCGATGACGTCACCGCAGAGGGGCAGGCGGGAAGCAGTGCGGCGCCTGATGGATCGGATCGTGCTCGACACCGCCGAGCAGACGGGAGCGCACGCGGCCGGGTTGTGGCTGCTCGCTCCCGGCGAGAACCTCCTGGTTCTTGAATGCATGGTCGGCATGCCGTTGGAGTTCGCCGCGCCGTGGCACCGGATCGCCCTGACGCATTCAGTACCCGTGACCGACGCGGTGACCGGCCGAGTCGTCGTCCATGTGGACAGCCAGCAGCAGCTGGCCCGCCACTACCCGCGAGCCGCCCTGGTCCTGCCCTACGACTTCGCGCTTGCCGCAGCGCCGCTGGTGTACGGGGAGGAAGTGCTGGGCGCGGTGCTCCTGACGTGGCCCGCCTCCCGGCAACGACCGCTGACGTCGCCTGTCCAGGACCGGCTGGAAGCGGGGTGCGCGTTGCTCGCGACAGCCCTGTACTGCGCCCGCGGCGGATCTGTGCCTCTCAGCCCCTCAGACAGGCCCCGCGCCCTTGTGGCCCGGTCGGCTGCGACGGCCTCGGGAGATCCGGCTGCTGCAGCCTCCTTCTCGCACCGGCTGCCCGAAGGCTGCGTCTGCCTGGACCTGCAGGGACGCATCGTCCATCTGAATCCTGTGGCAGCCGATCTTCTGGGTGGCACACCGTCCGCGCTGATGGGAACCCTGCCGTGGGAGTCCGTGCCCTGGCTCGACGACCCCGTCTACGAGAACCGCTACCGCACAGCAGTGATCAGCAGGCACCACACGATCTTCAGCGCCCGCCACCCCGACGGGCAGTGGCTCGACTTCCACCTGTACCCGGACGACACCGGCATCAGTGTCCGCATCACCCGCGCCGAACCCGCAGATACCCTCCGGCCGCCGCGAGTATCGCCGGCAGCCGCAGGGACCCGGGTCGGCTCGCTGTATCACCTCATGCACCTCGCGGGCGCGCTCACCGAGGCGGTCAGCGTCAAGGACGTGGTGCGCCTGGTCTCGGACACGGTGGTACCCGCCTTCGACGCTCAGGCGCTGGTGATACTCACCGCCGAAGGCGGACGGCTACGCATCGTGGGCTACCACGGTTACCCGGCCGAGATCATGCAGTGCTTCGACGGCACTCCGCTCACGTCCCCCACACCTGGCGTGGCCGCTCTGACGAAGGGCACGCCCGGCTTCTTCGCCAACCGTGAGGAACTGGAGGCCGCCTACCCGGCGCGCGCAGGCCGTCAGGACGGGAAGGCAGCCTGGGCCTTCCTGCCCTTGATCGCGTCCGGACGGCCCGTCGGTACCTGCGTCCTTGCCTACAACCGCCCGCACATCTTCCCGGCCGAGGAACGCGCGGCTCTGACCTCGCTGAGCGGGCTGATCGCCCAGGCCCTCGACCGGGCACGCCTCTACGACGCCGAGCACGCTGTCGCACAGGCCTTGCAGCAGAGTCTGCTCCCGCGCGCCCTGCCCGCCCAGCCGGGACTCCAGGTGGCTGCCCGCTACCTGCCGTCCAGTCACGGTATGGACATCGGCGGCGACTTCTACGACCTGATCCGTCTCGACGACGACACCGTGGCCGCCGTGATCGGCGACGTCCAGGGCCACAGCGTGACGGCCGCCGCGCTCATGGGGCAGGTCCGTACCGCCATCCGGGCCCACACGACGGCCGGCGCCGTACCACACGAGGTCCTGGCCCACACCAACCGTCTGCTCACCGACCTCGACACCGGCCTGTTCACCAGCTGCCTGTACGTGCGTATCGACCTGACCACGCACACGGCCTGCCTGGCCAACGCCGGCCACCTGCCTCCTCTGCTCACCGCACCCGACGGCACGACCGTCACCCTCGAGCTTGAATCCGGTCTCCTGCTCGGCATCGACCCGGAAGCCGCCTACACCGACCGCGAGGTCGTCCTGCCTCCGGAGTCGGTGCTCACCCTCTACACGGACGGCCTGGTGGAACGCGTGGGATCCGACCTCTCCACAGGTATCCGAGCCCTCAGCGACTCCCTGAGCACCTACCACCAGCACGCTCTCGACAGCGCCGTACGCCTGATCACGCAGAAGCTCACCGTTGAGACCGAGCGCACTGACGACATCGCCCTGCTCCTTCTCCGGCCGTGCCGGCGCCAGGAGGCAACGGGTGCGGGCCGCGGAGAGCCGGGTACCGGCAACGACTCCGCCTCGTGATGCCGCCCGGGCGCCGTGGCGGCGAAACCGCGGGAACCTGGCCAGAGGACCGCCAACACCAGCCACGGTGTTCGTGCGCCGATCGGTGATGCGCGCGGCAAGGGCCCCGCGGCGACACTGGTGGCCGCCTTCACTCGGGGCGGCATCCGGCATGCATGGCGCCCTTGACTACGTGCTCACCAGCACGGACGCACATGCTGGCAAGGGTGAGGCCCACGACGCGGCGGCGGTTTCCGTGCAGACGTTGTGACTCCGCCGCTGCAAGCCGATCCTTGAAGTGAAGCACGCGGGCCTGCGTCGCCGGCCGTAGCGACAGCGAGGACGGACATGTGGTGACCACATCAGCAAATGTCCCCGGGCCGGGCGATCGGGGCGACCCGCTGAGTATGGCGCGCGCGGCCGTCGTCACGCTGGACGGCCGGAAACGGGTGACCGGCTGGAGCCCGGAGGCCGAACGGCTACTCGGCTACCACGCCAGCGAAGTGCTCGGCAAACCAATCTGCACGTTGTGGGGGCAGACGGAGGAAGGAGCGGGCGACGACTGGCCCAGCCCGGACCAGGCCTGCGGCACGCGTGGCAGCATGCTGTTCCGTCACCGGTCCGGCCACTCGCTTCGGACGGCCACATCGTTGTACCGGCTCCCGGTCACAGCGGCGGGCACGGTGTTCCTTCTCCTGATGGCGGAAGCGGAGGAACATGCCGAGTGGCAGCTGCGGCAGGCCATGCTGAACGGCCTGTCCGCCGAGTCCCCCGTGGCGCTGACGATCTACGGACCCGATCTGCGGGTGGCGTGGGCCAACGCCGCGGCACGGCAGGAACTACCGGGGGAGTTCAACCGGTACGTGGGGTGCAGCGAAGCCGAACTGTATCCGGGAAGCGAGGTGCTCTCCGCCGGCCATCCGTCCTCCGTGACACAGCTGATGAGCGAGGTGCTTGCCACCGGGCGGACCATCGTCGATCTCCGGTACCGAGGACGCACCCTCGCGGATCCGGACCGCGAACACGTTTGGTCGCTGTCTTACTACCGACTGCAAGACGAGGCCGGCCGGACGCTGGGGGTGTGTGAGGAATCGGTCGATGTCACGGACCTGTACCGAGCGCAGCACAGACTGGCGCTGCTGAACGAGGCCGGCGTCCGGATCGGCAGCACCCTGGACCTCAGCCACACGGTGGAGGAACTAGCCAGTGTGCTGGTGCCCGAAGTCGCCGACTTCACCGCCGTCGACCTGCTCGGTGCCGTACTGGACGGCCGGGAACCCGATGTCCGCTCTGCCGGCAGAACGGGCGACATGCGCCGGGCCATCCACCGCTCCGTCCGCGAGGATCTGCCCGAAGCCGTCATCGCGCCTGGCCACACGGTCGATTACCCGCGGAAATCCCCCCAGTGGCAGTGTCTGACAAGCGGGCATCCCGTACTGAACGCCGTGCTGAAGCCGTCCGTCCCGTGGCTGGCGGAGGACGGCGAGCGCAGTAAGCGCCTGCGAGTGCTGGGCATCCACTCCCACATGGTGGTTCCGCTGCGCGCGCGAGGCGTGACCGTGGGGGTGGCGACCCTGCTGCGGTGGCGCAATCCCGAGCCTTTCACCCCCGAGGACCTGCTTCTGGTCGAAGAACTCGCCGCCCGGGCCGCAGTGTGCATCGACAATGCACGCCGGTTCACCAGGGAGCACCACTCCGCGCTCATGCTGCAGCGCAGTCTGCTGCCGCACGCGCTGCCCGCCCGTGCCGCCGTCGAAGCCGGCTACCGTTACCTGCCCGCCGACACGGAGGCCGGGGTGGGCGGTGACTGGTTCGACGTGCTGCCTCTCTCCTGCGCCCGGGTGGGGCTGGTCGTCGGGGACGTGATCGGTCACGGCCTGCGCGCCGCGGCCACGATGGGCCGGCTGCGCACAGCCGTCCACACACTGGCCGACCTGGACCTGCCGCCCGACGAACTGCTGGCCCACCTCGACGACCTGGTCCGACGCCTGGCCGAGGAGGCCGAAACAGCGCACCCCTTCGGCGTGGAAGGCGTACTCGGCGCCACCTGCCTGTACGGCGTCTATGATCCGGTCACGCGCCGTGCGACGTTCGCCAGCGCCGGGCATCCCCCACCAGCCCTGGCCCATCGGGACAAGCCGGTGGAGTTCTGCGACATCGCGACCGGCCCCCCGCTCGGGGTGGGTGGCATGCCCTTCGAATCGGTCGAGATCGACATCCCGGACGACTGTGTCCTGGCCCTGTACACCGATGGTCTGATCATGGCCTCCGAAGGTGATGCGGAGACCGGCCTCGCCCGGCTGAGCTTCGCGCTCGCCCATCCGGACCGCCCCCTGGAGGAGATCTGCGGCACGATGGAGCGCATCCTGCTGCCCGATCGCCCCCCGGATGATGTCGCCTTCCTGGTGGCCCGTCCTCGCCCGCTGCCCCCCGACAGCGTCGCCTCCTGGGACCTGGCCTTCGAGCCGGAGGCAGCGGGGCAGGCCCGATCACTGACCAGTGGGTGCCTCGCGCAGTGGCGGCTTGAGGATCTCGCCTTCTCCGCGGAACTGATCGTCAGTGAACTGGTCACCAATGCGATCCGGCATGCCCGCGATCCCGTCTCGCTGCGGCTGATCAGGACCGAGAACCGGCTCATCTGCGCCGTCTCGGACGGCAGCAGTACCTCTCCGCATCTGAGACGGGCGAAGCTCGGCGAGGAAGGAGGAAGAGGTCTCTTCCTGGTGGCGCAGTTCGCCATGCGCTGGGGCACCCGCCACTTCGCGGACGGCAAGACGATCTGGGCGGAATTGCCTGCCCCAGCGGCGCAAACAGGTGAGTTCTCTCTGTGAGGCACGCCGAGAGCGGCAAAAGGCTCGTTGGGTGACGGCCATGGCGTGGGCTGCGACGGTGCTGTCGATCGATCACGGCCACCGAGTCGGTCCGCCGTTCTCCTGCTCGTCACCCCGGTCGCCAGGAAGAACCGGCGGTCCGCCGGTATCCGGTGCGATCCGCGCCGCCATCTCGGCTAGCCGCCTGCAGGTTTCCTCGATCTTCTTCTGGGTTTCGTTCCGTTCGGTGATGACCGCGGCGAGGAGCAGCGCGGTGATCGCGGCGGCGCCGTTGAACGCCTGCAGCCCGATCATCTTGGTGACCAGGGTGTGACCGGCGAACGGGCCTGTCCCGCGGGTGGCGGCGAGGATCGCGCTGGTGGATACGGCCAGCGCGCAGGGTGCGGCTCCCGCGAGTTGGAAGCGGAAGGCGGCCCAGGTCAGCAACGGGAAGCCAAGGAAGGCCAGCGGGGCGGGGGCGTTTTCGAGGAAGCCGACGCCGATGGTGGCCGCGACGAGCAGTGTTCCCTCCCGCCATCGGGAGGGTGGCGCGTGCTTCGGCCAGTGCGCCGAGCGGAGGACGAGCAGCACCGGGGTGACCACCAGGACGCCCATGGCGTCGCCGGTCCACCAGACCCACCACGTGGGCCAGAACCCGCCGGCGGGCAGCGCGTGGGCCAGGAGCAGGGTGCCGCTGCCCACGGTCGCGCTGATGAGCATGCCGGTGAGCCCGCCGAGGAAGACCAGCGCGAGCGCGTCCCGGAAGCGGTTGATCCGGGTGCGGAACCCGACGCGGTGAAGAAGCTCGTAGGAGCACAGGGGTGCGAGTGTGTTGCCCGTCGTGATCGCGAGTACGGCGAGGACCGACGGCCCGGGTGAGAGATTGACCAGGAAGGCGCCGAGCGCGATGCCGGGCCAGATCCGCAGGCCGAACAGCAGCAGGCCGGCCAGCGCGATGCCGGTCGGTGGCCACAGCGGGGTGACCTGGCCGCGCACGAGCTGCTGGATCAGTCCGAACTTCCCCGAGACGTAGTACAGCGCGGCGACGGCACCTATCTGCAGGGCCGTCATGCCACCGCGCCGGAGCCTGTCACGGTGAGCCGGAGTCATCGGAAAGTCGTCCGGTCCGCGTTGGCCGGTCGGTCCCCGTGCGCTGACCTCGCCGGATCCACCACACCTCTGCTCATCTGTGTGACCTTTCGCGATCTTCCCTGCCAGGATTGCTTCGGGTGACCGCTCGGGAGGGGTGACACGCTCTGACGGTCCCTCTTCAGCCCTGCCTCCGAGGGTTGTCGGACGCTTCAGCGCGGGGTGCGCAGGGCGAGGATGGCCATGTCGTCGTGCCCGTCGCTGGGATGGTGGTCGGCAAGGGCCTGTACCAGGTCCTGCAGGGGCAGGGCGGCGTGCGAGGCGGCGAGGGCGGCGAGGTCGTTCAGGGACTCGTCGATGGAGCGGTCCGGGTGCTCGATGAGGCCGTCGGTGAAGAAGACCACGGTGGTGTCCCGGGGCAGGGGGTGAGTGTGGTCAGGACGGTGTTGCGCGCTGTTGACGTTCAGTGGCAGTCCGGGCTCGGCGAACAGATATTCCGCCCGGCCGCCGGGCAGGATCAGCAGCGGCGGGACGTGGCCCGCGGTGCTCCAGTGCAGCCTCCAGGCGGTGCCGACGGGTTCGACGCGCGCCAGGCTGGTGGTGGTGACGGGGCCGTCAGCGATGGCCTCCAGGGTCCGATCGAGCTGGGCGAGGACCGCGCTGGGCGGAGTACGCAGGGCGAACAGCAGTGCGCGCAGCATGTTGCGAGTGGAGGCCATGGCGGCCGCGGCGTGAAGGTCGTGGCCGACCACGTCGCCGATGACAACCGCCACCGCGCCGTCGGGCAGCAGGATGGCGTCGTACCAGTCGCCGCCGACATGGTGGGGTTCGGCGGCGGGCCGGTAGATGGCGGCGGCGCCGAAAGGCCGCATGTCCGGCAGCGTCGGCAACAGAAGCCGTTGGAACTGCTCGGACCCGGCCCGCACCTGTTCGAGCAGCCGGACGTTTTCGATCGCGATGCCGGCGGCGCTGGCGAGAGCGACGACGACGTTCTCGTCGTGCACGTCGAACGGCCGTCCGTCGCGTCGCTCGGAGAGGTAAAGGTCCCCGTAGATCTCGCCGCGGACGCTGATCGCGACGCCGAGCAGGGTGCGCATGCGCGGGTGACCGGCCGGGAACCCGACAGAGGCGGGGTGGGAGGGGATGTGCTCCACCCGCAGGGGTTCGGGGTGACCGATGAGGTGTCCGAGTACGCCCAGGCCGCGAGGAAACCCCACCTCGGCCAGGGCCGCGTGTTCCTGCTCGGACAGACCCGCGACGATGAACTGCTTCAGATACTCGCCGGACTCGTCCAGAACCCCCAGTGCCCCGTAACGGGCGCCGACCAGGTGCATGGCGGTGGTCACGATGCGACGCAGCACCGCGGGCAGCTCCACCTCCCTGGTGATGGTCACCACCGCGTCCAGCAGGCTCTGAACCCGGTCCTTGGCGGCAGTCAGGGCGCGCAACTGCTCGTCGATCCGACCCAGCTCGGCGTCCAGACGTGCCAGCAGGTCAGGACGGTGCGACTGCTCCGCCGCCTTGCCCTCCTTGCCGCCCGCCATCACGATCGCCTGGCAGACCGGTACTCGTTCTCGGCCGCCTTCTGCGGGCAGAAGACGGTGATGCCTGAGTGGGCGCCTTTCTCCTTCTTGTCCGGGTTCGGATACCCCAACGAGCCGACGTCGCAGTACGACGGCCCGCCATGTCCGCTTTCCACGACCCGGCGGAGCCCCTCGTGCATCCACTCGCGCGGTCTGTGCACCCACAGTCTCCTGACCCGAGCGTGATCAACCAACAGGATGATCTAGCCAAATGACCTCATCCATACATTAGGCTAAAAGTCGCATTTCAGACATCGGTCACACGAGGGGGCTTTCCGCCGTGCGGCGCACCAGCTGACCGCTCAGCTCGGTCCCGCGCGGCCTGAGCGGTGGCTGCGCGGGGTGGTCCGCCGTCGCCCTCGATGACCGCGCCGCACCGGGAACCAGAGCCGTGGGTCAGGACGGGGGCTGGAGAACGCTGTCGATGACGTAGATGGTGGCGTTCGCGCACGTCGAGCAGGGAAAAGAGGAGAAGTCCTCCGGGGCGCAGGGATCCGGGCAGCGGCGTTCGGGGAGCGTGACACACACCCTTGGCCTGACCGCGGCCGGAACCGGTCGTGTCGGGTTCGTCGACGCCGACGACATCGCCACCGTCGCCGTACACGCCCTGACCGACGACCGCGCGCCTGACACCGACCTCATCCTGACCGGACCGCAGACGCTCGGCTACGACGACGTCGCCACCGTCGTCACGGAGGTCACCGGCCGTCCCGTGGTCCACCGCGCTGTGACGTACGAGGAAATGCGTGACCGCCTGGCCGCACAGATGCCGCTGGAGTTCGCCGCGATGCTGGCCGGCATGGACCGCGCCATCTCCGCAGGTGCCGAGGACCGCACCACCGACACCGTGCAGCGTCTCACTGGCCGCCCGCCGCACAGCTTTCGGGAGGTCGCCGAACGCGAGCTGAAACGGGTCGGCTGACACTGCGCTCGGCGCCCGCTGTGCGTTCGTGTGCGCACCGCGCCTCCACGTCGGCGCCGCCCCTGGAGAGGCGCGCTTGCCAAGTGCGTCGAGCTGGAGTCAAGTTCCTGTCCGAGCGTCGAGCGACGGGCGCATGGTCGACCGCACCGTCCGCGTAGCGCCGCTGGCCAGAAAATCCATCGGAGGAAGAACGAGATGACGTACGACGGTGCCAAGGATCTGCGCGTGGCGATCGACGCGGGGGCGGCATCGGTGACCGGTCCTGCCGGCATCCCAGCGGTAGTCGTTCGTCTGAGTTGGCCGACGGGGGATTTCGCCGGCCGACAGGATGCCGGCTCCGGCCGGAAACGTGTGGCCCGGCCCGGTGAACCTTCCGCGCTCGGCCCGCGTCTTCCCGCGCGACCGCCACCACGCGCCCAGGAGAACAGACCGTGACCGACAGGGACGTTGAGCAGACTGACGAGCGGGGCCACGACCCGGGGCCCTGGTGGGCGAGCCTGGGGACGTGGGGGGCTCTTGCACTGATCGTCTTCGGAGGTCTCGCGGCAGCGTGGGTCTTTTTCCGGCTGCCCGGCACCCCACAGGAGCAGGCGTCCGGCTACTACCAGGCCGCTAGGGCCATCGCCGTCGGCCTGGTGGTCGCTGGAGGCACCTTGCTGAGCCGCCGTCGCGCCCGGACCCCAGCCGCCGAGGAGACGAACGAGCCGGAACGCGCCTGAGGCCGCGCTTGTCCGGCGCGGTGTTCGCTCCGGCTCAAGCAACCCTCGCGCGCCGGTCGGTCTTACCGGATGCCGGGGTCGGGGCAGTGTCCTTGCCGGACGCCGGCGTATGGGCAGAGGACGATGTGCCGAGTACCCGGGTGAAGGTGGAGATGACGAATCTGAACACCGTGGTGACGTGGGTTGACGCACGCGAGCGGCTGCCTCGGAGCGGTACACCGGTGGCAGCCGCGATCACGGGCCGGTATCCAGCTGACAGCGCCACCGGGTCCGAGGCCGATACGGCGTCGGGTGAGGAATTCTGGCTCGTGAGGCCGATGGTCTTCACGACTCTGCACTGGAGTGAGGACGGGGCCGAGCACAGGGACTGCTTCGTCGATTCCGACGGTGTTGTCCGTTTGCCTCACGGCCTTGCCAGTGCTGAAACCGTGACTCACTGGGCTGAGCTGCCCACCCTGCCAGGCGGGATGACGCAGCTGGTTCTCGGGGACGGCGTGCAGTCAGCTCTCCGGAACGCGTGGGACGCTCACCCCATCACCTGACCCACAGCGGACACCCTGAGCAAGCGCGTCGCTCTCCCGATGGGCCCGGGCCGTGGCCATCAGGCCGTCCAATGCGGCACGGGTCCGCACGAGCTCGTCGATGTGCTCGGAGAGCCGGTTGCGCTCCTGCGCCATCCGCTCAAGAGCGGCATCGTAGTTGCCCTCACTGGGCGTGTCGACGCAGGGCAGCAGCTCGGAAATCGTACGACTGGACAAGCCCGCCGCGTACAGGCGCTGGATGAATCGCACCCGCTCCACCTCGGCATCCGTGTAATGCCGCTGCCCACTGGCGCTACGACTACTGGTCAGCAGCCCCTGCTCCTCGTAGTAGCGCAGCGACCGGACGCTGACGCCGGTACGCGCCGCGAGCTCGCCGATCCGCACGACTGCCTCCCATGGTGAACCACACCACACCGCTTGCCTCTGACATCCATGTCAGGTTTTAGCGTAGCGCTGTGCCCGGCATCCGGGCACGCGATACGGACGGAGGAGCCCGACGTGACGACGTTGTTCAGCAGCTACCGACTCGGCGACCTGACCCTGCCCAACCGGATGGTGATGGCCCCGATGAGCCGCGTCAGGGCCACGGCCGACGGCCTCGCCACACCATCCATGGCTACCTACTACGCGCAACGCGCGACGGCCGGACTGATCGTGTCCGAGGGTGTCCAGCCCAGCCTCATCGGGCAGTCCAACCCGGGCACGCCCGGACTGCACACCGATGAGCAGGCCACCTCATGGCGTGCCGTGACCGACGCCGTACACATCAACGGCGGGCGGATCTTCGCCCAGATCATGCACGGCGGCCGGGTCTCGCACCCCGACACGACCGGCCACCAGCCCGTCGGCCCCTCGGCGATCGCCGCAGTGGGTGACGTCTTCACCCCGACCGGCCCGCAACCCGCACCCATGCCCCGCGCACTGGACACCACCGAGGTGCCCCAGCACGCCCACGCGTACGCCGAGGCGGCTCGCCGTGCCATCGAGGCCGGCTTCGACGGAGTCGAACTCCATGGTGCCAACGGTTACTTGATCTCCCAGTTCCTCTCCTCCAACGCCAACCGGCGCACGGACCGCTACGGCGGCACGATCGCGGGCCGGATCCGGTTCGCCGTGGAGGCCGTGGCCGCGACGGTGGACGCCATCGGCGCGGCCAGGACGGGCATCCGCCTCTCCCCAGGGGGCGGCTTCTGGGGCGTCGAGGAGACCGACGCGCTCGCCCTCAACACCGCGCTGCTGACCGAACTGGCCCGGCTCCAACTCGCCTACGTCCACCTGGAGGTGACAACGGACGAGGAGGTGCTCGTGGGGCTGCGCCGCGCCTGGCCCGGCACTCTGATCGTCAATCCGGTCCTCCCGATGGGCCCCAAGCAGACCGGCCGCGCGGAAGCCGACCACTGGCTGGGCCTCGGCGCCGAGCTCATCAGCTTCGGCCGCGGCTTCCTGGCCAACCCCGACCTCGTCGAACGCCTCCGCACCGGCCTGCCGATCGCCCCCGTCGACGAGGCCACGTACTACCAGGGCGGCGACACCGGCTACCTCACCTACCCGGCGTACCAGCACACGGCATGACGCCCGCGCGGGCCGGTCAACAGCGACGGCCCGGCCGGCCATGCGCCCCCACAGCGCAGCAGCCCCGAGCACCGGCCCCGTTCGGCGAGCCGAGCGGGCCCGGGTGAAGATCGTCTCTTGCTACGGGGCTTTCGGGGCTCCCCGTCTGTCCGAGGCCCGGCGGCGTACGAGTTCGACGGTCTCCCACGACACGGTGGCCATGGCCACAAGCGACAGCAGCAGGTAGAAGACGTAGAGCTTGTGCAGGTCGTCGAGGAAGTACCAGATCGACGCCGTGGCACTGAACCAGAAGGCGACCAGCGAGCCGGCGCCGCGTTCCCGGCCGCGTGCCGCGCTGACGAGGCAGCAGGCGGCGGCCAGTGCGAGCAGGGCGGCGATGGCGACGTAGGAGTGGGCCCATCCGACGTAGGCGCGGCGTAGTTCGGAGTTGACCGCCGCGGCCTCGGCCACCGGTCCCCAGCCCACCGCGCACGACAGGCGTGTCGACCACGGCAGAGCCACCAGGCCCAGCACGCCGGCCGCGATGGCGACCCAGCCGAAGTGAGCGGTGTCGACCAGCCGGCCGCGTGCGCACAGCAGCGACAGCAGGCATCCGAGGAGAGCCAGGGCGCTGTCGGTGGAAGGGCGCAGTGAGATACGGAACGTGTCCCGCAGAGCGGTTCGGCCGCCGGGTCGCGCCGCCGGGGGCCCGGGCGTGGCGGCCTGGACCGTCGGCATGGATGCCTGTGTCAGGGCGTCGGCGAGGGCTTCGCGCATCTGCCCGGCATCGGCGAACCGTTCCTTCGGGTCCTTGCCGAGGGCGCGCAGGATCACCGCCTCCACCGCCGGTGGTGTCTGCGGTCTCAGCCGGGAGACCGGCTCGGGTGCGGCGAACAGGTGCTGATGCATGACGGCGAAGGGTGATTCGCCGCGGAACGGCGGCTGCCCGGCCAGCAGTTCGTGCAGCAGGCACCCCATCGCGTACAGGTCGGCCCGGTGGTCGATCTCCGCCCCGTTGATCTGCTCGGGGGAAAGGTAGGCGGGAGTGCCGATCGCCGCGCCGCTGCCGGTGATGCGGGTGGCGGTCTCGGTGAAAGCCTTGGCGATGCCAAAGTCGAGGACCTTCACGGTGTCGGGTCCGGTGAGCATGATGTTCGAGGGCTTGATGTCCCTGTGCACGATCCCGCACTCGTGGCTGTGCCGCAGCGCGTCCAGCACCGCGCATGCCACGTTGACGGCGTCGGCGACAGGCAGCGGGCCGTCCCGCAGGACCTCGGCGAGCGTGGCGCCCTGCACGTACTCCATGACCAGGTAGGGCCGTGGGCCATCCGGGTGCGGCTCCTCGCCGACGTCGTGGATGGTGGCCACCGCCGGGTGGTTCAGCGCGGCGACCGCGTGCGCCTCGCGCCGGAAACGGGCTCGCGACTGCGGGTCGTGGGCCAGCGCCGAGGAGAGCAGCTTCACCGCGACAGCGCGGCGCAGCCGCTGATCCACCCCGCGATGGACCGTTCCCATGCCACCCTGACCGAGCATCTCGACCAGCTCGTACCGGCCACCGAGGACCATATCCCGCCCCACCCACGCCTCCCCTGAAATCAGAAACCCGGCGCAGCTTACGGCGGGATCTCCACGGCCCCATTGTCACCACTGCAGCCCGGCGGGTCGTACAGCAGGGGCACGAGCGCGCCGGCGGACTCGGGGGCCTCCGCCGGCTCCTGTATCCCCGGCAGGATTCGAACCCGCGACACCCGCTTCAGCAGCGAGGCCGGCGAGTGCCGCTGCGACCTGCGGACTGCCCGCATGGCGGACCGAGGCCCAGCCACCCGGTCCGCCACTGCCCTTCCCCGTGTCCCACCGCTGGCTCTGCACGGGAAACGACGGTTCCTCCTCGACCGACGTCCGGGGGCAATGGAGACATCAGCCCTGCCCCTGCCTCTCCACTGCGACCCCCGGCCGAGCCACGTCTGAGCAGTCGCTTCCCGGTGTGCGAGCTGTGACCGGTGAACAGGAGCGTGCGATGCCGACAGCAGTCGTCGCGGTGGACTGATCAACCGCACGGCTCTCGGTGATAGGACTTGCCTCTACGGAAGGACAATGAGGGGGGCGACAGCATGGACGCAGTAGTAGCGACAAGCCTGATCCGCATGGCCGCTGCAGACTTGGCCATGGAATCCTGGCAGCGCCCCTCGGACGCCTATCTGGTCCAGCTGGGCCTGGACGCCCTGATGGCCGACGTCGAGGCTCCCTCGCTTCCCTTGCTGGCCGGCCTTGCGCGTGGCGAGTACTCCCAGGCCCGTGAGCTGTTCGACCTTGTGCTGGAGGAGTTGGGTCTGCTGCCGCTGGCCTCGGACAATCTTGCCAAGGCACGATGGACGGCGGCCCGGTGGTGGGCCGGCCAGATCGTGGCGTGCCGACTCGATCCTGGACACGGAGCCAAGCTGATCCATCGGGAGTCTGCAGCCGAACTCGACTACCCCGACGCGCTGCAGCCCATCGTTGATCTGGCGAGAGCACTCGACTCGCCGAACGGTCAACCTCCGGACCGGCAGCACATGCGCGACCGAGTCACCTCTGCGGCGCGAGACTTTCTCGCCACAGAACCGCACCAGGACCGCAGCCTTTGAGTTACATCGCGTGGAGATGCGTCCCTGGATCGCCGCCGTCGGTGCGGAAGCCGCCATCGCCCGGGAATGCCTCACGGCAGGCATGCCTCGGTCCGCGATGGACCTCGACCTGGACGGCGTCCGCGTCAAGCAGCACCTGACCGGCGGCTAGCCCGCCTTCTCGGTACTGGCCCACGCCGCGAGCAGCCGGGGGCCCCTCTGTCGAAGCGATCCCGCCCCAAGCGGCGGCCGGGGAGGGTTGGGGCCGGCCTCACTGCTTGGCCGGCGGCTCTTCGGCCTCTTCGTCTCCCGGCCCCTGGTGTTCCTCCACCAGCTGCTCTATCTCCCCGGGGACCTCGTACAGCGCCTCCAGGACCAGACCCCACGCCCGGTCTCGCAGCTCCTCCGGGACCTCGTCTTCGATCTTCTGCGCGAGCCTGCCGATCTCGTACCGGGCGTCATCCTCTGTGCCCGTGGTCGGCGCGGTCATCGCCTCCCACAGGAACCGGCCCACCCCGGCCGCCACCCGGCCTATGCCGCCGAGCACCGATCCCATGTCCATCTGCGCTTCCCCCTGGTGGTTGGTGTTCTGCCGCCGCGAAGCCCGCCCCAGAGTGCGGGGCCGGCCACCGAGTCGTTTCAGGTGATGGTCGGCCAGGCCCGCAGGAGGGTGGCGATCTTCCCAGCGGTGCAGGCCGGGTCCAGGAGCAGGTCCTTGAGGGCGATGGCGTCCTCACGGGCGGGTTTGACCGTGATTCCGGCGGCCTCGAGGTACATGACACCGGATGCGGCGGCGACGGCGAGGTTGGAGCGCTCCAGCCAGCGGCAGCGGCCCAGCGTGTGCACCAGGGCGGCGGCCTTGGCGTAGGGGCCGTCGTAGACGGCCTGCTCGAACAGCTCGGCCCGGTGGCGGGCCACCGCCGAGATGGGAACGCCGTAATCGTCAGGTGCCGGATCGTTCGCTCCGGCCGCCTCGGCCACCTGCAGGATCCAGGGCACGTCGATGTTCAGATCCATCAGGCCGCGTGTGCTCCCCGCGGTGCCTGCTGGGCGCCCTCGGCTTCGTCGAAGACGCTCTGATGTTCGGCCAGGAATCGGGCGGCGGCGTCGACCGCGCGGGCGCGCAGGCCGCTGGCGTCGTCCTGCACGAGACGGGCGAGGTAGTCGCCGATGCTCAGTCCGAGGTCGGCGGCGCGCTTCTTCGCGAGTTCCGCGACGTCTTCGTCCACGCGCGCGCCCAGCTGTGTCTTCGCCATAGCGGCATGGTAACAGCTGTTACCAGTGGGCGACAGCTCGCCGGGGAGTTCGACCTCCGTGACACTCATCCACGGAACAGACACACCGCTCAGTACATCTGAGCAACAGCAGGTCACAATCAAGATCAACAAGCAACGCGACAGCTACGACGCAGGTGGGAACGAGGCGTCCGGCCAGGCGGCGAGCGCGTCGGAGGCTGTCGGGTCGGCCTGGGCGAGACGGTCGGCGAATCCCAGCCCGCCGTCGCCAGCCGGTGCGGGCGACGGCGGCGAGGTGCGGTGCCGGACGGCGCAGGTCCGGGGGCACCTCTCACCGGTGGCCGGCGCAGCGAGATCTGGACGAGACGTCCCAAGGCGGAGGAGCCGACGGCGCACCGCCGGGGCAGGGCCCTGACCACTCCGGCGCTAGCGCTTGCCCCAGGTGCAGTACTGATCAGTCGTGCCGGGAGGCGCCGACAGGCAGCATGACGTCATGGCAGAAGAATCCCCCTCACAACCGGCCGACGCGGCGGGGCCCACCCGCTCGGCCGGGGACGTGCTCCTCGCCTTCTTGGAAGGATCCGTCATGCTTCCCCTCCTCGGAGGGATGGCGAAGAAGGCAGGCGAGGACCTCTACGAGTGGGTGCGCAGAATCCTGTCGGGAAAGAAGGCCCGGACTGCCGAGGAACACCTGTTGGACGACGGCCAGGTGGCCTTGGTCGACACCGTACGCCGCGTCGTCTTCCAGCTCCCTGCAGACCTCACCGACCGCGAGGCGGTGGCCATCCTCCAGCTCAGGCTCCCCACCGACAGCGATGCCTGGCTGCTGGTCCGAAAGGACTACGCGCGCCGGGTCTGGGTGATCGAGCCGACCGACGGTCCGCCTGCGCGGGCAATCGACACGACGGCGGAGCAACCCCCGGCGGCGGGGGCCCGCGAGTGAAGCGGGAGGAGGCTCTGGCACGGGCGGCACTGCTCGTCGAACGCTACCGACTACTGGGCACCGAACCGGAGCCGGCGGCCACCGCGGAGTTCGTCCGGATCGTGCTTGCGCCGGAGACTGGTCTCGCGCTGGCCGTTCTGGCCGACACGACGGGGCTCGACCGGTTCGCGTCCGGACAGGAGATCCGCCCCGGCGAACTGGACTTCGAGGCGACGGAGGCCTTCGGGTGGGTGCAGTTCCTCAGGGCCCGTGTCCTGCCTGCGGGGCAGAACGCCACCGCCTGGGAGCAGGCGTGGTCCGCCCTCTACCTGACCTACCAACACGATCCCGCGCGCGTCCCGGACGAGACCCTGGCAACCTTCATCGACGAATCCCCCGGACACGCCCTCCTCCATGGCTCCTGGAAGCTCGAGGAGTACGAGCGGTCCGGTGATGAGGAGGCGCTCTTCCTGGCGGTCATCCTCCTCGAAGGTGCCGTACCCACCATCGACACCGATGACCCGGAGCGTGACGCGTGGCTGCACCGGCTGGTCGCCGGTTACTTCACGCTGTCCCAGCACCACGCCAGGCTGTACCAGCAAACTCGGCAGCCCGACCAGCTCGACCGGGCGATCGAAGCCGCACGCCGGGGCGTGGCCAACAGCCCCGAAGCGGGCTGGCCGCAGCTGGCCGACCAGTTGTCGGACTGCCTGCGCCTCAAGGCCGAGGCCGACGGCGCGCGGGAGACCATCGAGGAGGCCGTAGACCTCAGCCGAAGGGCGGTATCCGTCGCCCGCGCCCGCGGTGAGGTCCGCCCTCGGTTCCTGTCCCGGCTGTCGGTGGCCTTGCGAGTCGCCTACGAGATCTCGTCCGACCTCGGCCGTATCGACGAAGCCGTCGACTACGGACGACAGGCTGTGGAGCACACCCCGACCGAGGACGTCAACTGGCCGGCTCGGGCGAACAATCTGGCGAGCGCTCTGTCCCTGCGCTTCAAGGTGACCGCACGGAGCAGCGACATCGACGAGGCAATCGATCTGTACACGCGCGTCGTCTCCCGGCAGCACCCGGACGAGCCCGACCCGGGAATGGGGTACTCGAACCTCGGCGAAGCGCTGAGAGTGCGGTTCCTGCCGACGACCGACGCGACGGGCCTCGGCCGGGCGGTCGAAGCCGGGCGGCGCGCGGTCGCCGTCACACCTCCCCAGCACGTCCACTACGGCCTGTACTGCGGCAACCTGTCCCTCGCCCTGCTCAACCTCATGACACTCACCGGCAACGACAGCCTGATCGAAGAAGCCCTCAGCATGGCCCGCGCCGCACTGGAGGTGACGCCGCCCGGCCACCCCGAATACCCCAACCGGCTGGCGGCCCTCGCCGGGGCCCTGCTGGAGTGCTATCGCTCGACCGACGACACTCTGGTTCTCGACGAGTGCGCGGACATCACGCGTCGTGGCGTCGCCGCCGTGCCCCCGTCCCACCCGGACTATTCGGGTGTCATCTACAACTACGCGGCCGCGTTGCGTGCACAGTTCAGGCGCACGGGCGAGCGGGCTTATCTCACGAAGGCCGTGGACGCACTGAGGGAGGCGAGCGGGACGGTCACGTCCACCCGCTTCGGGAGGGCCGAGATCCTGCGTGGCCTGGTCAACGCGTGGCGGGAGGCCATCGCCGAGAAGGCGGCGTCCCTCGAAGACCTGTCGCGCCTCCTCCCGGTCATCCGCGGGTACTTGGAGACAGCCGAGCACGGCTCGGCCGAACACGCCGAGCTGCTTGTCGCCCTGTCGGAGGGGCTGTGCTTCCTTTACCAGCTCGACCCGCGTCCCGAGTTGCTGGACGAAGCCGTTGACACCGCCTCCGTGCTCGCCACCGACGCCGGGCAGCACCACATCCACCTGACCGACTATCTGATCGCCCAGTCGGAACCGTTCCTGAGACTGTTCGAGAGCTGCGGCGACCCCGTCGCGCTCGATGAGGCAATCCGCATCCTGAGGCACGCGCACGCGCTACTCGCCGGCCTGGACCAGAGCAGGGCGCAGGTCGCACTGAGGCTGTGCAGCCTGCTGACCGCCGCGGTCGGCTTCCAGGGGCCGACCGCGCTCACCGACGCCATTCGGTTCGGGCGCGAGGCCGTCGAACTCCTTCCGTCCGGCAGTCCCAGGCAGCTCAGCGCACGGACCGCACTGAGCGGCGCACTGCAGGACCATGCGAACAGGACCGGGAGCAAACGCCACCTTGAGGAGGCACTGCGGATCTCCCGTGCTCTGGTCAGGGAGACGCAGTCAGGCACGGACCAGCACGACCGCTGTGCCTTCGATTTGGCGCTCGGC
Source organism: Streptomyces sp. NPDC046727 (assembly GCF_040645635.1). Lineage (NCBI taxonomy): Bacteria > Bacillati > Actinomycetota > Actinomycetes > Kitasatosporales > Streptomycetaceae > Streptomyces > Streptomyces sp. NPDC046727. Next base: position 151,350 of record NZ_JBEYYR010000013.1, read on the forward strand.
CTGCAGATCCAAGCCAGGCTCGAGGACGACCCCCGCCACCTCGACGAAGCCATCCGGATCTTCCGCGCTCTCACCGAGGATCTGCAGGTCGACGACGTCCGCCGCTCCCGGCGCTTCTTCCACCTCGGGCGCCTCCATCACGACCGCTACGCGGCTACCGGCGAGCCGACGGACCTGCAGGCCGCCATCGCCGCGCTCGGCCGAGCCGCCCGGTTCACGAACGCCTCTCCCATGCAACGGCTGAGCGCGGCACGGCAGAGCGGGGAGCTCAACGCAGAGTGCGGGAACTGGGAGGCGGCAACGGACGACTACGCCGTGGCGATCGATCAGTTGCCGTTCGCCATCGGCCCGCGCCTGGCACGTGAGGCTCAGGAGGCACTGCTGTCACAGACAACGGGAGTCGCTCTCGCGGCAGCGGCCTGCACACTGGAACTGGGCGATCCGCTCCGGGCGGTACGGTTGCTCGAAGCAGGCCGGGCAACCCTGATCGCGCAGGCGCTCGACCTGCGTGGCCCACTGTCGGGCGTGGCCGAGCGCGCTCCCCACCTGGCTGCTCAGTGGCAGCAACTACGGGAGGAATCGTCCGTCTCCGGACCCGAGACGCTGGTCCAGCGCCACCAGCGCGCCGCGCGATGGGCCGGCCTGCGCAACGACCTGCGCGCCCTGCCGGACGTGGGAGACATGCTCGCGCCGCTGTCTCACCAGGCCCTCGCGAACGCCGCCGCCGAAGGCGCCGTTGTCGTGGTCAACTCCCACGCGTCACGGACCGACGCCATCGTCATCTCGGGCAACGACATCGACGCGTTGAGGCTGCCGGTCACAGAAGAGGATGTCGGTCGTGCCGCAAACGAGCTGCTTCGTATCCAGCCGGGCGTCCGTGCCGGCGGCGGCGCCGAGCAACACATGTTCGAGATCCTGGAATGGCTGTGGGACAACGTGACCCAGCCCGTCCTGCATGCGCTGGGCCTGGACGCCCCGTGTGCTCCCGAGCAGGCCCCACGGTTGTGGTGGTGCCCGACCGGAGTGTTCACCTTCCTGCCTCTGGGGGCCGCGGGACATCACGGCTCCTGCGACACGGTCCTCGACTACGCCGTGTCCTCTTTCATCCCCACCATCCGCGCGCTCGCCCACGCCAGAAGGCCTAGGTCGACCCGCACCGACGGCTTCCTCGGCGTGGCCGTCCCCGACGTCCCTGGCCGGCCCCTTTTGCCCGGTGTGCCGGACGAGATCGAGTTCCTGCGCGACCGCTTCCCCGCCGGTGCTTTCCTCTCGGGCCCCCACGCGACAGAGCAGCAGGTACTCGCACGGCTGGTCGACGCTGACCGGGTGCACTTCGCCTGCCACGGCACGAGCGACCCCTACAGCCCATCGAACAGCTCCCTGATCCTGCACGGGGGGACCCCACTGCGGGCGAGTCAGGTCAGTCGCATCGACATGGACGCTGACCTGGCCTTCCTGTCAGCGTGCAGCACCGCACAGGGCGGCTACACCCTGCCGGACGAGGCCATCACCCTCGCCTCGTCGTTCCTCCTGGCCGGATACCGCAATGTCATCGCCACCCTGTGGCCCATCTACGACGCGGAAGCCCCGCGTATCGCCAAGGACTTTTATGAGTCGCTCGCTGCGACGACCGGGCCCGCCCGATCACTTCACCAAGCCATCCACCACGCCCGTGAGCGCCATCCCCGACGCCCCGACGTGTGGTCCTCCTACGTCCACTACGGCGCTTGACCGAAGCGTCAGCCAGTGCAGCATGTCCAGGCAAGGACGTTCTCCCGACAGACATCGGCGCGGGCGACGGGAGCCGGACGTCGCGGGTGACAGCCACGCGGGCGACCGGCTCGAACAGCGGCTTCTCGCCTCGTGTGCGGTCACGACTGGCAGTCGTCGCCGTGCTCGACCCGGATATTGCGGATACGTGCTGCGTACCGGCATCCAGTGGGAGTACCTGCCGAAGGACCTGCGCTTCGGCTCGGGTATGACCTGCTGGCGACGGCTGCGAGACTGGAACGAGGCGGGAGTGTGGCAGCGGCTGCACGAGGTGCTGCTGGCCGAGCTGAACGGCGGCGGCGGCGAAGCTGGACTGGGCGCGCTGCGTGGTCGACTCTTCCCACGTCAGGGCGCTGAAAGGGGGCAGTACACGGGCCCGTCGCCGGTCACCGGGGCCGGGCAGGCTCACAACACCACGTGATCACTGACGGACACGGCACCCCGCTCGCGGTCCGGCTGACCGGCGGCAACCGCAACGACGTCACCCAGCTCCTGCCTCTGCTCGACGCAATCCCGCCGGTCCGTGGCCGCATCGGCCGTGCTCGCCGTAAGCCCGACTCGCTGTTCGCCGACCGCGGCTACGACCACGACATCTACGGCGACCAGGTCCGCGCTCGCGCCATCGTGCCGGTCATCGCCAGACGCGGAACCCGGCACGGCACCGGGCTGGAAACTTACCGGTGGGTGGTCGAACGGACCTTTGCCTGGCTGCACGGCTTCCGACGCCTGCGGATCCGCTGGGAACGGTGGCCCGACATCCACGAGGCATTCCTGGAACTCGCCTGCTGCCTCATCACCCACCGACACCTCGGCTCATTGTGTCAGCTGTTGTGATACTGATGCGACTGCCGCGCGTGTCGTCGCTGCGCTTGACGATGGCAAGGACCACGGTGAGAACGGCGAGGCTGTACTCGACGAGGCTGCCGGTGTAGCCGCCGTCGGCCCAGACGAGGGCCAGCAGGTGGTGCGGCGGCGACCTGAGCGAGCAGCACCTTGGCGGCGGCACGGTCGCCCACGTCCGCCGCGGTGACCATCACCGCGAGCAGCAGGCCGAGCGTGTCGACCACGACATGCCGCTTGCGACCGTTGATCAACTTGCCACCGTCGAAGCCCCGGCTGCCGGATCCGACCACCGCGTCCGTCTTGACCGACTGGGAGTCGATGACGCCCGCACTCGGCTCCGGATCCCGCCCCGCCTGTTCGCGCACTCGGCGGCGGAGCCTGTCGTGGAACTCCCGGACCAGACCGTGATCGCGCCAGCGTCGGAAGAACGCATAGACCCGGTCCCACGGCGGGAAGTCGATCGGGATCGCCCCCACTTTGTGCCGTTGTCGAAGAGGTAGCGGACCGGGTCCAGTATCGCTCGGTGGCAGTATGCCTCCGGCTGGCCGCCCCGGCCCCGCAGCCAGCCCGGCACCGGCAGCAGCGGCCTGACCACCGCCCACTCGGCGTCCGACATGTCGGTCGGGTAGCGGCGTTGGCGCGCCCGTGGTCGCCGGCGTTCCCGAACCTGTGCGCCAAGCAGTCACACGCGCGACTGACCGATGTGGACTCCGCTCCCGCCATGCCGTAGAACCGCGGCAACAGGGCCTTCTGGACAGCGTGTTGGCGTAGACACCCTTCGAGCTACCAAGACGCCCTGTTCTTACGCACGACAGTTGCCACGATCACCCCATCGGGACCCCGTCGTGGCCCTCAAAATGGCCACGACGACAGCCAGTCAGGAAACGGCACGGGCCGACACCGGGTTTGCATTCCCCCGGCTACCTGCCGTCCGCTGCCGTGGAGCCGGCCTCCGACTGACCCTGGCCCGCCGCGGCCACAGGTTCGCGCCTGGCATCGCCCCGTGCCATGACCGGCTCCGGGTGCTCCCATGCCTCGGGCAGCAGCAGCACGGCCAGGTTCGCCGCTGCCACGAGCACCGCACCTGCCAGCAGTGGTGCCGAGGTGCCGAGGAGGGTGGCAACCGGAACGGCCACGGCCAGGCCCAACGGGCGGGCGGCAAACGAGATCAGCGCGTCGAAGGAGCCCACCCGCCCGAGCACCTCCTGCGGGATGCGGCGCTGGATGGCGGTCTCCCACAGCGGGCTGAGCACTCCCAGACCGAACATCGCCAGGAAGTACGCAGACGCCGCCCAGGGCAGCGCCAGTTCCAGCCCGAAGGCCGCCAGCGGCAGCGCGTAGACGGCTGCGCCCACGGCCACGCCGACCAGCGGGCGGCGCACCGGCAGCCGTCCTGCGGCAAAGGCACCGACCAGCATGCCGAGGGTCCCCAGCTGGGCCACCAGGACCCACGCGCCGTCACCGCCCATGCTCCGGACAGCGATCAGCGGTCCCAGGGTGAGCAGGAAGCCGGCCGCCAGATGCCAGACTCCATGGCCCAGCACATTGGTGAGGAACCAGCGGTGGCGCCGGGTCTCGGTCCAGCCTTCGCGCAACTGCGCCCGGAACCCCGCGTGGCCGCCGTCGGCCGGCCTGGTGGCCCGGCGGGTGTGCAGGCCGCCCAGGGTGGTCGCAGAGCCGATGAAGAGCGCGCCGGTCAGCAGCGAGGACCAGCCGGCGCCGAGCATCAGCATCATGCCGCCCGCCGTAGCAGGGCCGGCGGTCTGGGCCAGGCCGGTGGCGACGTCCAGCCGCGAGTTCAGCCGCAGCCGCTGGTCGGCGTCGACGGTAGCCGCGACCAGGGTGCGGACCGCTGGGGTGCCGAAGGCGACCGCGGCGCCGGTGACCGCGGCGAGCACGGCGAGGTCGGGCACCCGGACCAGGCCGCAGAGCAGCTCCGCGCCGATCGCGGTCTGCGCCGCGCCCCTGAGCAGATCGGCGGCGAGCACGACCCGCTGTGGCGGGAAGCGGTCCGCCAGCACGCCGGCGACCGGCAGCAGCACCAGCATGGGCAGCAGTTCGCATGCCAGCACCAGGCCCAGATCCCCTGCCGAACCCGTCGAGCCTGCGGCGTGTCCTCGAAGCAGCGCGAGCGTGAGCGTGGTGGGTATCAGCGCGGTGGCCAGCGCCGCGCAGGTACGGCCGACCAGCAGTCGGCGCATGGGTTGCGTCATGCACGGATAGTATTTCGCCAGCGAATCGTTTGGCAACGAAATATAAGCTGGCGTAGCATACTGAGGGCATGGACACCGTGAGTCAGGGCCGGGAGCGGCCCGCAGAAGGGGACGACTCCGTCGACGTGCACCTTGCACGCTGGCGCGGCAAGGCCCCGTTCGACGCGCGGGTGGAGGGGATCATCACCCGCATTCAGCTCCTGGCCAAGCATGTCGGCCAAGCCAAAGACCGCGCCCTGGCCGAGGTTGGCCTGCAGGAGTTCGAGTTCGCCACGCTGCACCGGCTCGCCGCGCGCGAGGCCCCGGGGCGGGCCACCCCCTCCGAGCTGGCGGCTGAACTCATGCTCTCCCCCGCTGGCATGACAGGCCGCCTGGACACCCTGGAACAGTCAGGGCTGGTGCGGCGCGTGCGCAGCAGTCAGGACCGACGCCGGGTGGACGTGGAGCTCACCGAAGCGGGGCGCACCCGCTGGCTGGCCGCGATGGAGCTGCGCGGGCAGGCGGAGGACTCGATGGTCGCCCCGCTCGACCCGGCAGAGCAGGACGCGCTCAGCGCCCTGCTCAAGCGGATGCTGATCCAGGCGGAGGCGGACAGCCGCCACCGGTGAACCCCGAGTCGATGGTGCTGAGCGCCCTTCTCCGGTCCGAGGACGGCCGTGAGGGCGCTCGTGCATGAGCGCCGCTCAAGGAGTTCGGGCCGGTCCCGCTCCATCTGCTGTCGGCGACTGGTGCGACGGCCGGATCGAGGAGGTCTCCTGATGGTCAGTCAGCGCAAGCGCAACCCGAACCCAAGCGCAAGGACGGCCGCTACCAGTGCGCCGGCTACGTGCTCCAGCCGGACGGCACCCTCGCCCGCAAGCTCGCCTATGGCTCTGACGCTAGCTTGGCCCACCTTGTTGTAGGCCGCCGGGCGCGCCTCACTGCCCAGCCTCCTCTGGTCCGACCACATGGTGCTGCGACGTCACACCCCGGGCATAGGGCTGTCATACCCGGAGGCGTTCAGCGTTCTGGACCTGATCCTGGTACAGCGGCGACGTTCGCGCCCGACGCATTCGATGGGACGGACGCCCCGATGCGGGCACTGTGCCGAAGGAAAGAAACCAGTTTGGTGCCGGCCTGGAGCAGGTTCGCACATGCCAGGGCGGTCCACAGGCCGGGCAGACCGGCCGCGTCGGCGACCGGGACGGACAGCGCGGCCAGGATCCCGAACCACACCGCAGTCGACACGAGACTCGGCCCGGTGCGCTTGAGCCCCACGAGGCCGAAGCCCGCCACCGCCTGCAGGGCATCGGTGACCACGACCGCCAGGACCAGCGGCAACAACCGGACGACCTGCTCCTCCAGAGCTGTGGTCTTGGTGAACAGGCCCACCACCGGACGTTGCAGCACGAGCAGGGTGGTCCCCAGCACGGCGACTGCGCACAGCGCCACCCGGCTTCCCGCCCACACACTGCTCCGGATGCGCACGACGTCCCGTGCCTCGGCGTGTTCGGCGATCAGCGGGACCATGGCCTGACCGACCGCCACCGCCGCGGTGAAGATCACGTTCACCAGCGATTCGGAGACACTGTGCACGGCGGCGCTGTCGGCGCTGATCCGGGCGGCAGCGAAGGTGAGCACCCCGAGCACCGAGAACTTCACCAGCACGGTCCCACCGAGCGGGAGTCCTACCCGCGCCAGCCGCAGCACCTGGCGCGGATCCGGCCGACCGGGGCGGATCCTCCGGCCGGCCAGCACCGTAAGGCGGCGCAGCGCGTACTGGTTGAGGCCGGTGCCGACCAGGCTGGAGGCGAGCATGGCGAGCCCGGCGCCGGTCAGACCGTAGCTGGGCAGCGATCCCGGGCCTGCGACGAGCAGCACCGACAGCGTCACGGACACCGCGGTAGCCACCAGGCCGGACCGCATCACCTGAGCGGAGTGGCCAAGAGCAACCAGCACGGACGTCGCCGACGAACTGACCGCGATCAGCAACACACTGACCGCCAGCATCCAGGGGAACGCACCCAGCTCGGCGAGTACAGCAGCCCGAATGCCGAACATACCGCCGGCCAGCGGCACCGCCGCCACCGCCGCCGCACACACCGCGCCCACAGAGAACGCCAGCCACATACCGCTGCGCACCAGCGGTATCAGCTTTTCAGGAGAACCGCGGTGCGGCGCAACGAACGGCATCACCCCGCGTAGCGCTCCCGCCACTGTGGCAGTAGCCGGACTGAAGACCGCCACCGTCACGGCGAATGCGGCGAGGGAAACGCTGCCATGCCGGCCCAGGAGTGCCGTGTCGACGAGGGAGGCCGCCGTAGCAGCGAGGGTGGACACGTAGAGCGGCGCGGCCGCCTTGACAATGCTCATCGATGCGCCGGGGTCGCTCACACACGCACCTCCTGCCCCTCAGCCACGCCGTTCCACACGCCAGTTGCCCGGACAACGCCGAACCCGTACGTCGCACATTCACGGATCACTGCACGATCTCCGCAACGTCATTCACGATGGCGGCCCCGATCACGCCGGCGATCACCAGTCGTCCTGTCGAGCCGTGCCCATCCGATTCCACGAGACGTCGTCGCGTGCTCCTCGGCCGGCCGGGACAGCACCTGGCTGCGGGCTGCGGCGGGACGGGCGGGAGCGGCGGCCGAGCAGCACCACACCGCCGATGGTGATGAGCCCGCCGAGGAGTTCGAAGGCTCGGGGGCGTTCGCCCAGCCAGAAGTACGACACGGCAAGTGTGACAGCGGGTACCAGATAGAGGGCCGCCGTGGCTGCGGTGACCTTGAGTCGTGCAACGGCGTAGCCCCAGACGACGAACCCAGCGGCGGACGGCAGAGCACCCAGGTAGAGCATGGCCATGCAGATATCGGCCGGAGCCTCGAGAGCTGCGTGCAGCGCTGCCGGCGCCAACGGGAGGAGCAGCACGGTCCCGGCCCACATCGCATAGGCGGCCACTTCGAGCCCGGTGTAGCGACGCAGCAGAGGCTTGATGGCCAGGTGGTGGACGGCCTGGGCGACGGCAGCGGCAAGGACCGTCCAGGCGGCAGTCGTGTACCCGGTATCGCCACTCGCCACCGCGATGATCCCCGTCCCCGCGAGGGCGGTACAGGAGCCGATGGCCTGGCCGAAGGTGAGGCGCTCTCCCAGAAACGCGGCAGCGAGCAGGGCGCTGACAGCGGGGACCACGGCAACGATCAGGCTCGCGGTGCCTGCGGGCACATGGAGTTCACCCCAGTTCAACAGCAACTGATAGGCACTCATCCCTGCCGCGGCGACGAGAACGATGTGTGGCAGATCCTCGCGGGCGGGCCGGCGGACCTTCATCAGCGGCGCCACCACCGCAAGTACGGCAGAAGCGACAGCGAGGCGGAGGAAGGACAGATCGGCCGGGCCCAGGCCGGCCAGAGCCACGCGGATCGCGGGGAACGCAGAGGCCCACAGCAACACGGTTGCGGCCAGAGCGAGCAAGGTCTTGTAGGACTTCACCTCACCGACTCTGCAACCTAGTATCAGTTAGGTCCAGTTACCTTTTCTTCCGTCATTCGGTAGGTGAGCTTCTTGTTGGAGGTCCGCAGGCTGCGGGTGCTCGCCGAGTTCGCCGCACAGGGCACGGTGACGGCCACCGCGCGGGCCCTGCATCTCACCGGGCCCGCGGTATCCCAGCAACTGGCGGCGCTGGAGAAGGAGACCGGGCTGACTCTGCTGCAGAAGCGCGGCCGGACTCTGCGTCTGACCAGCGCCGGGCAGCGCCTGGTCGATCACGCCCACGTGGTACTGGGCAATCTCGCGGCGGCCGAGTCCGAACTGGCGGCCCTGCAGCGCGGCGAGCGCGGCACCGTACGCATCGCCGCCTTCGCCTCGGCGGCTCGCACCCTGATCCCGCGGCTGTGGCCCGAGCCACATGCGCCCCAGGACCCTCGGACCCCGTCACTGCACGTTATCGAATGCGACCCGGACAACGCCGAACTCGCGCTACGCCAACACCACATCGACATCGCGGTCACGCACTCCTACAGCCTTCTGCCACGCCCACTCCCGGCGGGCTGTGAGCAGCGCAGTCTCGGTCACGAACCCGTCTACCTCGTCCTTCACCCGGCTGACGCCACCAACCACGGCCTGGATCCCGGAGCAGCCGCAGACCTCGCCCGCTTCGCCGACACTCCCTGGCTGCTGCCGGGGCCTGACACCGCCTGCCACGAGATGACCCAACGTGCCTGCGGAGCTGCTGGTTTCGTCCCTCGTCCGGTGGCCGTCGCAAGCGACTTCACAGTCCTGGCCGCCCTGGCAGCTCGCCGGGCGGGAGTAGCCCTCATCCCCCGGCTCGCACTGCCGATCCCCGCACCGGACGTCAGTATCCATCCGCTGAAAACGCCGGTGCACCGCAGCATCCATGCCCTCTACCGCGGAGGAACCGGCCAGCACCCCGACACCCGCCACGTCCTCGACGGCCTGACTGCAGCTACGAGCACCTACGAGAGAGAATCGAGCACCTATTGATCCGAGCTTGTCACCTCATTCACCCCCGGTTACCCGCCGCTTCGTCAAACCGTTCGGACAGACACGCGGCGCCCAGCCGGCCGGCTGGTCCGCCCGGCGCTCCTACCTGCGCACGGGCATCGACGACGCGAGCACCGGCCTGATCCACCTCGGTGCTCGTGAGTACGACCAGTCCGCCGGCCGCTTCCTCTCCGTGGACCCGGTCATCGACCCGTCCGACCCGCTGCAGATCAACGGCTACGCCTACGCGGACAACAACCCGGGCACCAAGAGCGACCCGGACGGTCTGCAGCCCATCGAATGCTGGGAGGGGACAGCGGTCTGCCGCGGCCGCAGGGTCATCCGGATGAAGCGTCAGCGGACGTCAAGCCGGAACACCCCTGACCCAGCGCACGGTGAGCGGCCGCCAGGTCTTCTACGACGACCGGGAAGGTCCCACACACCGTGGGCGCACCGACGAACCACCACTCGGAGAAGGTCGCCTTCGACCACATGCACCCGTCAGCCGCGATGGCGGGACAGCCGACCGATCAGGCGCGCGTGTGTCTCGCTGCAGCCCCGCCGGCCTCAACCACGCCGCCGGCTCCGTCGGCCAGAGCAAGCCGCAGCGGCCGGCCCGTGACGACGGTGCCTGAGCCCTTGGGAAACTGCGATCATTTTCGGCTGGCTTGCGCTGACCTGGGTGAACGGCCACGGCGCGGTCCTGTCGGGCCGCACTTCGCTGACCAGCGAGACAGAAGAAGCCCACGACTCTGACTGATTCAGGCGTCGTGGGCTCTGTTGTTTGATCAAACACCGAACCTTGGCTTGAGCTTGTTTACGCGTTCGCCGAGGAGTCGGTGTCCACCTCGGCGAAGAACGCATCAGCGATTTCCCGTGCCGTGCGCTCGTCCGTGATCGGCTCGCCGAGGATGCGCCCGGCCAGATCGATGGCCAGCCTGAGCACATCCTCCCGGAGTGCCGCCTCGGCGACGATCCGATCGGCTTCCAGCTGCGCCCTGGCCGATGCCACGAGTTCATCGCGCTGCCGCTGCCCCTCGGCCCGGATCTCCTGAATGAGGAGGCTTCCCTTGTCGGCTGAGGCCTGTCGGATGCGGGCAGCCTCGTGGCGCGCCTCGGAGAGTTCGGCCTGGTATTCGGCGTGAATCCGCCGCGCCTCCGCATGGACGGCTTCGGAACGCTCGATGGTGCCCTCGATAGCGTCCTGCCGGGCCTCAAGCGTCTTGGTGATTCGCGGCACCAAGAATTTCGCGAAAGTAAAGAAGACTACTGCGAAACAGATCACCGCAATGATGAGCTCGTTTACCTCTGGCTTCAAAGGTCCCATGAGGGAGAGCCTAACAGTGCGGACAACGCCGAGCGAGCTCCGTCACTAAGGGCAACTTTCAGCCTTTGCTGCTTTTCGCAATATGCCCATGTTTGTTGTTGCTCGACGGCCAAGGAGGCCCTGACATCTCTGCGTCAAGCAAAGATGCAGGTCACGACACAATCAACCCGGCGCTCTCACGCTGGTCAGCGAAACAATGAATGGGGTGTCAAATAGACTCAAAAGCGGGCTAAAAGGGTAGGTAAAATTCGCCCGCGCGAATCTCAATGTTGGCTGGAACACATCGCTCGTGGTTCGACGGAACGGCATGAGGTGGATCGAACCTGGTGGCCGTGTCCAGGACGGTAGTTGAGTCCTCAGGCCGGTGTGGTGACGTCGCCGTGGACCATGTCGGATGAACTGTGGGACGTGCTGTGCGGGATCCTCTACGTTCTGACCGGGCATCCAAGGGGAGTACCTGCCACAGGGGCTGGGTTTGGGCTCGGGCATGACCTGCCGGCGCCGTCTGCGGGACTGGAACGAGGCTGGAGACGCACCGTCGCGTTCTGCAGCATCAGCACCGGCGTCTTCGGCTACCACAGGAAGCCCGCCGCCCGCACCGCCCTGGACACCGTGGCCGACTGGCTCGATCACCACCCCAGACGCTTCGACCGCGTGGTCTTCAACGTGTACGCGAACGACGACCACGTCGCCTACACCCACGCACTGACCGAAGGACCCCCGCCCCGATGAACCATCCCACCCTCGACCTGGAAGCTGCCGCCGGCACGACACGCACCTGGCTCACCGAGGCCGGCCGCGTCCTGATCACCGTCGGCGCCGGCCTGAGTGCCGCCGTCGGATACGACTACGGCGACGACGACCGCTTCCGGGAGCTCTTCCCCGCCCTGCACCGCCACGGCCTGCGCTCTCGCTACATGGTCGGCGTGCCCCTGCCAACCGCCCTACTGTGGGGCTACTGGGCCGTCCACATCGACGACATCCGCTCCTCCCCCGCCCCCAACCCCCTCTACCAGCGGCTGCGCGCGCTCGTCGGCGACAAGGATCACTGGGTGATGACGTCCAACGTGGACGGCCTCTTCACCCGGGGCGGCTTCGCCCCCGACCGGGTCTTCACCCCTGGCTGGGCACGGCCCCCGCCGGCCCCTGCCGGCTGATCCTTGAGCTCGGCACCGGATTCAACACCCCCGGTGTCATCCAATGGCCGGGCGAACACCTCGTACGCCATCTACCCCAGGCACGCCTCGTACGCATCAACCCCACTCACCCCGACCCAGTCAACACACCTACGGTGGCATCATGAGTGACCCGGAGAAGAACAAAGCCACGGCCAAGGCGTTCTACGACCTCATGTTCAACCAGTGCCGCCCCGCCGAAGCCATCGACCAGTACGTCGGCGACACCTACATCCAGCACAACCCGCACGTCGGCGACGGCAAGCAGGCATTCATCGACTACTTCGAGCGCATGGCCGCCGAATACCCGGGTAAGCGCGTCGAGTTCAAGCGCGCCTTCGCCGACGGCGACCATGTCATCCTGCACTGCCACCAGACCTGGCCCGATGAGGAGTACGCCGGTATCGACATCTTCCGCTTCGACGCCGACGGCAAGATCGTCGAACACTGGGACGTTCTCCAGGTCGTCCCGCCCACCTCCAAGAACGACAACACCATGTTCTAGGCGAGGCTTCGGATTCACCGACCCGGGACAGCACGGTGTGACCAGGCGGCCAGCCGGCCGTCCTGCCCGCCAGGGCTGCACCTCATCCAGCAACCCACCCTGGATGATCGGACAGGTCCAGGTGTCGGGGGCGGCGGCGTGGAGGAGAAGACCCAGCAGCCGGTGCGCGATCTGCGCCTCGTACTGCCGTATGTGCCAGACCTCCCCCTCGCTCGCTGAGCAAGGCGGCCGGGCCCGTCACTACGGGGGAAGTGACCAGCCCGGCCAGGCACCACGGTGCCACAGCCCTCAGTAGGAGCGCATACACCATCGGTGAAGTTGGCGCAGATGCGCCGTATCCGCGTGGTGACGCACCCTCCTCTTTGTGTCCGCGGTCACCTGGATCCAGGGCTGTCACTGCCGTCCGCCTCTCTGCAGGTGACCAGGGGGTCGCGTCCAGCACGCGGACCGGCTCGCCGATCCACCGGTCAGGGACCGTGGTGGCGGTGAGCGCTCCGTCGGGACGGTCCGGGGTGGGCCGGGCGACGTACTGGCAAGTGCGCCGCCGCACAGGTATTCCGCAGAGCGACCGCGCGCCGGTCTCCACGTGGGCGCGGTGGATCAACCGGGAGGCCAGGACATCGCTGCGGCCGGCTGCGGCAATGGCGGTGTCGTCCAGGACGGTGTGCATGGCGTCGCTCACCAGGCAGTCGCCTCGGCCGGCCGGCGGTGGCACAGCGCGCTGCCGAGGTGTCCTGATCCTCCGCTGGGGCGGCCCGTAGCCGATCCACTCCTTCAAGCCGGCGCGCGTCTGCTCGGCCCGCTCGGCAAGGGTCAGCAGGGTGTCGGCGAGCCGGGCCGGACAGGCGCGCAGCGACATGCCCTCGGCCGCCGGTATGGCGGCAAGCCGGTCCCCGGCTTCCTCGGGGATACGGACACTCGCGTCAGAAATGGAGGGCCCCATCCATGTGGCGCGGTCTCGATCCGGTACGAGCAGTTACGGATTCCATGCTCAGCGTTCGTGGCCGCCGAGTCTCCGCCTCGACGACGTGACACACGCGACCACGCCCGAAGGCAATCGCAGCTGGGCCGGGGTGCCTGGCAACAGACAATGCCTTCGCACCGCTGTGCCGGGTACTCGGTACCACGCACACGACGAGCCGACAAGGAGGAGTCGATGAGCACGATCAAGGAAGCGGTCGACGTCGAGGTTCCGCTCCGCGTGGCGTATGGCCAGTGGACGCAGTTCGAGGAGTTCCCAAACTTCATGGAAGGTGTCGAGGAGGTCAGGCAGCTCGACGACCGGCACAATCACTGGACCACCAACATCGCCGGGGTACGGCGCGAGTTCGACACGGAGATCGTCGACCAGCTGCCGGACGACCGGATCACATGGCGGTCCATCGCAGGCGAAACCCAGCAGCGCGGATCGGTGCGATTCGAGCGCATCGACGACACGCACACGCGCGTGGAGCTCACGATGGACGTCGAGCCCTCCGGCGTCGCCGAGAAGGGCGCGGACGCGCTGGGCGTGATCGACCGGCGGGTGAAAGGAGACTTGCGCCGCTTCAAGAGCTACGTCGAAACGCGCGGCGACGCCGGCGGTGGCTGGCGCGGCCGGATCCGACCCGGAGATCCCGGTTCGTCCCTGTGACGACACGTGTGGGCATGCGCGGCATGCCCACACGCCAGGGCCCACATGGCGCTCAGCATGAAGAAGGCAAGGGTTCCCATCCCTGCGGCAGGCCCTGACGCAGACGGACCGACGCGCCAAAGAGCCGGTGCGAGGGCCCGGGCCCCGACGGTCCGAGCCCTGCCCGGTGTCCCACGTGCGGGTGCACGGAAACAGAAGGCGCTCGTGACGTCGCCGACGGTGGCGCGCCACTCGCTGATGCCCGGCGGGCCCTGTCGTGCAGCCAGCTGGTCCGCTGCGAGCTGCCGACCAGGGAATAGCGGCCGGTGACGTCGGCGGCGGGGTCCTCTCCGATCACGGGCGCGACGGAGGTGCCCATCTGCTCGGGTGATCGGCTCGAAGGCCACGTTCCGGACGAAGTGGGCGTCGAATGCTTGTGCCAGGTCGGGTCCGGTGATCGCTGGGTACTGCCCGAGGGAGACCATGCCGGTGATGACCGGGCAGTCGAACAGGCGGGGCGAGCGACGGGGCCGCTACCGGCCGAACGTCCCCGACCGCATCCCACGAGACCGGCAACGACGCGCTCGCCTGCGGTCAGCCCCATTGGACCGACGTAGTAGGCCGCGACGGCCACTCGGCGCGGCTGGGCGCCCACGGCGCGGAATCGTGTACACGGCTGCTTCGAAGGGGCCGAAGGTTCTGGCTCTGGTTCTGCTGGTCGGCAGGGGTCGGCCGCAGGTCCTGTAGGTGCCGGGCCAGCACGTCAGCAGCTCCTGAAGGACGTCGGGGACCCGGAGGGGGAGGAAGGCCTGGGTGGTGCTGCGTCCTCCGACTACTTCCCCGCTGGCGGGTCCACCACCCACACCCCAGGACGGATCGCCTCGTACGACCGCTCCCGGCGTGCCCCTCAGTGATCCACCACGGGCCGCCGAGCTGTGCTACTCTCTTGGTGTTGCAGTTGTGGTACCCATGAACTTATGCGCGCCTGACGGGAATGTTTCTCCTTCAGGCGCATTATTTGTTTCCGGCATCTCCGGATGGGGCCTCTGCCTACAGAAGGAGAAAGTCATGGCACAGGGAACCGTCAAGTGGTTCAACTCTGAAAAGGGCTTCGGCTTCATCGAGCAGGACGGCGGCGGCCCCGACGTCTTCGCCCACTACTCGAACATCGCGACCCAGGGCTTCCGTGAGCTGCAGGAGGGCCAGCGGGTCTCCTTCGACGTCACGCAGGGCCAGAAGGGCCCGCAGGCGGAGAACATCGTCCCCGCCTGATCGCCGGACGCGCATTCCCGCTCACCGGGGTCCGCACCGTCATGGTGCGGACCCCGGTTCGTGCTGTTTCCAGGAAGGCAGACAACTGCATGTCCCGCAGGCCCCAGAAACCGAACCGGCGTGCCTCGTCACCCCCACCGTCCGCGTCGTCACCGAGGGAATTCCGGCTGCCGCAAAGCACGACACCCGCACTTCCCGCCGTCGAGGACTTCGCCGGTCTGGACATGCCCGCGGGACTGCTGAAGACCCTCACCGCGCAGGGCGTAACCACCCCCTTCCCCATCCAGGCCGCCACCCTGCCGAACTCGCTCGCCGGCCGTGACCTGCTGGGACGGGGACGCACCGGCTCCGGCAAGACCCTCGCGTTCGGGCTCGCGCTCCTGGCCCGCACGGCCGGACTGCGCGCGGAGCCCAAGGCACCCCTCGCCCTCGTGCTGGTGCCCACCCGCGAACTCGCCCAGCAGGTGACGGACGCACTGACCCCGTACGCGACGGCGGTGAACCTGCGGCTGGCCACGGTGGTCGGCGGGCTGTCCATCACCAAGCAGGCCGGTGCGCTCCGGCGCGGCGCCGAGGTGCTCGTGGCGACCCCCGGCAGGCTCAACGACCTTGTGGCACGCGGCGACTGCGCGCTCGGCGACGTACGGATCACGGTGCTGGACGAGGCCGACCAGATGACCGACATGGGCTTCCTGCCGCAGATCACCAAGCTGATCCAGCAAGTACGGCCCGACGGGCAGCGCATGCTCTTCTCGGCCACCCTGGACCGCAACATCGACCGCCTGGTGCAGAAGTTCCTGACCGACCCCGTGGTGCATTCCGTGGACCCGTCCGCGGGGGCGGTGACCACCATGGAGCACCACGTGCTCCACGTCCTGGACGAGACCGACAAGAAGGCGGTCACCACGCGCATCGCGGCGCGTGACGGCCGGGTCATCCTGTTCCTCGACACCAAGAGGTCCGCTGACCGGCTCACCAAGCGGCTCCTGGCCGTCGGTGTCCGTGCGGCGGCGCTGCATGGAGGCCGTTCCCAGCCGCAGCGCAACCGCACCCTGGAACAGTTCAAGAGCGGCCAGGTCACCGCCCTGGTGGCGACGAACGTCGCGGCCCGAGGCATACACATCGACGATCTCGACCTCGTCGTGAACGTCGATCCCCCAACCGACCACAAGGACTACCTCCACCGGGGCGGCCGCACGGCCCGCGCCGGCGGCTCTGGCAGCGTGGTCACGCTTGTCCTGCCCGCCCAGAAAAGGGACGTCACCCGGCTCATGTCGGACGCGGGCATCCGACCCCGCACGGCCCGCATCACGTCGAGTGACGCGGAACTGGCCACCATCACCGGCGCCAGGGAGCCTTCCGGCGTGCCCGTCACCATCGAGGTCCCCCAGCCGGCGACACCGACGGCGTCCCGCGCTGACCAGAAGACCGGCACCAAGCCCGGCAGGCGATCCGGCCGCCGACGCCGAAACGGCGGCGGGCCCGGAGCGGCGACAGGCGCCGCCACCAGGACGGAGAGCCAAGGCTCCGACCGCCGGGCCGCGGCCAAGGCGACAGCGTCTGGTAGCACCTCCGCAACCGGCGGGCGCGGTTCCGCCCGCCGGGCCGGATCCGGCGGGGCCACGGGCCGTGCCGTTGGAGCGGGCCGCCGCAGTTCCGACCGCCGAGGCGGACGCCGCGCCTCTGCCGCATCAGGCAACGCTGGCCCTGGTGACGACTTTTCGTAGGCGCGCCGTCCGACACGCAGGACGCTCCGATATCGGCGTCATGCCGGGTCGCCCATCCGCGTGCGGATGCGCTCGGCGATGGTGTCGAACAGGGGCTCACGGACGTCGCGGTCGAGCCTCCGATGCAGCGACGTGGAGCGAAGGACATCGGCAAAGCCGTCCCCGTTGAACCACTGAACGGGTTGCATACCACCGCACGAACATCGGGCCCGGCCGGCGGACGACGACGTTGCCGAGGAGCGCCATCCAGCCTCCGGGACGGAGCACGTCATGCGCTCGCTGCCGGCCAGTCAAGGGGTCGACCCTATCGGTGATCTCGATCCGGTTGCTGAAGCTGGTCTGCGATGGCGTCAACGGCGACCTGGCCGTTCGGATTGCACTCGTACCAGTGCCTGGGTGGACGCCGACTGAGTCCGGTCCGAAGTCGAACGCCCCGTACGCCACCTTGAACCGTGCAAGGTGGTCGTGCACCGGGCTCATCCCTCCATCCCGGGAGGCACTCGAGTGTGTGCGGCGCGCTGAGCGGCACCTTCGCCGTGGTGCCGTCAGCCCCGGCCCGATCTGCTCGGCCCGGGGTGACGGCGTCACGGCAGCCGGAGTTCACCGGTCAGGCGCTCAGCGGCCTCCTGGTCACTTCGGTGCACTGCCCGTGGCTGTGCAGGCTGTGCCGTTGAGGGCGTAGGAGCTCGGCCCGGCGGTGTTGCCGCTGTGGGTGGCCTGGAAACCGATGTCGACCGACGCGCCGGGCGCGATGGTGGCGTTGTGGGAGACGTTCCTGGCCGTCACCCGGCCGGAGGCGGGCGAGTAGTCCGCGTTCCAGCCGGAGGTGATGGTCTGGCCCTCGGGCAGTGTGAAGGCGAGGGACCAGCCGTCGATCGCGGTCGTACCGGTGTTGGTGATGGTGAGGTTCGAGGTCAGGCCGGTGTCCCACGCGCTCACGGTGCTGGTGACCTGGCAGGTCGCCGTCCCCGGGGAGGGGTTGGACGTCTGGAACTGCGTGAAGAACTTCCAGATCTCTTGCGGCAGCCAGGTCCTGGAGCCGCTGTCCCCGGTGGCACCGTCCTGCGGAGCGGCGATGTGGCCTTCGTCGAACGCGGCCCAGACGACCGGATGCCCGGCCGAGCAGCCCGCGTAGCTGGTGACCCGGTGCGTCAGGCTGCCCTGCGCCGGCTCGGGCGGGTTCTGGGGTGTGCAGCCGTTGTTCCTGACGAACCTGTCCCGCATCGCCCGTCCGCCGGAGATGCCGAGGACGCTGTCCCTGAGGCCGTGCACTCCGAGGTAGGCGATGGGCCGGGTGCCGTCGCTGCATCCGCTGAGCTGCCCGCCGCTCTGGACCGCGACCGCGCGGAAGACCGTCGCCCGGGAGCACGCGAGGGCGTACGACATGGCGGCGCCGTAGCTGAAGCCGAGCGCGAAGCGCTGTGTCGTGTCGACGCACAGATCCGCCTCGATCTTCCTGATCATGTCGTCGACGAAGGTGACGTCTTCTCCCCCGGTGTTGGCCCAGCCGTTGTCGAGGCCCTGGGGCGCAATGAAGATGGCACTGTTGTTCGCCAGTCGCTGGAGCCCGTAGTAGGCCCAGGTGCCCGTTTCCACGGTGCGGCCCGTGGCGACGTCGGTGGAGGTGCCGCCCAGCCAGTGGAATCCGAAGACCATCCGGTAGGCGCGGTTACGGTCGTAGCCGTCGGGGATCCGCAGGATGAAGCTACGGTTCTTGCCGCTGCTCTGGATCGTGTACGTACCGCTCGTCAGAGTCGGAGCCTTGCCGCATCCGGGACTCGCGGCAGCGGCGCTGACGGGTGCGGCAGCGGCGCTGACGGGTGCGGCAGCGGCGCTGACGGGTGCGGCAGCGGCGCGGCCCAGTGCCGTGCCGCTCATGCCGAGGACCAACAGCACCGCGACCAGGGCCGGCCATAAGAGGGATCTCGTCTTGTCGTCATGCAACTCCCCTTCTGTTCGAGCATCGCCATCTGTCGGGTCAGGACGTGGCGGGGGTGAACTGCCACCAGTCGATGTTGAGCAGGTAGCCACTGCCGCCGGTGAACCTCAGGTAGAGGTCCTGGGTTCCCGTGGCGCCGCTGACCGGGCAGGTCACCGACGTCCATGCCTGCCAGCCACCTGTACTGGGCACGCCGCACCGGCCCACGAGCGTCCCGCTCGGGGAGCCCAGGCGCAGTTCGACGGTGCCGCCGCCGCTGCCCGAGGCCACATGCGCCGTGAAGGAGGACGCGCCCGACCCGAAGGCCACGCCCTTGACCTTGATGTAGTCGCCGTTGTCGATCCAGCCGACGTCCCTTCCGCCTTCGCCGGCCGGTTCGGTCTCGATCCCGGATCCCCAGGCGATCGTCTCGGCCTCCTGGCGTACGTACGGGTTGAGCGTGCCGATCTGGGGTGCGCCGGCGTTGGTCATGCTGATCGTCGGGATCGTGCCGTCGGCGTTGTAGGAGAACCGTTCCACCGCGACCGAGCGGGTGAAGCCGCCGCCGCCCGGCAGCGCGCCGTTGTGATAGAAGAAGTACGAACTGCCCTTGAAGTCCACGATCCCGGGGTGGTTGGTGAAGCTGCTGCCCTGTGTGGGCATGACGGTCCCGCGGTAGGTCCAGGGGCCGGTCGGGCCGGGCGCCGTGGAGTAGGCGATGAATTCCGAGCAGCACTGGGCCGCGAACACCAGGTAGTACAGACCGTTTCGCTTGTAGACCCAGGGTCCCTCCTCGTACAGCGTGGGACGGTTGGGGTCGCCTGTGCGGGTGCCGAACCCCGCGGTGGTGAGCGGGATCCTGACGGGGCTGCCCGAGTAGGAGGTCATGTCGGCGTTCAGCTTGACGTACCACAGATTCGGGTTGCCCCAGTACAGGTAGGCCTGGCCGTCGTCGTCGATGAAGACGGTCGGGTCGATCTCGCCGTTCTCCACCAGCGGATGGCCGAGGGCGTCCCGGAACGGGCCGGTGGGGCTGTCCGCCACCGCCACGCCGATGGCCATCCGGCCCGTGGCCCGGTTCTTCACCGGCACGTACCAGTAGAACCGGCCGTTGCGCTGCACGGCCTGGCCCGCCCACGCGTCGGCGGACGCCCAGCTGAAGGTGGCCAGGCTGAGCGGTGAGCCGTGGTCGGTCCAGTTGACCATGTCGGCGGAGGACCACACCCGCCAGTCCTTCATGGTGTAGTACGTGGAGCCGTCCTCGTCGTGCCCGGTGTAGAGGTAGACCCGTCCGTCATGGACCAGCGGAGCCGGATCCGCGGTGTAGATGTGCTGCACGATCGGGTTGTCGGCTCTGGCCGCCGTGGGCTGCACCGCGGCGGGAACGACGGCGAACGCCAGCAGAAGACCCACGGTCCAGGCGACGGCCCGGCTGAGCCTCGTGCCGGTGGCGGACGACCGCCGGACCGGGTCCATCATCGTGGCCTCCCGAGGACGTTGGCGGACGGGTGAGCTGTCGGCCGGTGCGCGACGTCCCTCATGCGCGGGTCCACTTCTGGCCGGCCTGGCCGTTGCAGCTCCACAGGACCAGCGGGGTGCCGTCGGCGGTGCCGGCCCGGTCGGCGTCGAGGCACAGCCCGGCGTGGACGTTGCGGATCGACCCGTCGGAGCCGACGGTCCACTTCTGGTTGTCCTGGCCGTTGCAGGGCCAGGTGATGACCCGGGTGCCGTTGGTGGTGCCCTGGTCGTAGGCGTCCAGGCACTTGTCACCGAAGACGCGGATCTCGCCGCCCGCCCACGTGGTCCACAGCTGGTTGGCGGCCGTGTGGCAGTCCCAGAGCAGGACCGTGGCCCCGGCCGCGGTGGAGGCGTTGTCCACGTCGAGACAGCGGCCGGACGCGCTGCCCCGCAGCCGCGAGGTGGTGGCGGTCAGCGGACTGCCACCGCTCACCCGGAACACGGCCACGCCGTGCGCGGGAACGCTCGCCGAGATCTGCCCGGACGTGCTCGACGTGCCGCCGGTCCACAGGTCCGTGAGGGTGAACGGCCCGCCGGACAGGCCGACTTGCGCGGCCGTGGTGGTGACTGTGGCGGTGCCGCTTCCCCGGTTGAACAGGCCCACCGCGACCGAACCGTCGGACAAGGGCTTGGCGAACACCTCGGTGCTGCCGTCGTCTCGCACCCTGCGCCCGCCCGCGCCCAGCGAGTCCTGGTCCACCGCCAGCAGACGCGGGTTGCGCAGGATCGCGCTCACGTCGGCGGACATGGTGCGGATGTCATTGCCGGCCATGAGCGGGGCGCCCAGCAGCGCCCACAGGGCGAAGTGCGAGCGGGACTCGGTCAGTGACAGGCCGGGGCGGCCGACGACCAGCATGTCGGGGTCGTTCCAATGGCCCGGGCCCGACTGCGCCGCCAGTGGCGCGGTGACGTCCAGGACGTTGCCGACGCCCATGGGATAGCTGTTGGTGTTGCCGTTCTGCCAGATGTCGAGCAGGTCCTCGGTCGTCCGCCACAGGTCGGCGACCTCGCCCCAGTTGTAGGTGGCGCCGGTGATGGCGTGCAGGCTGTTGGGGTTGATGCTGTACACGATCGGCCGCCCGGTGGCGCGCAAAGCATCGCGCATGAGCGTGAACCGCGCGACCTGCTCGTCGCGGGTGCCGCTGGAGGAACACCAGTCGTACTTCAGGTAGTCGACGCCCCACGAGGCGAACATGGCGGCGTCCTGGGCCTCGTGCCCCTTGCTGCCCGTGGACCCCGGGTAGCCGCCCGTGGCCTGCGCGCAGGTGCGCTCGTTCGGCGCCTGGTAGATGCCGAACTTCAGGCCCTTGCTGTGGATGTAGTCCCCGAGGGCCTTCATCCCGCTGGGGAACTTGGCCGGATTGGCCCGCAGGTTGCCCGCCGCGTCACGCTGCGGGTCGAACCAGCAGTCGTCGACCACCATGTACCGGTAGCCGGCGTCCCGCATGCCCGAGGACACCATCGCGTCGGCGGCCTGACGGACCTGCGCCTCGGTGACCCCGCACCCGAAGCTGTTCCAGCTGTTCCACCCCAACGGCGGGGTGAGTGCCGGGCTGCCGGGCGCGGCCGAGGCGGTGGAGTGAGCGGCCGCCGTCATGGATGCGGTGACCGTCAGCGCGGCGGTCGCGAGGAGGCGGAGCAGCCGCCTGCCTGATCGTCTGAGCACCAGGGCTCCTTTCCCGGGAGGACGTCATGAGCGGGTGACGCGCGAGCGAGGGTGTCAGGCCCATGACATGGGGAGAAGATCCAACGTTCGCAATTTCGACCAACATTCGGAAAGTCGAAGCCTCACGGATACTAGAGAGGCTTCTGAACATGTCAACACCGTCCAGCCTTCGGACTCCGCTACCCGACCGGCGGCGGCCGCACATTCGCGCCGATCTGCGCCATCCGACCGGTGGACCTCCGAAAGACCACCACCCCACAGCTCCGAATGTTTCGAAGAAAGTGGCGAACCATGCGAGGAGTATTGACGGGATCCACTGGCCTCCTATCATCCAAGTTGCTCGATGAACCAATCAATGTTCGATATCGCGAACCTACTGGTCGATCCGGTCGCTCCGCACCGCACGACCAGGCAACGGCAATGGCAGGACCGCACAAGGAGACGGCACACAGATATGTCATGCTCACGTCACCCCGTATCTCGCCGCCGGGCGCCGGCCACCGCCACCGGCCCGGTCACCAGCGATCGGCCTCAAGCGCGGCGGCGGCGACGCGGGTGGTGACGGGCAACGCCGCCTCGGGCCCGCCTTCCCCATGGGCAACGACTGGCGGTTCTTCATGGGCTGCCGATTCGCCCTCTTCAACCACGCCACCCAGGCACTCGGCGGCGCGAGCCGCGTCCTGCGGTTCGAGCTGTCCGTGCCCTGACCGATGGCATGGATCGCACATCCCAACCCCCCACCCGCTCCGAGGAGAACCATGAACCCGCTGAAACGGCTCGGCCGACGCCGAGCCTCGGTCTTAGGCCTGCTCGCCGTGGCCACCCTGGTGACGCCAGGGGTCGCCGCAGGCGCGCCCGATCCCACGATCAAGGCGTCCACGCTGGGTGCCCAGGCCGCCCAGTCCGGACGCTACTTCGGGACCGCCGTGGCCGCCGGACGGCTCGGCGACGGCACGTACACGGGGATCCTGGGCCGCGAGTTCAACGCGGTCACGCCCGAGAACGAGATGAAGTGGGACACGACCGAGCCGTCCCGTGGCTCGTTCAACTTCGGTCCCGGCGACCAGATCGTCAACAGCGCGACGTCCCACGGTCAGCGGGTACGCGGCCACACCCTGGTCTGGCACTCCCAGCTGCCCGGGTGGGTCAGCTCCATCAGGGACGCGAACACACTGCGCAGCGTGATGAACAACCACATCACCTCCGTGATGAACCACTACAAGGGCAAGGTCTTCGCCTGGGACGTGGTCAACGAGGCCTTCGCGGACGGCGGCAGCGGCCAGCACCGCTCCTCGGTCTTCCAGAACCTGCTGGGCGACGGCTTCATCGAGCAGGCATTCCGCACCGCGCGGGCGACGGATCCGGCAGCCAAGCTCTGCTACAACGACTACAGCATCGAGAACTGGAGCGACGCCAAGACCCAGGGCGTCTACCGCATGGTCCGCGACTTCAAGGCGCGCGGCGTGCCCATCGACTGCGTCGGCTTCCAGTCGCACTTCGGCACCGGCGGTCCACCCGCCAGTTTCCAGACGACGCTGTCGAACTTCGCCGCCCTCGGCGTGGACGTCCAGATCACGGAGCTCGACATCGCGCAGGCACCGCCGACGGCCTACGCGAACACGGTGCGGGCCTGCATGAACGTCGCGCGCTGCAAGGGCATCACGGCGTGGGGCATCCGCGACAGCGACTCCTGGCGCAGCGGGGAGAATCCCCTGCTGTTCGACCGCAACGGCAACAAGAAACCGGCGTACAACGCGACGCTGACGGCGCTGGGCGGCACGGCCGCGACACAGAAGGCCACCAGCCTTTCGACCCGGTCCGCCGCCGCGCTGCCCTCCCGCTTCTCGTGGAGCTCCAGCGGCCCGCTGATCGCGCCGAAACCGGACGCCACCCACAACATCGCCGGGATCAAGGACCCGACGGTCGTCTACTACAACGGCAAGTACCACGTGTTCGCCAGCGTCGCCAGCTCCTCCGGCTACAACCTGGTGTACCTGAACTTCAGTGACTGGTCCCAGGCCGGCTCGGCCACGCACCACTATCTGGACCGCAGCGCCATCGGCACCGGCTACCGGGCGGCGCCGCAGGTCTTCTACTACGCGCCGCAGAAGCTGTGGTACCTCGTCTACCAGACGGGCAACGCGTCGTACTCCACCAACCCGGACATCAGCAATCCGAACGGCTGGAGCGCCCCGCGCAACTTCTACTCGTCGATGCCCGACATCATCCGGCAGAACATCGGCAACGGCTACTGGGTCGACATGTGGGTGATCTGCGACAGCGCCAACTGCTACCTGTTCTCCTCGGACGACAACGGGCACCTGTACCGCTCGCAGACGACGCTGTCCCAGTTCCCGAACGGGTTCACCAACACGGTCGTCGCGGCCCAGGACTCCAACAAATACGCCCTCTTCGAAGCGAGCAACGTGTACAAGGTGCAGGGCAGTAACCAGTACCTGCTCATCGTCGAGGCGGTCGGGTCGGACGGCCGGCGCTACTTCCGCTCCTGGACCTCGGGCAGTCTGGCCGGTTCCTGGTCGCCGCTGGCCGCGTCCGAGAGCAACCCGTTCGCCCGGGCCGGCAACGTCACCTTCCCCTCGGGCGCCTGGACGAAGGACATCAGCCACGGCGAGATGATCCGTGCCGGCTACGACCAGACACTGACCATTCCCGCGTGCCGGCTCCAGTACCTCTACCAGGGCATGAACCCGGGCGCGAGCGGCGACTACAACCTCCTCCCCTGGCGGTTGGGCCTCCTCACCCAGACCAGCTCAACCTGCTGACCGACTGGCCGACCACAGGCCCCCGGCTCACACCGGGGGCCTGTCCCGTGGACGTGGGACACTTCGTCGGCACGTTGCGGGGCGGTTCGATGTCCGACCCCGACAACGAAGGCCGCCCGGATGCCGCATCGACCAGATCGCCGCACTCGCCGACGCCTTCCACCGCGGCATCCAGGCCGCGGACAGCGCCGGCTGGCTGAGGAACCCCGTGCCCGCCGCTGCGAGCGTGCAGTCCGGCATCGCCGACAAGTGCCTGGACGTCAACGGCGCCGGCACCGCCGACGGGACCGCCGTCCAGATCTGGGCTGCGGCGGCCGCGCCAACCAGGTCTGGTCCGCCTACACCGACGGCACCCTGCGCTCCATGGGCAAGTGCCTCGACGCCGCCGGCTGGGGTACGGCCGACGGCACCAAGGTGCAGCTCTGGTCCTGCCACGGCGGCGCCAACCAGGTCTGGCAGCCCTACAACGGCGGCCACCGCAACCCCGCCTCCGGCCGCTGCCTCGACGTTCCGGGCTTCTCCACGGCCCGCGATGAGCCGTCCCCGTTGGCGCGCCGTCAGGCGCTGGCGCGGGTGACCAGGTGGGTGGGCAGGATCAGCGGGGTGGGGTCCTGTCCGTTGACGAGCGCGACGAGCATGCGCGCCATCTCCCGTCCGAGAGCCGTTATGGGCTGATGGACGGTGGTGAGCGGCGGATCGGCGATGCGGGCGACGGTCAGGTCGTCGAAACCGACCACGGCGACGTCGGCGGGGACTCGCCGGCCGGTCTCCCGCAATGTGCGCAGCGCTCCCGCTCCCATGTTGTCGTTGGCGGCGAACACCCCGTCCACGGCGGGGTGTTCGGCCAGCAGTGCGGCCATGGCGGCGGCTCCGCTGGGCTCGGTGAAGTCGCCCTCCTGCGGCGGGAACGGATCGAGGCCGGCTGCCAGCATGGCGTCCCGGTAGCCGCGGTACCGGGCGCGCCCGGCTCCGGTGTCCAGACGCCCGCAGATCGCGGCCACGCGAGTCCGGCCGCGCGAGAGCAGGTGCTCGGTCGCCGCGCGCGCTCCGCCGACGTTGTCGACGTCCACGTACCACCGTGGGGCCGGACCGACCGGGCGTCCGCCGAAGACGACGGGCATCTGCGCCTCCTCGGCCATCCGGGCGAGCGGATCGTCCTCGCGCAGCGCCATCAGCATGACGCCGTCGGCGCCTTTGGACCGAAGGAGTTCCTCCACCCGCTTGCGGCCTCGGTCGGAGGCGGCCAGGCAGAGCATCAGATGCAGGTCGGCCTCCTCCAGAGCGGCCGACGCCCCCACGATCACCTGGGCGAAGAACGGATCCGCGAAGATCGACGGATCCTCTCCCGCGACGACCAGGGCCGCCGCGCCCGTCTGACGGGTGGCCAGAGCGCGGGCGGACGGATTGGGTACGTAACCGAGTTGCCGGACGGCTCGTTCGACCGCCTCGCGTTTGGCGCGGCTGACGTGCGGGGCGTTGTTGAGGGCGCGGGAGGCCACGGAGCGGGAGACACCGGCGCGTTCGGCGACCTCGTCGAGCGTCGGCCGGCGATGCGGCGCATGTTGTGCCATGAACCAGGAGCCTTTCCCTCCCGACCGGGCGGGAAGACGTGGGACAGGTGCGGAGCGGTCAGGGACCGACGACTGGAAGCGCTTCCAGTTCCTGGAACTGTAGAGCTTTGTATCCGCCAGGTGAAGGGCCGGTCTCGTACGTCGACTCTTGACAGCTTGGCCGGCCCGCCACACGATACCGACCACACCCCATGCCTTTCAGTGCTGTTGGGACTGCTTCCAATGGGAGCGCTCCCAACGCTCGTACAAGAGAACGCCGTACCACCGCACTTCCTCAGCGCGTCGCACGCCCGGGACGAGAGCGTGCCACGCATCCCCGCCTGGAAACCGAGGTACAGTCATGCGCCGCAGACTCCGCGCCCTCGCGGCAGCGCTCTTCGCCCTGCCGCTGGCGCTCGCCGCCGCACCGTCCGCCCACGCCGCCGACCCGACCACCATGACCAGCGGGTTCTACGTGGATCCGGACTCCAGCGCGAAGCGGTGGGTCGCCGCCAACCCCGGCGACGGCCGGGCGCCCGCGATCAACGCCTCCCTCGCCAATACCCCGATGGCCCACTGGTTCGGCTCCTGGAGCGGCACCATCGGCACCGCCACGGGGGCGTACGCGGGAGCGGCGGACCGCTCGGACAAACTGCCCATCTTCGTCGCGTACAACATCTACAACCGCGACTACTGCGGCGGGCACTCCGCAGGCGGAGCCGCTTCGCCGTCCGCCTACGCGACCTGGATCGCCCAGTTCGCCGGCGGGATAGCGGGCCGCCCGGCCGTCGTCATCCTCGAACCGGACTCCCTCGGGGACTACGGCTGCATGACTCAGGCTCAGATCGCCGAGCGCCAGGGCATGCTCAGCGGCGCGCTCGCCCAGTTCAACAGCCAGGCCCCCAACACCTGGGTCTACCTCGACGCCGGCAACCCGGGCTGGACGGATGCCGCGACCATGGCCCGGCGCCTCAACGATGCCGGCCTCCGTCAGGCCCACGGCTTCTCGCTCAACATCTCCAACTACTTCACCACCGCGGAGAACACCGCCTACGGCAACGCCGTCAACAGTGAACTCAGCTCCCGCTACGGCTACACCAAGCCCTTCGTCGTGGACACCAGCCGCAACGGGAACGGCTCCAACGGCCAGTGGTGCAATCCCTCGGGCCGCCGCATCGGCACCCCGACCCGAACGGGCGGAGGCGCCGAGATGCTGTTGTGGATCAAGGCTCCGGGCGAGTCCGACGGCAACTGCGGTGTCGGAGCCGGCTCATCGGCCGGACAGTTCCTCCCCGAGGTCGCCTACAAGATGATCTACGGCTACTGATCCAGGACTCCCGTGGCCCGGTACTTCCACCCCGCGACCGGGCCACGGGCACCGTCCGCCCCCATCCATCGATCAGGAGCAGCCATGACAGCACACAAACTACGGCGCCGCGCGACCGTCGTCATCGCGGCGCTCACCGCGTGCGCCGCTCTCACCGCGACGCAGGCGCAGTCCGCACCCACGCAGGACGAGATCACCCCGGCCACGAAGTTCTACGTGGACCCGCACAGCAAGGCCGCGAAGCAGGCTCTCGCGGACTTCAGGAACGGCGACATCGAGAACGCCACGAACATGGCCAGGCTCGCGAGCTGGCCGCAGGCCGAGTGGTTCACGGAGGGCACGCCCGACCAGGTGCGCGTCAAGGTGAACAAGCTCGTCCGCCGGGCCCGGGCCGTCAACCGGACCCCCGTCCTGGTCGCCTACAACGTCCCGGGCCGGGACTGCACGCAGTACTCCAGCGGCGGAGCCGCATCCTCCGCCGCCTACCGGCAGTGGATCGACGCCTTCGCCGCCGGCATCGGCGACAACAGGGCGACGGTAGTGGTCGAGCCCGACGGCCTGGCCCTGCTTCCCAAGGACTGCGGGCCCAGCACCGACCCGACCGGCGACCTCACGGCCGCCCGCATCGCCGACCTCGCATACGCGGTCAGGACCCTGAAGGCCAAGCCGCGCACCGCCGTCTACCTGGACGCGGGCAACGTCCAGTGGCGAGCCGTCGGCGACATCGCGCAGCGACTGCTGGACGCCGGGGTCCGGTACGGCGACGGATTCGCCCTGAACGTGTCCAACACCCACCCCACCGAGCACAACGCCAGGTACGGCACCTGGATAGCCAAGTGCATGTGGTTCGCCACCGACGGACCCGAGCAGGCACGCGGCCACGCCGACTGGTGCGCCAGTCAGTACTACTCGTCCGCCGCCCCCAACGACGGCGCCCCCGGCAACAGCGTCTCCTCCGCCGACCCCACCACCTGGCGGTGGACCGACGCCTGGTTCGGCCAGAACGTGGGCACCCCGTCGGCCGACGAACTGCGTCACTTCGTGATCGACACCAGCCGCAACGGTCGGGGCGCCTGGGCCCCGGAGCCGGGCAAATACAGCGGAGACCCGGAGGCCTGGTGCAACGCGCCCGGCCGTGGACTCGGCCCGCGCCCGACCGCCGACACCGGCGTCCCCCTCGTCGACGCCTACCTGTGGATCAAGATCCCCGGTGAGTCCGACGGCAGCTGCACGCGCAACACGGGCGGCACGATCGATCCCGAGTACGGCATCGTGGATCCGCCGGCGGGTGCCTGGTGGCCCGACCAGGCCCACACACTGGCCCGCAACGCGGTACCGCGTCTGACGTTCAACCGCTGAGCTGTGTCGGGCGCCCCGTGCTTGTCCAGCCTTGAGAAGCCGTGGCGCCCGACAGGCCAGGCCACTCGGGCGCAGCACCGACGCCGGCCAGGCGCGAGGGCCGGCACCCTGGGGCGTGGCATTGACAACCGGCGGGGGCTCGGTGCTGTGCAGGCTCCTCCGCTCGCTGCGTGACACCGCCGCCGAGGCGTGGCCCGATGCTCTGCGACCCGGCTCGCGCCCGCGATCTGGCGGCGACCTGGCCGCGGCGCACCGCCCGCGCCGCAGAGCCCGGACCGTGCGGCCCGCCGGCGCGAGGACCGGCGCTCGCTGAAGTCCCCGCCTTACTCGGAGCGGTCATGCACGTCGGGAAGGCCCGTCGGCGAAGTAGCGTGGCGGCGGAGGTCCGCCATTTCCCACAGCACTGCGGTCATGGGCACGTTCCGTGGGGCGTCCCCGGTCAGGGGCAGCCCACGGAACGTGGGTAACGCGGATCCACATCTGCGTCGATGAGCACGTGGGTGGTCAGGCGCCGAGCAGTTCGGTGACGAATCGGACGGCCTCGGGTACCTCGACGTGGTCGTCCGGGGTGGCTCCGAAGTGGGCGCCGGTGGGCGTGACGAAGGCGGTCGCGCGGAGGCCGTGGACGAACAGGCGGACGTGCTGGGCGGGGCCGGGCTGGTTGACCGGGTCGTCCATGGCCTGGAGGACGCGGAAGTTCCGGGCCGAGCGGCGGATGCGTTCCCAGTCGAAGCCGCCCTCGAAGAACTCGGCGAGTTCGTCGTAGCCGACATCGTGGGTGGAGGCCGCCACCAGGAGGACGCCCGCGAACACTCCGTGGGTGGCGGGGCCGTGCTGTTCCAGGAAGCGCAGGACGTCGACCGCGCCGATGCTGGGTCCGACCAGCACAGTGGACTCGGCGGGACCGGCTGCCAGGACCGCCTCGCCGTAGGTCTTGTGCCACGGCTCCAGCCGAGGGGCGGCGGTGTCCGGCAGCCGGGGCACGGTGACCCGGTGTCCGGCCGCCGCCAGCTGCTTGGTCAGGTATGGGAACCAGACGCTGTCGTCGCTCGCGCCATAGGCCGTCACCATCGAACGCGTCGCCGCCCGCGTCGACGTCGACGTCGCCAAGAGCACCATCTACCGCTGGTGGAAGTCGAAGGCGATCCTCGCGATGGGCGCCTACCGCACGGCCGTCGAGCAGCGGATACCCGAACCCGGCACCGGCTCACTCACATCGGTTGGTCATGCCGAGCTGCCTCGGGATGGAGCGTCGGCTGTGGCCAGCCTCCAGCAGTTCGTGGACGGCAGCGTGACGGGCCCGAGTACGGTCGGCGAAACGGCACCCGGTTGGCCACGGTGAGCCGGACGGCTCATCGGCTGGCAGCCGTCACTCAGCGTGCATGGACCACAGAAGTTGAGCCAGAACCCGACAACCGACAGCACCTGGATAGGAGATTGGGCAGCATCCGAAGCACCGCAGAAATCGAACAGTTCATGGCTTCGGGCAGCGCGGGCCCCTGGCGAGTTGGCAGAGGCCCGCGGCACGAACAGCAGAGGAGCACCGCGACCCGCCCTCGACGAGCAGCATCCTGGCCGCTACGGCTTACCGTCCGCTGGTGGCCTGACGGCTCCGCCTTACTTCAGGTGCCGGGTGAAGAACCGGGCCGCGGCGTCCGCCGCGAACTGCGGGACGCCGGTGTGCCCGCCCATGTTGGCGTGCAGAGTCTTCTCCTTGGAGCCGAAGGCGTCGAACAGGTCCAAGGCTGCCTGCCGGTCGTTCCCTTCGTCGTCCCACTGCAGCAGGACATGCAGCGGAACAGTGACCTGCCGGGCCTCCTCGAACATGGCGGCGGGCACGAGACTCCCGGCGAACAGAACGGCGGCCGAGATGCGCGGCTCGACCACCGCGAGCCGGATGCCGATGGAGATCACTCCCCCCGAGTACCCGACCGGGCCGCCGATCTCGCGCAACGACAGGAGGGCGTCCAGAGCGGCCTGCCATTCCGGGACCGACTTTTCGACCAGCGGGAGGATGAGGGCGTCGACGGTCTCGTCGCCGACCGGCTCGCCGGCCTCCAGCGCCCGACGCAGGTCGGCGCGGGCCTGCTCGGCAGCGGGCCAACGGGGCCGGTCACCGCTTCCGGGGAGCTCGATGGTGGCCGCGGCAAAGCCATCCGCTGCCGCGTCCCGGGCCCGTCCCGCCAGCCGGGGGTACATCTTGCGCAGTCCGAGCGGGGGGTGGCCGAGCAGGATCAGCGGCACCGGTGCGGATGCGGACGCGGGCGTCCACAGGATGCCCGGGATCTCGCCGAGGGTGAATTCGCGCTCCAGGACACCGTCGTCGAGACGCTGTTCAGACGTGAAGTGCATGGTCGTGCCTTTCGGGAGTGCTCATGAACGGCGCTCCCGGACGACCTATCGCCCGACCGTGACCCCGGAGGGGAGCACCCATGTCGATACTGCGTTCACGGGTACCACCTCCTCGTTCTCTCGCACGGCCTCAGGGAACCTAGCAGTGGCCGCGGTGGCCCGCCAATCGGATTTCTTGTGCGGGCTCGGTGACCGGATGCCAGGGAGTCGGAAAACTCCACAGCTTGGGGCCTCGTCGCGGCTTCCCGAGACGAGGCCCTGCGACGGCGGGGCGCACTGGCCTGAGCACTGGGGGCGCTGTCGTTTCTCGGGCTCTGGCTCAGCTTGCGTGTAGTGAACTAGTGAACACTGAGATCGTTCACCTTGAAGTCGCTGGTCACGGGGCTGGTGTGGCCGATCGCGGTGGTGCTCGTGCTGGTCGGTGGCGTGATCGCCAGCAGGTGATCTTCTGCCATGGAGTGATTCGCCGGAACTGCGGGCCCCGGATGCCTGCGCCGCCTACTGTCCACGGGATCAAGGGAGTTCGCGGGACGGGACAGGGCGGAGGGTGGCCGAGGTACTGACGTGGGTGATTCAGCGGCGGGTCGTGCTGGCGGACCGGGTTGACTAGTTGCGCAAGGAACTCGCGGAGACGGAAGCCGAAGTGGCCCGTCTGGATGCGGCGGAGGTCGTGTTCGGCCAGTTCATCGTGGTCGGACGCGCGGGCGAGGCGGACGATTCAGTCCTGGACACGGAGTTCGAACGCGTCAACACCACCGCTCCCTGGGCGGGTGGGATGCGGCTGATTTCGGACCGCGAGGTCGGCATGGATACGGCGTGCTGCCCGAGGACTATCAGGCGATCATGCGGCTGGTGGCGGACGCCATGTCGATGGACGCCGCTGCCGCCGAGGACCTGGACCCTCTTGTCCACCAGTGCCGCCTGCCGCTGTCGGCCGCCACCTTGGACATGGTCGCGCACCTGGTCCGTTCCCACCTGAAGAAGATCAGATCCCGGTGGCGCAAGTTGTCGCCGGGCCGCATCACGCTGATCGTCCTGGCCGTCCCCCGTCACGACCAGCGGCTCGCCGACATGGCGGGCGCCTACCAGGTATCCGCCTCGACCGTGCGGCGCTGGCTGCTGGAAGTGATCCACCTGCTGGCCGCCCGCGCCGAGCGCCTGGACCGCGCCCTGCAGATCGTCAAGCGGGGCGGTGCCGTCGTGCTCATCGACGGCACCCTGATACCCACCCGGCACCACACCGGCACCGACAACCGCCCGACCACTCCGGCAAACGCAAGATGCACGGCCTGCACGTCCTCGCCTTCACCGACGAGAACGGCAATCTGATCCGGGTCTCGGCCGCCCGGCGCGGCCGCACCCATGACGTCACCGCCGCCCGGCACGACCACATCACCGCCCACCTGCGCGAAGCCGGCATCGGCACGATCGCCGACCTTGGCTTCCTCGGCCTCGACGACGACCCCGACAACCCGGTGATCATCACCGGCTTCCGCGCCGCCCGCGGCCGACGACTGACCGCCGCGCAGAAGGAGGCGAACAAGCTCGTAGCCCGCGAACGCGCCGCGAACGAGCACGGTTTCGCCGACTTGACGAACTGGCGCGTGCCCCGTCGCGGCGAGGGCCCCAAGGAGGCGGACGCTTCGCGCGTCAGTCAGTCACCTGTAGATCTTGCCGGGCTCGGCCTTGGCCGGAGCGAGCAGCTGGGAGACGGTCACGAAGGTGTAGCCCTGCTTGCTGAGTGCCTTCAGAATGGAAGGCATGGCCGGCACGGTGCCCTTGTGCAGCGGGTGGAGCAGGATGATCCCGTCGCGGTCGGCGCCCGCGAGCACGCGCTTGGTGATCAGCGCGCTGTCGTCCGTCTCGTAGTCCTTCGCGGTCACCGTCCACAGCACCTGCGCCATCCCCAGCTCTTTCGAGACCTTGGAGACGCGGTCGTCGGTGCGGCCCTGGGGCGGGCGCATCAGCGTCGGCTCGCTGCCGGTGATGCCGGAGATGGCCCGTGCCGTGCGGCGCAGCTCGTCGCGGATCTGCGCATCAGAGACATCGGTCAGCACCGCGTGCGTCCAGGTGTGGTCCCCGATCTCGTGGCCGTCCTTGGCGATCCGCCGCACCACCTCCGGGAACTTGTGGATGCGCCGCCCCTCAAGGAAGAACGTCGACGGCGCCTTGTACTCCTTCAGGAGGTCCATCAGTCGGTCGGTGGGTTCGCCCGGGTTGCCGTCGAAGGTGAGCGCGATGCACTTGACCTTCCGGCAGTCCACCTGCCCCGACGGTACGCCTGCTCCAGACGCGGCCCGGTCACGTTCCTCGCGCGGGGAGAGTGTCTCCATCTTGTTCGCCTGGATGACCATGACGACGGTCACCGTCACAGCCGCCACCACGGCCAGGGTCAGGAGTATGAGTAGGCGAGGCCGCCGCTTCAAGATCTTCACCCCAATGAGAAGATTTCAGCGCCGGAAAGGTTGCCCAGCGGCCTCGATAGTGAGGCAGAACACACGTGAGCAGCGCGTTTCAAGTGAGATGCGGCGCCACCTCGGCGGCGATCCGCTTCAGCACCTCTCCGACGTACGCGGCCGCCGACCGTGGCGCTGGTGTGCCTCGCGCCGGGCAACGGCCCGCTGCAGCGGCCGCCGCCAGGCGGGCCACCGCGGCTTCCGCCTCCGCGAGTTCCTTGCGCAGCCGCTCGACCCGCTCCGCCAGCACGACCCGCCGCTGAATCACCCACGTCAGCATCGCGGCCACCCTCAATTCCGGCGAATCGCTCCTGGCCAGACGATCCACACGGTCACCTCTTCCGCCCTGAGAGCGGCGGCCCAGTCGTGGCTCGCGGCCGCGATGGGCTCGGCGGCCGCGAACCGGGGCGGGCTGCGCTCCACCGTCCAGCGGGAGACGCGCAGGCGCTCCACCAGCGTCTTGGTGGAGCCCTTCTCTCGCGTGCGAGGAAATTCATGTGGGTTCGCACGGATTTCGTCGCGGGCCTGGTGAACAGGGCACGCTCTGCGCGGGCGAAGCCGTCCATGCTCTGGGCGCGGACCCGGGCCGCAAGCTGCACGTCGTCATCAGTCATGTGATCAGCAGACCTGTTCTGGCCCGTGGACAGAGGACTGCCCTCGCTCCTGGCCCCCACCACGTGGAACGCGTCGCCGACGTCCGTTATGACGACGTCCCCACCACCCAGGCCGACGAAGATTTCTGCTTCGCCGGCAACGGCTCACACCCGAGCTGCGCGACATGGTGGACCCGCTACCTCGATCGAGCACCTGTGACCTATGCCGCCACTGCACCGGAGGCGATGTTCAGGGCTTGATCACCCACCGGACTCCTCCACGTCACGTGCCAATGCCTAACATCAGTTCGATCTTGGAGATCCGATGATCGACCAGTGCGCAATCGGTCGACGTCACACCAACGGGGAGGGCATATGGGTTCCGCAGTCCGAACGATCCGCATCGGTGCGGCGAGCGTGGGGGTGGCTCTGACGCTGGGCGCGCTGGCGACGCCCGCAATGGCTCAGCCGCAGCTGTCTACGGCCGCCGTCCAGACGCAGACCACGGCGGCCCCCGCGCCGACGGGACTCGCCTACACCTACGACGCCGCGAGCCAGACCGTGACGGTCACCTGGGACCCGAAGGATCCGACGGACACCATCACCCGCAACTACCGCCCGGGGTCCTGCGGGCCGACACCCCAGGAACCCTGCTTCATCTCCTCCCAGATCATCCTGGGCAACTCGTTCTCCTTCAAGAAAGCACCCAACACCGCTCCCATGTACGTCAAGATCTACGCCGAGAGCGCCACCCACCAACTCACCGGCTCCTCGGTACTGACCGTCACCGTCTGATCGACGATCGCGCTCCGGCCCGGCGAGGCCGGCCGCCCGGAGCCGGTGTCCGCGAGGTCGGGCGGGGAGGACCGATGGCGCTCGTCGCCTGGGGATGCCTGCTCGGCGGTGGCCGGAAGGCCGGTACGGTCGGTACCGCGTACAGGACGGCGACGGTCGGCCCCAGCCGCCATGATGGCTGGCTGGACCTGGTGCTTCATCCCGGCCGCCTGCTCCCGCCAGCTGCCTGGACGTCATCCCCCGGCGCCCTGCCCGGGCGCCGGGGGACCTGGGCGCGTAGTCCCCGACAGCCGCGCGGCCGGCCGAACCCGAATCCCGCCCAGAACTGTTGCGGTGTGTGCGGCCTCGCGAAAGAGGACTCAGCGACAGCTCATTGGATCAGGTCGGTGTGTGGATGCTCCGGAGACGCCGGGCAGACATAGAGCTGCAGATTGTCGGCGCTGCCGACTTCGACCGCGGTCGGCTGCGCGGGATTTTGGCCGGCGACATGACTGTCGGCAAACGCGGCGGCTTGGTCCTCGTACGGCGCCCAGCCGCGCGTACCACCGTCCCACTCGAAGGAGGCGATGGTCAGCAGCGGAACCATCTGAGCGTCGCAGACAGAGCAAAATCGGCGATACGGGTCGGTGCGGCCCCACGGGGGCCAGCCGCCGACCTTCCAGCCGGGAGCGTCAGCCAGCTCACAGTCATAGAACTCCGCCGGATAGTCCGCGTACGAGCTGTCCACGCCGCCGCCAGCTGCCTGCCATCTGCTCCAGTCCCCCAGCAGCTGCCGCACCTCCGCGCTCAGATCAAGACTGTTGGGGTACTCGGTGATCTGCTCCGGCGCGAGCAGGCACGGCTCCGGCACATAGCCGTCGTAGTCCGCCTCATACGGTTCCGGCGGTGTGGCGAGAACGTCGACGACCGCGGCGGCGGATCGCCAGAACAGCGCGGTCGACGGCTTGTAATCCGGTTCGTGGTCGTAGGGGCACCAGAGAACTTGGAGCAGATCGGCCTGGCCGGGCGGCCGCAACAGGGGTATGTCTCGCAGATACAGCTGGGTCACGGGCAGCATGGGAACCGGGCTCTCCGAGGGCCACGGGGGGCCGGCGTCGAGACGTTCCATGAACACCGCGTCGTTCCGCTCCTTGATCGCCTCCTCCTCGGGTGTGTACTGAGGGCCGTGCGGATCACTGTGCAGTCGGGCCCGTCTGCGCCGCTCCAGCCTTATTTCTGCAGGTGACCTGGACATGCCGCTGCCGGGGTGCGAGCCGTCGCAGTGGGGCCACGGCTCATCAGCGGGCCACAGCAACGGACCCCCCACTGAACTCTCGAACACCGAAGGCGACCCGGCACGCGGATGCAGTCGAATCGCCGCCCGCGCCAACGGAGCCAACTCAGGAAAAACCGCAGCGACGTCGACCGGCCGCGGCGGAGTGGTACGAACAAACCTCATACCGGCGATCCTGCCACCAGCCACCGACAGTCCCCGGCCGCCTCAGCCGGCGTCAGCGCTCAACTGTCCTGTCGAAGTGCAGTTGGCACCTGAAAATCCTCATGGCCCTGCTCGACATCCTCGACTGCACCATGGACGACCTCATCGAGCCCATCGCGGCGGCCGGGGCCGTGAAGAAGCCGAAGAAGGCAGCCGCTGGCGGCTCGGCGCCCGAGTCGGAGGGGCTCGGCGGATTGCGTCCAAAGCGTGCTTGGATTCCGAGGAGTTGATCGGTCTTGACCACGGCTGACCAGCTGGATCGCGCCGTCGCGGACCCGATCGGCCTGATCACTGACCTCGTCACTGATGTCGAGAAGGAACTCGGCGCCGAGAGGATCCGGGCCGTGGTCACCGCGGTCGCGGGGCGGCCGAGCGAAGTCACGGAGCCTGGCCAAGGCCCTGGCGATGCGAGCCGCGCTCCTGACCGACGGCCGGACCCCGGCCCCCCGGGCGATCGGCGATCTGCCCGCCCCGACCTGACTTGATACAGGTGGGCAGCACACTGGGGACCCACGCGGAGCCCCGAGGGCGGGAGGCATTCAGAGAGTTCCAATACGCGGCTCCACCATTACACACGCTGCAGGAACTGGAGATGCGGACTCGGTTGGCACTGGTACCGGAGGGGGCGTGGGAGCCGGCGGGCTTCAGCGAGGAGGGCTGGCTGGAGCGGTCCGTGGTGCCCGCATGAGCGCCGATGACGGGCGCCCGGGATGCGGCCAGGCCGCACGCACGCCGGTTGCGCACATCTCCGCTGGAATCCCGCTAAAGGTCGTGATCGAGATCCTCCGGATCCTTGAGGGCGTCGTATGCCTCTTTCCAGGTCCGCAAAGACGCCGGTCACGCGGGCCCTGACCGCCCGGATCGCCGAGACCCGGCCCGGACTACCGGGCCTCACCGACTACGCCCGCCGCACCGCCAACAGCAGGACCACGCCGCTGACCGTCCTGCGCCTGTCGTGCCAACACCGGGTCCGTCCTCCCTGGCTGGCTCCCCCTGTCCGGTCACGAGAGTGGTGCGGATCTCCTGGATCACGTTGTACGGCCGGTGGGCGGGTGTGCTGCCGGGCACCGAGGTCCGCGGTGCCCGAGCCTGGCCGGGCGCCCTGTCGCAGTACTACAACAGGGGCTCCTGCTCGCCCGCCGCCGCGACAAGGCTGCGAGCGACTACTTTTACGGTTCCCGGGGTGTCCGGGGCAGGTTGTGCCATGCGTGTCCACAGGTGTTCTTGCACTCCGTTGTCCTACGGCGGGTGTCGGCGACGGCGAACACAGAGACGAGGACACGGAACGCCTTGACGTGCTCGTCGGCGGGGAGGCCCGCGAACCCGTAGCGGGGTGGGTCCATGCAGATCATCACAAAGGGGTTCGCCGTGCGCTTTACCCCGGAGCGGGCCACCCCTGCATGGCCGTCCGCGGACGTGATGTGCGCCTGCATCGCGTAGCCGGCGACCTCTTGCAGCACCTCCTGTCGGCGCGTCAGGCAGAGGCCGGAGAACCAGGTTGTCCCGTCGTCCAGCGTGCGGAGTTCTTGAGCGATCTCGTTGACGATCCGCTCGGTCTCGCCCCGGAAGCCACGGTCGTCCCCATGTTTCGTCTCGGTCATCTATCGATGATTCCAAGCCAGCCTCTGGGTGACGACATCCCTCAGGCGCCCGCCGGGCCGTGACCTCACACCGACCCAACAAACCGTCAACCGAGCCCTGTCCACGGCACGGGCGCCGGCCGAGTGAAAGAGCACAGTGACAGATAGCC
Organism: Streptomyces sp. NPDC046727; assembly: GCF_040645635.1. Lineage (NCBI taxonomy): Bacteria > Bacillati > Actinomycetota > Actinomycetes > Kitasatosporales > Streptomycetaceae > Streptomyces > Streptomyces sp. NPDC046727. The sequence goes on from NZ_JBEYYR010000013.1 coordinate 189,823, forward strand.
TCTCCGTCGACTACGACAACGCTCTTGTAACTGTGCGTTTCAGTTGGCGAGTCTGCGCCAACCGGAATGCGTGGTGGCCTGCCCGTCCCCGGCTGCACGGACGCGCGAGGAAGCCTGTGGGGCGGACAACGGCGTCCCGGTTCTTGGCCGTTGGGCGCGAGCCGTGAGATCGTCCGCAGGTGACCGAAGCTGCAGGGGAAACGATTTTGGCACGACCCGACGACCGCGCCGCGTCCGTGATGCGCTTCGCGATGGAACTCGTCGCCTGGGTGGCGACACCCTGGGCGCTGGCCAGCCACTCGTGGCTGCTTGCCGCCCTGTCGGTGGTGCTCCTGATCGGCCTTCCCACGTGTTTCTCCACCCCGGGTGACAAGGCGCACGTGATCATCGCAGTACCGGGCTGGGTCACGATCCTCCTGGTACTTCTCCAGCTCGCCGCAGCCGTGGCTTCCTCGTGGATGGCCTGGCCTGCGTGGGCGGCGGGCATCGTGACCATGACGGCCGTCATCACCCTCGTCACGGAGCGCCGACGCTGGCGGTGGCTCGCCTCCGGCAAATCAACCCGCCAACTCAGGCACTCATCCGCCACCTGAAGCGCTCAGTCACAGTTCGTGTGACTGATTCCCCAACCTGCTTGGGCACTTTCGTCTTCTGCGGCGAGGGCGGCGAGGATCGTCCCGTTTTGTTTGCAGACTCCGAAGGCCGTGCGGCACTGATCGCGATCGGCCTGCCCGAACTACTTCAGCTCCTGCTGGTGGCCCCATGGTGGCGCGAATGCCAAGCGTTCACCAAGGAGGAAAGCGGCGAGCTCGCGGCCGAGTACTTGGAGGACATCCCAGACCTCTTCACCCAGCGAGACCATGCCGCCGCAGCCCTTGGACTTACCCTTCCTACCGAAGGGCAAGTCTTGGCCCGCCTCCGGGAAGTCGCGCTCGGTATCGGAAAGGACTTTGTCCCTGTCTTCACGCCGGAAGTAGAGCCCTACGCTCCTCTCTTCCAGAGCTGAGGCGCGTCATGGCGCAAGACCAGCAACTCCGGCGAGACGGCCGGCGCTGCCGAAGGTGCCGATGTTCCCGCCGGTGCAGACAACGAACTCCGCACCGCGTGCTGGGCCCATGCCGGGCATACTCAGGATCACCTCCACGTCGCGATGCTCGCGGAATCGGGCGCGATCTGAGCATCGATGTCGGCAGTTCGTCGTCCAGGGCCAGCACGGACCTGGCCAGGACGATCACCATGAACGCGGCAACAGTTTCCCCAGAAACGGAAGTGTGAGGCCCGTTCCAGAGCAGGGAAGTACTCCGGTAGCTCGGCGCGTCATCGATTGGTGGCGCGAGTGCGGTGCGCGGCGAGGTCGTAGCGGCGGGCGGCAAGGATCTTGAGTTCTACTGCGGTCTCGTCCCATTCCTGCAGGGGGTGCAGGTCTCGGCGCATCCGTGCCTGGTCGGCGATGACGTCGGCATCCTTCGCATCTGCCTTTCCGTCACGGTAGAGCAGTCGCTGACCGTGGTTGGAGAGCAAGGCGATCGGAAGCGCGGTGCCGCCGGCGTTCAGGTCGATCGCCCAGGTCACCGGGCAGTCCTCGGCCAGCGCGAGGACGTCCGTCCCTATCAATCCGAGCAGCTCGGACTCGTCATTGAGGACTCGTCGGGACAGCAGCCTGCTGCTGTCCGAGTCGATCACCGTGACCAGGGCATGAGCGCTTTCAGCCATACCTACCCAGGCCCCTGGTCTGCCGATCCTACGAAGGACCGGGATCAACCCGCCAACACGGTAAGAAGCGTTTGAGTTGCCGGATGAGCGTTGCAGTTGGCGGAGCTGAGCGCTTGAACTGGCGGACCGATGGGCCAGGGCCGGCGTGTAGCCACCGCTCAACGGGGCACGATCACAGCCACCGCCGAGGAAGACCGTAAACGTGAGTCGTTCAGCCATAGAACCCGACGGCGAGAGGGATCAGCATGCGGATCGGCATCGTCATGACTGCACGCCCGGGTCTGGAGCACCTGGCCGCCCGTGCGGAGGAACTCGGCTTCAGTAGTTTCTGGGTATACGACACGCCGATGGTCCATGGTGATCCGTTCGTCAGCCTCGCGCTCTGCGCCAAGTCCACCAGCCGGATCAGACTCGGTATCGGGGTCACCTCACCGGCGCTGCGCTCAGCGCCCGCCACGGCGGCGGCGCTCAGCAGTCTCAACGCCCTCGCTCCCGGCCGCATCATCTGCGGGGTCGGCACCGGCAACACCGCACGCCGCACGCTGGGCATGCGGCCTACGAAGACGGTGGAGCTGGAGTCGTTCACGGCCGCCCTACAGGATCTCACCGCAGGCTGCGAGACGGACTACCGCGAGGGAACCCGGACCAGCAGGGTGCGCTTCCTGCACGTCGGCGGCTACGTCAACACCGAGGACCCGGTGGAGTTCGTCGTGGCTGCATTCGGCCCGAAAGTTGCCGCCATCGCCGGCCGCCTAGGTACAGGAATGATCTCCTTCGCGCTGCATGCCCCCGAGGCCTGGTCCGCGCTCGGCCAGGCCCGCCGGGCAGCGGCACAGGCCGCGGGCAACAGCGAGAAGGCCCATTCCTACCTCATCTCCTCCCTGTACGTTCTTGCCGACGGCGAGGACCGGTACGGCGACGCCGTCAAGGACGCAATGGGGCACATCGCGGTGAGCGCGCTGATCCTCGCCGTGGAGAACCCGGCCTTCCGCGCGGCCCTGCCTCAGGAGGAGTCCGCGGCCGTCGACCGCCTGCTCCACCTACGCGATACCACGGCCACCGACCCCAACCGCCACCACACGCTCTACCACAATTATCTCGGCCGCCTGTCCACCGAAGACCGCGATCTCGTCGTGCCATCGCTGATGGACAGGTTCGGTCTGATCGGTACCAGGGACGAGATCAGACAGCAGATCAACGCGCTGGAGAAGTCAGGGGTCAACGAGCTCGTGATCCAGCCCGTGACGGACCCTGAGGCGGAAATGGCCGAGCTGGCGCGGCTCCTCCCCTGATGCTGCACAGCCACGGTCATCGCGGCCCCGCACCACCCCCCACCCTTCTCGATCGGCAGGGACGATGCCCAGCGGCCGGTGCAGCGGCGCGAGCGTCGGCGGAAACAGCGGCGGGTTGCTGTGCAGGGCGACGAAGCGCGGCCATCCCCGATTCAGATCCACGCCGGGCCGTCAGTTCAAGCGCTCAGCTCGCCAACTGCAACGCTCATCCGCCAATTGGCACACTCAGTCACAGTCCGGGCTCGCAGGTTCTTCGGGTCGCGGCTGCTACAGATCGAACTCCAGGTGCTCGATGCCCGTGAAGCGGACCTCCTCCAGCCGGCCGGCGCGGCGGCCGCTGTTGTGGAAGTACACCTCCCTGAGCCCTTTGCAGCGATCTCCCGAAGATGCTGCTCGGTGGCGCCCTGCCTGCTCCTGGGCCTCGAAGAGGCGGGCGGCGTAGCAAGGCGGGAGCGCCACCGTGAGGTGACGGAGGCGGTCCTCGTCAGGAAAGCCGATCGGCGCGGCGCAGCCGATCCGGGCCTGGGTGTCGATGACGATGCCGCCGGTGGTCGCTGCCTGCTTCTGCGCCTTGGCACACGGCACCTGCGGCAGCCACCACTGCTTCACCTCGCGCTCCAGGCGCGCGGCGAGTTGCGGGGGGGCTTCTTGATCTGGTCTTTCACGTACCGTTCGACGGTGCGCGGAGAGACCCGCAGCATCTGGGCGACCGCCTTGGTGCCCTTGAGCTGCTGGACCAGGTACCGCATCCGCGCGCCCGCGCCCTTGGGCGCCGGGCGGGTGGACGCCTTCTGCACCGCGGCGTCCAGGCCGTCCCCGCACAGGCTCATCGCCTACTCCTCATCTCCGTTCTCGGTGACGGTGCCGTCCTTGGTGTACCGGGCGAGGCTGAGCTGCGGGGCGTTGAACCGGTCGCGGACCTCCTCGCCCCACAGGACGCTCTGAGTGCCCTCGTACATGCTGCCCCGGCCCTTCGACGTTGTGATCAGGACGTTCCGAGCTCCTGACAGACGCCCAGGACGCGGTGGCTGCCGCCGAGCCCGAGCCACCGGTGAGAGCCGATCCAGTCCGCGTACGCCTTCATGAGGCAGAACCAGGAGTCCCAGGGGTACCAGGTGCACCGGCTTCTTCCCGGCCCGCCAGATGCCGCCGAGCACGATGCCCTGTCGAAGCCGGCGATCGACCCATCGAAGCCCCTGAAGTTCAACGCCCTGCACTCCGTCTACGTCGAAGCCTTCTGCGCTCCGCCCTGCAACGAAGACGAGGAGCAGACGATCAGTTCCGCGGTCGGCTAGTGGACAACGTCGGGCATACCGGCTTCACCCCGGCGCTGGCCTTCAGCGGAGCGGACGTCATCGGATTCCCCACCGCCTGGACAACACTGGCACCGTTCCGCACCGATCGCTGCTACCCGCAGGCCGCAGCGGGCCTGGGCCCCCAGCGCACCGAGCAAGGGCTGTACGCCGCCCGCAAGATCGACGAACTCGCCGTCCGCCCGGCCGACCACGGCACCGGACCGGCCGCCCGACTGCCGAAATCGGTCACCGGGGACGCCCACGACGGAGAGACCGGGCCTGCGGAAACAGCGCGTTCACGTCAATGGGAATCAGCGGTAATAACCGCTTCCTAGCGTGACCGGCCGTGGGATCAGAGTCGTATACACGGCCGTAGGAACAACTCCTGACGCCCGTCGACTCTCCCGTCCTGCCGATGACGCCAAGCGGGGCTCTGCAGCCCATGACTGCACCCGCACCCAGACCCACCGGAAGGCGCGACATGAGCACTACCGGGTCACGACTGACGCCGACAGACACGATGAGCACCGCCGCCGATCAGGCGGTCAAGGAGACGCTGGAGGACTACACACTCCGTTTCGCGCCCCGCAGTTACCGCCGCTGGACCCCGATGGTCGTGGCCACCACGGCCCTCGGCGGTATCGCCTACATGGCCGACTTCTCCATCGGCGCCGGCATCGGCCTGGCCCACGGCACCGGCAACGCGCTCGTGGCCATCGCCGTCGCCGCGGTCGTCATCTTCATCACCGGCTTCCCGCTCGCCTACTACGGCGCCCGATACAACATCGACCTCGACCTGATAACCCGCGGCGCCGGGTTCGGCTACTACGGCTCGGTGCTGACCAGCGTCATCTTCGCCAGCTTCACCTTCATCTTCTTCGCCCTCGAAGGCTCGATCATGGCCCAGGGCCTGAAGCTCGGCCTAGGGCTGCCGCTCTGGCTGGGGTACCTGGTGTCCACGCTGATGGTCATCCCGTTGGTGATCTACGGCATGAAGGCACTCAGCAAGCTCCAGGTGTGGACCACGCCCATCTGGCTGCTGCTGATGGTCGGCCCGCTCGTCTACCTCGTCGCCACCGACCCTGGCACGGTCGACCGCTTCCTCGCCTACGCCGGCACCGAAGGCGAAGGCGGCGTCAACACCGCCTCCGTGCTCCTTGGTGCGGGCGTCTGCCTCTCCCTCATCGCGCAGATCGGCGAGCAGATCGACTACCTGCGCTTCATGCCGCCCAAGACCGAGGCGAACAAGCGCACCTGGTGGACCGCGGTGGTGATGGCCGGGCCCGGATGGGTCGTCCTCGGCGCGCTCAAGCAGGCCATCGGCGTCTTCCTGGCCGTCTACATCCTGGCCAAGGTCGGCCCGGAGGCCGCGCCCGAGCCGATCCAGCAGTTCCGTGGCGCGTTCGACGCGATGATGCCGTCCTGGATGGTGGTCCCGCTGGCCGTCGCTCTGGTCGTCATCAGCCAGATCAAGATCAATGTGACGAACGCGTACTCCGGCTCGCTGGCCTGGACGAACTCCTTCACCCGCATCACCAAGCACTACCCCGGCCGGATGGTCTTCGTTCTGGTCAACCTGGGCTTCGCGCTCGCCCTGATGGAAGCCGACATGTTCAGCTTCCTCAACAGCATCCTCGGTTTCTACTCGAACTGCGCCATCGCCTGGGTCGTCACCGTCGCCACCGACATCGGGATAAACAAGTACCTGCTGAAGGTCTCCCCGCTCCAGCCGGAGTTCCGCCGCGGCATGCTCCACGCCGTCAACCCGGTCGGTGTCGTGGCGTTCGTCGCCGCCTCCGGTCTGTCGATCGCCATGTACTTCCACGCGCTCGGCGACACCCTCCAGCCGTACTCACCCGTGGCCGCGGCCGTCATCGCGTTCGTCCTCACGCCGCTCATGGCGATCGTCACCAAGGGCAGGTACTACCTGCGCCGCACCGACGACGGCATCGCGGAACCCCTCCTGGACGCCGACGGCAACCCGAGCGCGCTCACCCTCGACTGCCATGTCTGCCACCAGCCCTACGAGCGCCCGGACCTGACCGCCTGCGCCACCCACGACGCCGTCGTCTGCTCGCTGTGCCTGAGCACGGACAGGGTCGGCGACCACGTGCTGCCCGCCACCGCATAAACCTTGTTCATGTGACACCAGGCGGGCAGGTCGAGCGGGGCGGCGGGTCGGTGGCGATGACGTGGACGACGGCGCCCGGCGGTGCGCCGTCGACCTCCCGTCGACGGTGATGTCCGGGATGGGGATCTCGGGACTCGTCGGCGGTGGGCGGTAGCGGCGATGGCGGGCAGGAGGGCGAGGGAGAGGATGCCGCCGGTGAGGGCAACGGCGGGGTAGCTGGTGGCAGCGACCATGATGCCGGAGGCCATGCCGCCGATGGCGCCGGCTGTGGCGATGGCGACGTCGAGAGACGTCTTCGGCTTCGTCTCCGTGTTGGTCTCGCTGCGCTTGTGGCGGCCCATGGTCGGCAGGATCAGGTCCTCCTGCCCCGGCCATCGTGCGGTCTGGCTGACCGGAACCAGCACCACCGCGGCCGACACCACCACGGCTGATTCCGGATACGGCTTCATGCGGGACAGCCCCCACGGCCTGGCAGCCAACGTCGTCACGTGTTAGGGGTCAAGTGGCCCATAGACTGGTCCTGCTGATCTTGACCGCCTGACGGTCACACTCCGATGAAGCTCACTGTTTCCGTCACATCCGCTCGCCCGGTACGCAGCCGGGGCACACCTTCCTTCTCGAATCCCACCGAGACACCGCAGAACAGTATGAGCCCGTCATCGGCTCCGACTATCTGGCTGACGGTCTTGCGATACATCGTCCACATCACCTGGGGACAGCTGTGCACCCCTTCCGCCCTCAGCAACAGCATGACCGTCTGCAGGTACATCCCCGCATCCCCCACTGCCCGGGACCCATCGTCCGGTCGAGGTAGCAGAACAGCACGACCGGCGCTCCGAACGCCCCCGAGTTCAAGGCGGCGACCTTCATGGGCCTGTCGGGGTCGTCGCGCTCGATTCCCAGCGCTTCCTACCGCTGGGCGGCCGCGGCGGAAAAGCGGTCCAGATACGGCGTAAGCAGCTCGGCCGGATACATCGGATACTCCCGCTCATCTCCCGGGTCTCCCGCAAGCGCCCTGGCCGTCGCACGCTTCTTCAGCTCGGCCAAGGGCTCGCCGCCCACGACATAGACACGCCACGGCTGGAGGTTTCCACTCGACGGAGCCCGCGTGGCAGCGGTCAGCACTCGTTCGAGAACCTCTTTGGGTACCGGCTCATCGCTGAACGCCCGCACGGCCCGGCGACTGTCCACAGCTTCATACACATCCACGTGGTTCTCGTCCTCTCATTCAACGACAACCATCTCTCTACCCTCATGAGTACGCGCCGGAAGAGTTCATCGGCGGGGCAGAGGGACAACGGCTGTGCGGGCGAGTTTGCTGGTGAGCCGCTGGTTGTGTGCTCGAAGGCGGGTCTTCTACCCCGCCGGAAGGCTGCCGCGGACTTCTTCTTCAGCGATAGCTCGACCTGCCGGTCGGTGACCGCCTTCGCCGCTCCTGGGCCGTTCCGGTCCAACTCCTCCCCGAGACCGAGATCATTCTCGCGAACAGCGCTGTGGACCTGACGGGCTGGCATCGGCTTCATCCGGTGGGCTACGTTTGGAGCCATGACTACCGGGACGGCATTGCGCCACACACGGATTGGTGACCCGGTGCCCTTCTGAGCGCCGTACGGGCCGCTGCCGGCCCGCTGTTGGATCGAGGATCTTGCGCTACTGCGCGGGCTCCGCCTCCGTCGTGTTGATCACAGGCTCGACGCATCAACCACGACAGGAGAATTCATGCCCACCAAGATTTTGCAGATTCCCACTGCGGACGGGCAGGCCGACGCGTTCGCTGCCTTCCCCGGCGTTGGGGGGCGGCACCCGGGGGTGCTGATGTACGCGGACGGCTTCGGGATCCGGCCCGTGCTGCGGGAGATGGCTCGCGAACTGGCCGGGCACGGGTATTACGTACTCGTGCCCAACCTCTTCTACCGGCACGGCCCGGCACCGGTGATCGAGCTTCCCGAGCACATCGGAGAGGATGTCCGGCCCGCGGTCTTCGCCCAGTTGATGCCCTTGATCGAGGCGCACACCACAGAACGCGTCCTGAGCGATGCAGACGCCTATCTCACGTTCCTCACCGCGCAGCCCGAGGTCAGCGCCGGACCGGTCGCGGTGACCGGCTACTGCATCGGCGGCCTCCTGGCGACGCGCACCGCCGCGGCCCACCCCGGCCAGGTAGCCGCCCTCGCCGCATTCCACGGCCCGGTAGGAGTCGACGGTCCCGACAGCTTCTCCAAGCTCACCGCCGAGGTCCACTTCGGGCACGCCGAGAGCGACTTGACGCCCGAGGCCCTGGGCGACCTCAACCAGGCCCTGGCCGCGGCGGGTGTCGGCTACACCTCCGAGATCTACCCCGGCACCGTCCACGGCTTCACCATGTCCGACACCGATGCCTTCAACCCCACGGCACTGCAGCTTCACTGGGACCGCCTGCTGTCCCTTCTCGGCCGCACCCTGACCAAGAGCTGAGGCTCCGGCCCGGAAACAAGCCCGAAGTACACGTCCGGACGCACAGTCTTCGCCGGCCTGCCCGCAGGGGTGGAGATCCGCAACGAAGCGCGAGTCCACCTTTGGTATCAGGACAGGTTCGGCGTCCCGTGCCCGCCGTATGACTCCACTGAGGCGGCGATCGACGGTTTCGCCGCGACGACCATCTGCCTCGGAGTACGAGTGGAGACGAACGGCCAGTGGCGCGTGTATGCGCCGCTCGGCCTGTCGGACCTGTTCAACCTGGTCGTTCGGCCGAACCCGGGGCTTGCTCCACGGGCAGTCTATGAGGCCAAGGCAGCGCGGTGGCGAGAGCAATGGCCCGAGCTGACTGTTCTGGACTGGCCTTCCACGAGTTTCATGTCGGCCTCGTCCGTCGACTGACGTCGGCAGCGTAGGCGGCCCAGTCCGCCGCGGATGCCTGCTGCCATTGGACGGCGACCTTGATATGGACACCGAGCATCCGGGCGAGAATCGCGGCGGGGAGCTCGGTCGCGAGAGGGAACAGTGCGGTGGAGCGATCCGGGTGCCGGTCTTGTCCTTGCCACGGCGGGTTGTGACGAGCTCGCGGACGAGGCTGGTCAACGGCGCGGGCGGGTCGACCGGCGACGTGCCGAACGTAATGGAGACAGTGTCGCCATCGAAGCAGACGTCATCGACGGTGAGTTGGCTGACGGTGGGGATCTTCTGTGCGTAGGGGTCACCGCGCGCTGTCCGGGGTCGGCAGCGTGTCGTCGTTGAGGAGGCGGCGAGCGTCAGCCCAGCGTTTCTCGCTGTCGATGGTGCCGAGCCGGCCGGTCCAGCGGACGGTGCCGTAAGTCAGGCCGCGGGCATGTCGGTGCTGTACTGGCCGGCGCACGAAGTGGCCGGTCTCGTCGCGGTAGCTGACCGTGGCATCGGCCATCCACCGTGTGATGCCAGACCGCGTAGCCGTGCAGGATCCGGCGCTCGGCAAGATCGGTGCGGTCCTGGACCGTGGTGGTGATCCATTTCTCCAGAGCGATGAGCCGTTCGTCGCGGGGTGGGCGGTCGGCGGGCGCCAGTCGCAGCCAGGACACTGGGCAGGTGGGCCAGCTCCTTGCCCGGGGTAATGCTTCGAGCATCTCGTGGGTGACGGGCCACTCGTCGCATCCTGTGGGTCGCGTACTTGCTGGGCGAGGACGCATCGCTGGCAGGGGCGGGGGCTGAGCTGCCAGGTGGTAGTGCAGACCGGGCAGCAGACCCAGAAGTCGGCGCCCTGATCGCCGAGAACGTCGCACTTCGCGATCAACTCGCGAAAGGGCAGCTGTGGTGGTCCCTCTCGATCGCGGGCACGCAGTGCGAGAATGACCACCGGCACAATGTCCCCGGCTGAAGCTCGGGCAAGAGCAAAGCGTCACGCCGGCAGCCGGGTGAGTTGGACAGCCACGGCGTCGAGGACCCCGTCCAGGCCGGTCACGAAGGACGCCTCGGTGGCCACGTCCGTGACGTCGTACACGGCCTTGGCCAGCGCCGGGAAGCGGCGCGTGGCCAGCATTCGACTCAGCGGTCTTCAAAGGCCACGTCGGTTTCCGCCGGACATACTTCGGACACGACGCCTGCGGGCGCTCTTTGGGAAGTACGTAGCGTTCGACCAGATGAAGGTCGTGGGCGACGCCCGGTTCCGCGAAGTGGTCTTCACCGGCCAGGCCGAGTTCCTGTTCATGGTCGTCAAGGGCAGAGCCGACCTCCACGGACTGGTCTTCGAGCGCGTCGGGCATATGGGGACGTCACTGAAGTTGATTGGGTGATTTCGGTCTCGTTCGCCTGACTCTGACCGATTCAGTCCGATCGCACCGTTATGCAGGATATGCGCAGGGTGAGGCGACGAGGGCCCGGTGGTATCGGGTGTAGGTCTCGAAGACCTCGGCGACCTTGAAGCCGAGCCGGGTCAGCACGGCGCCACTCTTGCCATTTCCATGGGTGACGCCCGCGAACACGTCGGTGGCGCCCAACATAGTGGCTCCGTACTCGATCAGCGCACGGCAGGCTGCAGTGGCGTACCCATGCCCCGTTGCCTCGTGGTCGAGCCAGTATCCGAAGCCGTACTTGGGTGGGTTGACGGCCACAAGGTCAACGCGGCCGATGAGGGCACTGTGAAGGAGGACGCCGCAGCGGAGGGACGGGCTGGGGTCGTTGAGCAGCTCGGCATGTGCCGCCTTGTAGTCCGATGCGGCCAGCGCCTGGTAGTCGCCGTGCTGGGTGAGGTGTTCGCGATTTCGGTCGATGAGCGCGTAATATTCATCGGCTTGCTCAGCAGTGAGTACACACGACGTCAATCCGGAGACGTAGGTTTTGAGTTCGGGAAAGATATGCTTGTCGTGATGGCTACCAGCCATGTCGGCTGACCCTACGACGAGGGCTGGGCCCCTGCCATGGCTTTTTGGTGGCGTGCAGCGACTGGATGTCGGTCAGCCGTCCACGATCAGGCCGGTGCCGGTGAGACAGCGGTCGACCAGGTCCGGGCGGTACTGGATCTGCTTGAGTCGGTGCTTCACAGCCCGGGTGATCTGGCCCAGGTCGGCGGCGGCGAGGTTGCCAATGTCGCGCTTGACCAGCGACCAGATGCCCTCCTGCGGGTTGAGATCCGGCGCGCAGGAGGGCAGCTGGAATGCAGTGAGCCTGTCGGCGTTGGCTGCGATGAACTCCCGCAGCGGGGCGGTCAGGTGGATGCGGACGTTGTCCCGCACCAGCACGATCGGGCCGCCAAGCTGGATACGGGCCCGGATGAGCAAGCCACCCCGTTCGTCGTGAGATGGCACGGCAGGGGGCAACTAAGGGTTGTCCCGTAAATGATCTCCGTGCGGTCTCGGCTGCGGTTGCCCGAGGTGCGAGCCGTTCTCCTACCCGGCGAGGGTGAGGTTGTGCATCCGGGCGATGCCGAGCATGGCGTCGTGGACGCCGTCGCCTTTGAGGCGGCAGTCGCGGAGGATCTTCCAGGTCTTCATGCGGGCGAAGACGTGCTCGACGCGGGCCCGGACCTGCTTGTGGGACCGGTTGTGCTCTTCTTTCCAGTCGGGGAGTTCGGTCTGGCCCTTCGCCTTCCGGTGCGGGATGACCAGTCCGGTGCCCTGGTAGCCGGCGTCGGCGATCGTGGTCGTATTGCCGACGGCGGCCTTGGCGCCGGACTCCTCCCAGCCATGGGAGTCGTGGCGGTTGCCCGGCAGCGGCCGGCCGACCATCACGACGAGTCGGGTGTCCGCGTCGATGACGACCTGGTGAGCGGTGGAATACCGGTAGTTCTTGGACTGCTCGGCCACCGTGTGGTCGCGAGTGGGCACGAGAGTGCCATCCACGATGAGCACGGTGCCTTTGGCGAACCGCTTGCGGGGCTGGAGCGCGAGCATCGGCCCAAGGTGGTCGATGATCTGGTCCGCGGCCGACTTCGAGACCCCGAACAGCGGAGCGAGCTGCCGCATCGTCAAGTTCGTGCGCACGCCGCGACCAGCAGGGCCCGGTCCTCCAGCGGCAGGCTCCACGGCCGGCCCTTGCGGACCGCATCCGCACCCTCCCGCCGCAACACTGTCACCAGCTTGCCGAAGTTACGCGGGCTCAGCCCCGTGAACAGGGGCTATCCAAGATGGCTCCGACGCTGTGATCACACCAGCCACAGCAAGATCATCTCACCGTGAACAGCAGTTACGGGACCAGCCTTAGGATGGGAACGTGAGTGCGAATGAAGAGGGATTCCGGCCCGCTCTGACTCCCGGATTGACCGGGGCGGAGCTCCTGCGCTGGTACTGGACCCTGGCCGAACTGTCCGGCCTGGCCCGCAGGATGGGTCTGCCCACCGCAGGGGGCAAGCCCGCGCTGACGGCCCGGCTCGCCGCCGCGCTCGACGGTCTCCCCGCGCCGGAGCCGGCACGTCCCGCGCGGCGCGGCGGGCGCCAGCTCACGGCCCCCGTCGACGGTGACACCGTGATCCCGGAGGGCCAGCGGTGCAGCCAGGTGCTGCGCGAGTACTTCCTGCGGGAGATCGGGCCCGGCTTCCACTTCGACGCCTTCATGCGGGACTACGTCGCCCGGCATGCGGGCCACACCCTCGCCGAGGCGGTGGCCCGCTGGCACGCCACTCGGCCGCAGGCGGCCCGACCGCAGGAGATCGGGGCCCAGTTCGAGCTCAACCGGTTCCTGCGGGACTGGCACGCCCGCCACCCGGACGGCACCCGGCGCGAGGCCCTGGCGGCCTGGCAGCTCCACCGGGCGCGGCCCAGGAGCTGATCCCGGCGCCCGAAGCGGATCCGGGCCCCGGCGGTGTGCTGAGGGCTGTCCCGTAGTCCCTGGTGGATCAGTGCGCGGCGTCGGACGCGGTGCATCGCAAGGCGGAGGAGCATCCTCATACGGGGCGTATTCGGGCGTTCCGACAACGCAGCGAGGCTGCCGTAGCCGGCGTCGTGCGCCCGCCGGGGATTACGGGACAGCCCTTAGACGAGGGCGGACTCGATGACGCGTCGATGTGCGTGCTGTCGTTGCGGCGGACGTGGCGCACCTGATGCTCAGCGACATTGATGTGAGTGAGTGCCGTTTCGCCGGCACTATCCATCTCGATCAGCTCCGGCTGGAGGTGCGATGCCCTTTGGCCACAACCCAAAGCGGCTGGCACTGTCGCGTACTTGCGCCGGTGCGCTGGACCCAGCGGCAGGCTCTCGCCGAAGAACTCCACTGGCGGGCGGCACGCGAACCGGCGAGAGGCGACTGGAACTCGATACCAAACCCCGACGGCCCTGTGCCGCTGGAGCCGACCGCGCCGGCGCCGGTGCACCGGGCGCTGCGCAAGGCGTTTGAGGACGCCAAGGACGAGCCAGCACCAGACGTCTGCGGTGGGTCGTGGCCCGAGCGTGGAGTGTTCACCCGCAAGGAAGTCAGGCCAACTAGAAGCGGGCTCGCCCACTGATTATGATCTTGGTCATGTCCGTGCAGAATTCTGACAGAACCATTTCCCGTAAACAGAGGCTCCAGGAGAAGCAGCGCCGCCAGTTGGCGGTGGTCGACACCGTGGACAAGGCCGAGGCCAAGGTCCGCAAGGCAGAGATTGAACTGGCTGTGGCTGTCACCGAGGCTGTGCAGGTGTTCGGCGACGAGCAGTCCGCGTCCGAGGGGCTCGATATGCCGGTCGAAGCGATCCGGCGCTTCCTTGGCATGGCACAGGACGAATCGGCCAGTGCCAGCGACGTCGCCGGCACATCCTGAGTTTGGCGTGCGCGAGAGCCGTGGTGCGAGACCGGTACCGGCGCCCGAGTCACCAGCCCGGCCCGCACCGCGTCGGTGCGGCCCTCCACGCTGACTACCGGGCCCGGTTCGCCCAGGCCTAGCAGTACGTGCAGGTCAGACACGCCGACGTGCTCATCGAGGCCCTCCAGGCAGTGCGGACGAACTCCTCGACATGGCGCCGCCGAGGCTGGCTACCCGAAACCCCACCTCCCCCTTGCGAGCGAGGAACGGGCGGGCCAGCCTCCAGCCGCCAGGCGCTTCTGGGGCCAACTCGGTGAGCTGGCACACCACTTCGAACCCAGTGGGGCCGGGATCAGGACCACTGCTCCTGGGCGGCGTTCCATTCCCGGCGGGCGTAGGCGCGGACCGCGTCCCGCTCGGCATCGGTGCATCCGTTCTCCGGCGCTGACGGTATGCCACCGGTGCTGCTGGTCCCGGGCTGGTGGTACCCCATGTGCTTGACCAGGGCGAGGGATTCCTCTTGGAGGAGGCGGCCGACGATCGCGTCGACGGCCATGAAGTCGAAGCCGATAGCGACCCGGTAGGCGTGATGACACACGTTGGGGTGTACGGAAAGCTCGCCGGCCAGCTGGGCGGGGAGCGTGAGGACGGCATACAGCGCCCAACAGGCCCGTAGTGCGCGGTCAGTTACCGCGACGCTCCCCTGGGCTCCACTTCTTCAGACCCCCTTTGACCTGCGGAAACGCCGGTGAGAGGGGATCTTTTGCTGGTTCCGGTGGGCACGGAGTGGGCACCGGTCCTCGATTACGGTCTTGGACATTGGCGTACATCGAGACCAAGCAAAGGAAGGACGGGGAGTCCAACTACGTCGTCCGCTGGCGTGCAGGAGGATCCCGGACAGGCAAGAGGGAGTCGGAGATGTTCGAGCCGTACGCCATGAAGCAGATCGACCTGCTCACCGGTGTCCAGGGTGACACCAAGGCGAAGTACCGGCGGTTGGTCGAGCAGAACATGTCGCCGTGGTTCAAGAGCTACTCCGTTCGGGACGGAGAGGGCGGCATCACCCGCGAGATGATCCAGCAGTGGGTCAACGACCTCTCCGCCGGAGCGCCGGCCCCGCACGACGAGAAGGACCGCAAGCCCCGCACGAAGTACAAGCCGAAGACGGTCGCGAACCAGCACGGCCTGCTCCATGCGGTCCTCCAGGCCGCAGTTGACGCCGAGCCTCAGCTGCGGACGACGAATCCGTGCAGCTACACGCGGCTGTCGCGCCTGGACGGCGAAGAGGTCGAGGAGGAGATGGTCTTCCTCGAACGCGAGGAGTGGGCGTGGGTCCATGAGTGCATGGCGGAGGATGCAAAGGAACTCGCGGAGACCGGCGGTCGCTGGGGTGAGATCACCGCGCTTCAGCCACGCGACCTGCGCCGCCGGAATGGCCGCCCTGCGATCCGGATCCAGCGCGCCTGGAAGCGGGACGAGGACGGCAAGCCGTACCTGGGGGCTCCGAAGACGAAGAAGAGCCGCCGCACCATCGTGATCACTCACCAGCTGGACCAGATGCTCCGCCGCCGGCCCAAGGGCAAGGCGCCGGACGACCTGCTCTTCACCGGCCCCGAGGGTGGCCGATGAGATGCAGGAACGTTCCGCCGCCTGCGTTGGGTGCCGGCGATGCAGCTGACTGCGGAGAAGTTCGGCCTGATCAAGAGGCCGCGCTTCCATGACCTCCGCCATTCTCACGCGGCGTGGCTGATCGCGGCGAAGGTTCCGCTGCCCGCGATCCAGGCCCGGTTGGGCCACGAGTCCATCACCACCACCGTGGACCGCTACGGCCACCTCCTTGACGCGCTGGACGACGAGGTCATGGCCGCTGCCGAGTGGGCCATGGACCCGACGGCACCCCTGCCGGGGTTCCTCCTGCACTCTGGGCTCGCCGACGCGACCAAGGGGCTTCCCGCCGTGCCCCACCAAAGGACCGGGCAGGGGCAAGACCTGTGGAGGGACGGGAACGACATGGCGCAACCAGGTACCGTGTTCGGCGTCGAGCCCGTGTTCGTCGTCACGCTCGGAGGCCGCGAGCTTCCTTTCGCGGACCGGGACCACGCCCAGCAGGTGGCCGATCAGTGGAACGACGATCGCGCAGAGGAGATGGACGCGATGCACGCCGACAGGTGGCCAAAGAACAAGGTCACACGTCATGGCGCCGTCGGTCCTGGGGAACGTGAGCGGTGGGACGGCGGCGGAGGCGTCCGGACGCGCGTGCCGGACCGCCAGTTCGTCCACTACGCGATGGCGGCGTACGAGTCCGACGGAAACTCCTCGTACGAACCGCTGCCGCTGGCCGGCCGGTGGACATGGGAGTTCGAGGGCGACTCCGTCACCAAGGCGGTCGCCGAGCCCCGCACCGAGTATCGGCCCAACGGAACCACGGAAGCCCACGCCCGCGGACTCGACAAGGGCGCGGTGATGACGGCCTTCGACAAGGCCCGCGCGACGGCCCTGCAAGTCTGCTCGCGGAACCCCTACCTTCGCCCGCTGGACTCCACCGTATGAACCGACTGCTTGAGCTCGTCGGTGGGGCAGGGCGGATGTCGGGTGACAGCTGACGGCTGCCCGGGCCGGTCGTTCATGGCCCGGGCAGCTTCAAGTCGACACCGATTTGAACTTCAGCGCGCGGTTTCAGACACGGTGGATCTGGAAGCAGCGGAGGGCGGCGAGGCCGACCGTCGCTGCGATGAGCTCGTGGACCTGCGGTTGCAGGTGGAGCAGGTAGTAGAGAGTGCCCGACACCAGGATGTCGGTCAGGCGGGGGCGGGCCCACTCGATCCGCGCGGCGCACCCTCTCTGTGATTGCATGGTGGAGTCCTCCTTGTCGTCGTTGCTCTGGTGGCAGGTGCGGGACGCTTCAGGAGGCCGCCCCCGGCAGGGCGGCCTCCGCGTCTTGCGGTAGACGGTAAACGGCTGGAGGGGACCTTGACCCGATCAAGGGTTGCAAAGTCGGCCAAGTGCCCAATGTGGTCGCCAGTAAGCGAGTTGGCGTTCCAGCCCTGTTGTACAAAGTCGCCATAAGGCTCTGACCTGTGGCTTCTTCGCGCCGTTCTGCGCAGATCAGCCTGGAAGATCATCGTCCGTTATGAACTTGGCGAGAACTGATCCGTTGCGAGTCAATAGAATCGAACCCATGAACGACGGTGCGCCCCGACTCGACTGGCTGCGTTTCGCGCGGCGTGTGTGGAGCAGCAGTCCCGGGCGAGCCTCGCCCCAGATCGACCGGTGGATTGCAGAGGAGGAGCGGCGCGAGGCCGAGCGGTAGCGCGGTGCGCAAAGCCAGCCGCTCGATCCCGACTGGCTGGTCCAGTACGGCCTGAACCGCCGGAACGTGGACGGGGTTCACGCCGGACACTGCTGGGCAGCGAAGCAAAGTGGTTGATGCCGCCCCGTGACGCGTCAGCAGGTGCCGCCATGTGTGCATTGCCGCCCGGACACAGCGCTGGGCTTCATGGAGGGGTGACTCCGTCTTCGAGCCGCCATCCAGCGGGGTCAGCCTGCGGCCGGCACCGTACCTTTGCCGTCGCCGGTCGCCATGCCCAGGCTATCGGTCTCGCCGCCGTCTTCTCCCCCGGCTGCTTCTTCGCAGCCACCCCTTTCCTCGAAGCCGCCAGCTGATGCACCTCTGCCTTGCGAGCTGACCCACCGCGAACGGCCTTCTACTTTTGCCCCCGATCCTGTAGTGGAGTCATCAGACCCAGCACCTGTGCTGGCTGCTCTGCCTCCGGGACCACCTGGAGGGGCTCTTCCTCTCGTTTGGCAGCAAAGCTCCGATTTCTGTGCGGTGAACCCCACTACCAGGGTGCTGTGCGACCGGATGCGAGCGTTTCGATTAGCAGAGAACGCCTGTGGCAGCTTGATGGGTGACACCGCCGAGCTCCCATTTCGGCATCGGGCGCAGACCGCCGCTTCGAATTACAGTCGAGAAGAATTGACGCGGCCAGCAGGTCAGGTAGTTCACCTCTGTCTTCTTGTACCGTGCACCCCTTAGATCAGTCAGATGCATGCGCGTACTCAGCAACAGTGCACGCTCAAGATTCACACGCCTGAGGCTAGCCTCGGATAGATCAGCTCCAATAAAATTGGCTCCTCTCAGATTGGCGTCATCGAAAACTGCACCATGCAGCTTAGCGTCGCGAAACGAATAGCCCTCCAGATCCATTCCACTAAAGTCTGCATCAAGCAACTCCTTACCTGCAAAAGAAAGGTCCTTGATCGAATGACGATGCGGGTCGAAGCCAGAGATCCGTGAAGATAATTGCACATTGGCACGCCACGTAGCTTCTTCCTGAGTTTTCTCGAAAGAGTGCTGCAGGAAGAATACGGATAGGCTAACAGCGAAGCCCGTAATCAACCCTCCCCCGATACCGGCAAGAACGCTACTTTCGGTGGCTGCCTGATGTGTTCCAATTGCCATTTTCCAGGCGATGCCAGCGAGAAGCAACCCGGCGACAATCAGCACAATTACCAATGCCCACTGCCAAGGACTTGCTGTCATATTTCCCATGATCACGGAATCCCGGAGGAGGGTCCACTCGACAGCCTGCGGAAAGCTGAATAATCACCCGCACGGGTGGTCTGTGATTATTGCCGCTCAAATTACCCACCCGCCTCCTGGCCATGGGGACCACGTCCGGGCTCTAACAGCGCCTAAGAGGTCCTAACAGAAGTAGTTGATGGTGTGACTGTCGGCTTGGATGCTCGTTGGTCCGTTCGTGACGAAGAGTAACTCCCGGCCGTGGATCGTCTCGGATGAACTGTGGTTGTTGATCGAGCCGTTGCTGCCGGTCCCGGAGCCAAAGCTGGTGTCGGGGCGGCCTCGGGTTCCTGACCGGCAGGCTCTGTGCGGGATCCTGTTCGTGCTGCATACCGGGATCCAGTGGGAGTACCTGCCCCAGGAGCTCGGCTTCGGCTCAGGCATGACGTGCTGGCGACGCCTGGCATGGTGGAACGAGGCCGGAGTGTGGGATCGGCTCCATGCCGTCCTGCTGACGAGGCTGCGATCGGCGAAGCAGTTGGACTGGTCGAGGGCGGTGATCGACTCCAGCCACGTCCGGGCTGCCCGACGAGGCCCAAAAGCGGTCCCAGCCCGGTCGACCGAGCACGTCCGGGCAGCAAGCACCACATCCTCGTCGACGGGCAGGGCATCCCACTTGCGGTGTCGCTGACCGGCGGAAACCGCAACGACGTCACTCAGCTGATACCTCTGCTCGCGAAAGTTCCGTCCGTCGCCGGCCTGGTCGGCCGACCGCGGAGACGGCCTGACAGGCTGCTGGCCGACCGGGGCTACGACCACGACAAGTACCGCCGTCTCGTCTGGGCCCAAGGCATCAAACCTGTGATCGCTCGCCGAGGCATCCCGCACGGCTCTGGTCTGGGCGTTCACCGGTGGGTGGTCGAGCGCACCATCGCCTGGCTGCACGGCTTCCGCCGCCTACGCATCCGATGGGAACGACGCGACGACATCCACGAAGCCTTCCTCGGCCTCGCCACCTGCCTCATCACCCACCGACACGTCCAGCGCCTTTGTTAGGACCTCTAACACAATGAGGTGGTTCGGCGCTGATGGCCGTGTCCGGGGTGGGGGTTGAGCGTTCGGCTCGGTGTGGGGACGTCGCCGTGGATCGTGTCGGATGAGCTGTGGGATCGCCTTGAGCCGCTGCTGCCGCAGCGCGAACGGCGCTTCCG